>JAZQXR010000048.1:0-30008 GCA_045632975.1 Rikenellaceae bacterium
CCCCCGAGGTGCTGGAGTCGTTCCGTGCACTTGCCAAAACCGGCAACGTAGACTTCCTCGGCACCACCTACTCGCACTCGCTCGCTTCGCTTATCGACAAAGCCGAGTTCGAGAAACAAGCAGAGGCTCACAAAAAGGCTATCAAAAAAGAGTTCGGCGTAACTCCTAAAGTATTCTGCAACACCGAGATGATCTACTCGGACGGCATCGGTGAGATGACCGCCGAGATGGGCTACAACACCATCCTCACCGAGGGCGCACGTCACATCCTCGGTTGGAAATCGCCCAACTACGTCTATGCAGGCGCCATCAACCAACGTCAAAAAGTTATGCTGCGCAACTACAAACTGTCGGACGATTTGACCTTCAAGTTCTCGTGCAAAGAGTGGAACGAGTGGCCTCTGACCGCCGACAAATATGCAGAGTGGATTGAGGGCAGCACCGGCGAGACCGTAAACATCTGCGTTGATTACAGCGCATTCGGTATCGCAAACGAGGCCCCCAGCGGTATCTTTGACTTCGTTAAGTCGCTCCCCGCAGCTATCATCGGCCGTGGTATGGAGTTCGATACCCTCGCTTCGTCGGCTGACAAACACCAACCCATCGGCGTTCTGTCGTGCCCCTACCCCATCAGCTGGACCGATGAGGAGCGCGATGTAACCGCTTGGCTCGGTAATGAGCTCCAAAACGAGGCCTTCAACAAACTCTATGCCCTGAAAGCAAAAGTTGCAAAGGTAAACAACGCTGACTTCAACTACGTTTGGAGCTTCATGCAACAAGCCGGCAACTTCTACAACATGGCATCGAAATGGTTGGGCACTCGTCAAGATGGTAGCGCATTCGACTCGTCGTACGATGCTTTCATCAACTACATGAACATCTTGAGCGACTTCAGCCTGGAGCTTGACGCGCAAATCGCAGCCAAGAAACCCGCAAGCCGCAGCAAGAAAGCAGCCGAGAAGACCACCGCAGCGGAGAAATAGTCCGCATTGCACAAGGCCCGCCACCCAATAGACTATCACACAGACGGTTAATTGATAGTGGTCGGATATTCTGGAGAGCACCCCGCAGAGTATGCAGGGTGCTCTTTTTGTGTGAAAGGCAATAATTTTCGAAAAAAAGCGGCAAAGTTTTTGGATATTACAAAAAAAAGCGTACCTTTGCACCCGTATTCAGAAGATGAATACTTGATGGTGCCATAGCTCAGTTGGTAGAGCAAAGGACTGAAAATCCTTGTGTCCCCGGTTCGATTCCTGGTGGTACCACACGAGAAGCGACTTACGAAAGTAGGTCGCTTTTTTGTTTCGCATATAACGGCAGGTTGGCACGGAGGTGCAGAGGGCGAGACGCAAAGCACGAGGGCGCAAAGGTGCAGAGGGCGGGCGGCAAGGCACGAGGGTGCAAAGGCAAGCAAAGTGAGTTTGGTAGTTCGGGAGTTTTGGCGTATCTTTGTATAGGATTAGCCGTGCGGGCGTCGCCACACTGTTTGGATGGCGGAGCGAGGCTTTATTAACTCGGATTCAATCAAATAAACTACAAATAAAACCTATGAAAAAGACATTTTTAGTATTCGCATTCGCGGCGATGCTCTCCTCGGCTGGGGTTGCTCTTGCACAAGAGCCCAATGGCAGTGCAGTGCAAAATCGCTACGAGTTGGCGGAGAGGTTCACCGCATCGAAGCTCGACAAGATGCTCTTCTCGACAAGCATCGACCCTCACTGGTTCCCCTCGGGCGAGAAGTTCTGGTACACGTTCAAGACCAGCGAGGGAAATCGTTGGTACATCGTAGACCCGGCAAAAAAGAGCCGCGAGTTGATGTTCGACCACGACAAGATGGCGGCCGAGCTGACCAAGATTGTACGCGACCCCTACATCGCCGAGCAGCTACCCATTCGCAATCTGCGCGTAGAGGATGACTGCACGACCATAACCTTTGAGGTAACGTCCTCGCAGGATGCAAAGCCCAAGAAGTTGTCGAAAGCGGATTCGCTGGCAGGCAAGAAGCCCAAAAAGGTTAGCGGTAAAGAGGTTTTCTATTTTGCATACGACCTCAAGAGCGGAGAGCTCACCCACCTCAAAGACAAGGAGAAAGAGACACATCAGTTGAATTGGGCATCGGTTTCGCCTGACGGCAAGACCGTGGTTTTTGCCAAGAACATGAACCTGTATCGCATGTCACGCGAGGATTACGAGAAGCTCAAGGTGGATGACAAGGACTCGACCGTGGTTGAGACTGCGCTAACCACCGATGGAGTGGCTCACTTTGGCTATGCACAGCCCTACAGCCTGCTCAACACCGACAGCCTATGCAACAACAAACGCAAGGGTGTGTATGGAGTATGGTCGCCCGACTCGCGTCACTTTGCTACGATTCTGACCGACTCGCGCAAGGTTAAGGAGCTGTGGGTAATCAATGCCATTGCCGAGCCACGTCCCACGCTGGAGACCTACAAATATCAGATGCCGGGCGAAGAGGAGGCTCCCGAGTACCACCTCTATGTATTCGACATGAGCGACAACTCGCGCAAGGAGATTAAGACCGAGTGCTTCAAGAATCAGACTCTGTCGATTGCAACCAAGCCCCGTGAACACAAACAACGTCACATGTACGACCAACCGCGAGTTTGGCTTGGCAGCAACGACCGCTTCTTTGTGACCCGTTCGAGCCGCGACCTTCACCGCATCGACATCTGTTCGTACACCATTGGTCAAGACTCAATCTGCCCCATTATCGAGGAGCGTTTGAACACCTACATCGAGGTTCGTCCTCTGTCGGCTGTTGATGGTGGCAAGGAGCTCATCCAATGGAGCGAGCGCGATGGTTGGGCCCACCTCTACCTCTACAAAGAGGATGGCACGCTGGTGCGCCAACTGACCGAGGGCCCGTGGCACGTTCATGAGATTCTGAAGGTTGATGAGAAGGAGCGCAAAGTGTACTTCACCGGCATGGGTCGCGAGGAGGGCGAGAATCCCTACTACCAACACCTCTACTCGGTAAGCCTGGATGGTGGCAAGGTTAAGCTGCTCAACGAGGGCGACTTCTTCCACTCGCCCATCGTTGATGATGCTTGCAAATACTTTGTAGATAACTTCTCGAGAGTGGATACCATTCCCGAGTGCGCACTCTACGACACCAAAGGCAAGAAGATTATGACCCTCGAGGTGAGCGACTTCTCACAACTGTTGGCTGCGGGTTACAAATTTCCCGAGACCTTCACCGTGAAAGCAGCGGATGGCGTAACCGACCTGTATGGCGTCATGTACAAGCCTTTCGATTTCGACCCCGAGAAGAAGTACCCCATTGTGGACTATGTATATCCCGGTCCTCAAACCGAGGCGACCAACTATCCGTTCACTCGCATGAGCATCCGCACCGATCGCCTTGCACAAGCCGGATTCATCGTAATCTCGGTGGGCAATCGCGGTGGCCACCCCGACCGCTCGAAATGGTACCACAACTACGGCTACGGCAACCTGCGCGACTACGGACTTGCCGACCAGAAGGCTGCTATCGAGCAACTCGCCGCACGTCACAGCTTCATAGACATCAACCGAGTAGGTATCCACGGACACTCGGGCGGTGGTTTCATGTCGACAGCCGCTATTCTGCAATACCCCGACTTCTTCAAGGTGGCTGTATCGTGCGCCGGCAACCACGACAACCGCATCTACAACCGTTGGTGGAGCGAGACGCACCACGGCGTGAAGGAGAAAGTGGGCAAGGATGGCGAAATCACCTTCGAGTACCACATCAAGAGCAACCCCGAGTTGGCACGTCGTCTGAAGGGTCACCTGATGTTGGTTCACGGCGAGATTGACAACAATGTTCACCCCGGCAACACCTCGCGTGTAGTAGATGCACTGATTCGCGCCGGCAAGCGTTTTGACATGCTCTACCTGCCGACCCAACGTCACTCGTTTGGCAATATGAACGAATACTTCTATTGGCGTCTGGTGGACTACTTCACCGACTACCTTATCGACGGCCGCCAAACCATCGTGGATATTCCTCAACGATAGGCGACTCCGAACTACCCAACAAAAAAGAGCGAGGGTGTCCGACAACATTGTTGCGACACCCTCGCTCTTTTGGTTATGTGGGTATTCTCTACTTAATTGTAAACTCCCCCTCCAGAGTGGCATTAGAGTCCTGGCCAACCCACACGCGGAAGTCGCCCGCATCCTCCCTGACCGAGAAGTCAATATGGCAATATGCCAAATCCGAAGTGGGTATCTCGAATAGTACCTCACGCTCTTCTCCCACTTGGAGTGATATACGCTCAAAGCCTTTGAGCTCGCGCTCTGGTCGGGTAGTCTCGGCCACGACATCACGCACATAGAGTTGCGCAACATCTTCGCCCGCACACTTGCCAACATTCTTAACGTTGACACTAATCCTTACAACATCGCCCTTTGCAACCGAGGGTGTGAGCACCTTCAAATCCGAATACTCAAACTCGGTATAGCTCAAGCCATAGCCGAATGGGTATAGCGGCGCATTGGGGATGTCGATGTATGCCGAGGTGAAGTTTGCTTGTGGTTTATACTTATCACCGGTGGGGCGGCCCGATGTCTTCGAATTATAGTGAACAGGAATCTGCCCGACGCTATAAGGGAACGAGACCGATAGGTGTCCAGAAGGGTTCTTGTCGCCCGAAACAATATCGGCAAGGGCTGGGCCCGCCATAGTACCACCATGCCAAGCGACCAACACGGCATCGGCCTTGGATACCTCATTGCGTATATCCATTGCTCGGCCCGTCGAGAGTATTACCACTATCTTGCGTCCCGTCTGAAGAAGTGCATCGAGCAACTCTTGTTGTGGAGCAGGAACCGATATGTCGGACAGCGAACGCGACTCACCACTATGCCAACCAGCAAGACCTATCGACAATAGTACGATATCGGCTTGTTGAGCCATTTCAACCGCCTTGCTAACGCCACCCTCTATCGGCTGCATGCACTCACAACCTTTGGTATAAAGCACATTCTCCTTGCCATAACGTTCCTCCAATGCTGTGCGGAAAGTAACCGAACGACGCGAACTACCCGCAGCACGCCATGCACCAAGTTGGTCCACGGGCGAATCCGCAAAGGGGCCTATAAGGGCTATCTTCGTCCCTTCAGCAATGGGTAAGGCATCCTCGTTTTTGAGCAGTACCATCGACTTGGAGGCCAGCTCTCTGGCAATGGCAAGATTCTCGGGACGATAATAGGCTTCATCTTGATTTTGCGAGCCATATTTGAACGGGTCATCGAACAGTCCAAGACGATATTTGACAGCCAACACCTCGCGGCAAAGTTCGTTTATGAGTTTTTCGGAGATTCGTCCCTCCCTCACAAGGCTCTCTGCACAAGCAAGATATGCGCCATCAACCATATTCATATTGAGATGGGCATTCAGGGCCTGCTCGGCAGCATCTTTATCATCGGCGGCCGTGCCATGTGCCACCATCTCGTGTATAGAGGAGTAGTCCGACACCACAAAGCCTCCAAAGCCCAACTCCTTACGCAACAGCGTATACAACAGCCAACGGTTAGCCGATGCGGGGACACCCATAAAGTCGTTGAATGATGACATAACCGTTACTGCGCCCGCCTTTATGGCCGAGGCATAGGGAGGAAGAAATCGGTCGCGGAACATCATCTCTGACATATCGACCGTATGATAGTCGCGCCCCGCCTGTGGTGCGCCATAGGCAGCAAAGTGTTTGACGCACGCGGCAATGGTTTTGTCGCTACTCAAATCGTCACCCTGAAAACCGCGTACCATTGCCGCAGTAATCTTCGATGCAAGGTATGGGTCTTCGCCCGAGCCCTCCGATACTCGCCCCCAACGAGGGTCCGACGATATATCACACATCGGCGAGAAGGTCCAATGCAACCCCATTGCGGCACTCTCCTCGGCCGCAATGCGAGCCGAACGCTCAATGGCTTCAATATCCCACGAGCACGACATCGCAATGTTTTCGGGGAAGATTATTTTGCAGCCATGAATAATGTCACTACCGAAGATAAGAGGTATACCCATGCGCGACTCCTCGACCGCAATCCTCTGCATGCGATGGGACTCTTTGGGATTATAGCCTGCAATGAGCGAGCCTATTTCGCCATTGCGTATAGCCTTTTCGAGGTCGCGTTTTTCGCCCTCGGGGCCGACAACCGTTGTCTCGTAAGCAGAGAATTGTTGCAACTGTCCGATTTTCTCTGCAAGAGTCATCTTCTTAAGAAGCGCATCCGCGGCTCGGTAGGCCTCTTTTTCTTGGGGTGACAGACCGCTTGATGCATACAATAAGTTGCTGACACAAAGCGTAATAAGAGTGGTTAGAATGAGCTTTTTCATAGTATTCTATCATGATACAAACAAAGACGCGATTGGGCTCGCGCAGAGTCTGATTCGATGTACTTTGGATTGCAAGAGAATTGCATTGGCTACGCATGGAGCGAGAGGCGGTTCTCTATCCAGCGGAGAATCATATCGAGCCCCTCGGGCGAAGCTTGGTCGAGCGAGTTGAAACAGCCGAATTTCAGTTCGGGATGCGCCGAGAAGCGTTGCAATTTGCGTTCAACATAGGCTATATCGCTCTTGGGTTTGAGGTAGAACAGATTCTCCTTCACGCTACGCACCTCGCACTTACCCTCTCGCAGCAGACCCAGATACTGAATCTCCTGTGAGTTGAATTGCGCGGCATCGCGGAAACGATAGCTGATATTACGCAACATGTGTTCGGGGTGTGCCGAAAAGAACTCCTCATAGCGGCTACGCAACAACCCCTTGGGCGTATGCTCCATCTTGAGGAAGAATCGGTGAGGACCAAGCAACGAGGCGGCGTTACTCATAGTCTCCTTGAAAGTGACCTTCTTACTACCATCGCGGCGATATTTCAGCAGGCGGCTGACACCCACCCACCACGAGTTTATCTTGCGGCCATAGCACACCAGCGAATCGTCCGTGGGGAAGAAATCCTCGGGAGTGACGGGCGCACCGAGTATCAAATCGTCATTGAACTCGATAAAGTGCTCACTCAAACCCGGGATACGCCATGTCATCGTCTCGATGGCAATGGAGTTGAATGTGGGCAGATACTGCTCATATCCGCGGAAGATAACCTTATGGTCGACAATCTCCATGGGGATATACCCCTCGGGGAAGCGCTCACGCAGCCACTCTTCGACCTTCGGGTCCTGCTCATCGGTTACGATATATATTTTGTTGAGCCACGGGGCAAAGCGATTGAGCGAGGCGATACAGTAGAGAATCTCACCCAAGCTATTATAGCGAGTGCTACCCGCAACATCATCTTTGGCGAGCATACCCGTCGAGCCATACTGCATACGTTTAGCGCGATGGCGAGGGTCATCGCCATCGACCCATGTGATTACAGCGTCTATTGTTCTACTCATTCTCAAACTTGGATTTCAGCGGAAAACGCTCTTCGAAAGCCCCCGTCACGGCACGTTGCAGCTCCTCGAAACGACTGCCGTACAGTTTGACATCGTTGATGCAGACAAACTTATGGGTGGGCTTCATCAGAAAGTCGCGCAACTCGGATGCCGAGGCGAGTCCCACGGAGAAGTGTTTTTTGGAGAGGCGGCGATTGATAAGTTTGCCGCGCAGGTACATGTAATTAAGGTATATATACTGCGTAAGGTTGTGCTCACAACGAACGCGCGTCAGCGAGGCACGAATCTCGCTCTCGGCCTTGGCAAACAGGTCACAACACTCACTCTTGAGCATCGGCGAGCAGATATGTTGCGGACGAAGGAACCACGGCGGAGTAGCCACTCCCAGCACACGGCGCACCATACGGTCGGAGTTGCGGCATATATGCTTAAACATATTGAGCGCAATAAGGTGTCGGCTCATGCCCAGCACTCCCCTGCCATCGACAAAGAAATCCTCCTTGCGACACTCTCCCACGGGGAACATATCGTCGTTGAAGTAGAGGTACTCCTCGTCGAGTCCCTCAATTCGGTGGAGAAACATCTCGATAGTGTTGCTATTGAACGTAGGGAGGTACTCTGCAGGGATAAAGTCGCGGTGCAGAACAACATTGACCGTATCGCGATTGACCCACTCGGGCACCTGACTTTCGTAGGCTACCACAAGGTGTACGCGGCGCACAAAGGGCATCATGGAGTCGATACCACGGAACAGATAGCGCAAAGTACCCCAATCACGAAACCTCTTCTCCAAAATCGGAGTCGAGGTGTAGTGTTGGTACTCCTGTTGCCACTTCGGGTCGAGCCCGTTGACGTAGGTAATGACTATATCCATGTGGGTCGGTCGGAAAATTTATACAAAGATAGCACAAATAAGCGGATTCGCAAGCAACCACAAATCAGAAAACATATATTTCGGGGCAAAAGAGAGGGTGGGATACGCCTCATACTAATCCGTATGTAAGCAATCCCACCCTATGCATTACGAAAAAAATCGTCTTGCGCTACATCCGTTTAGATGACGCCTTGTTCGACCATACTCTTGGCCACCTTCATAAAGCCCGCAATGTTTGCGCCTTTCATGTAGTTGATGTAGCCATCGGGCTCGGTACCATACTCAAGGCACGCCTTGTGAATCGAAGCCATAATTCCGTGAAGCTTTTGGTCCACCTCCTCGGCACTCCAATTCAGTTTCATGGAGTTCTGCGACATCTCAAGACCCGAGGTTGCCACGCCACCTGCATTAACGGCCTTACCGGGGCCATAGGGGATGCGAGCCTCGATAAATGTTTCGATAGCCTCGGGGGTACAGCCCATATTCGAGACCTCGGCAACAATCTTCACGCCGTTAGCAACCAGAGCACGGGCATCCTCGCCACCCAGCTCGTTCTGTGTTGCACACGGCATAGCGATATCGACCTTAACCTCCCACGGCTTGCGACCTGCGACAAACACAGCCCCGGGGAAGCGCTCGGCATAGGGGGCAACAACATCGTTGCACGACGCACGAAGGTCGAGCATATAGGCGATTTTCTCCTCGTTAAGTCCATCCTTATCATATACATAGCCATCGGGGCCCGAGATTGTAACAACTTTGCCGCCCAGCTCCGTAGCCTTCTTGGCAGCGCCCCACGCAACATTACCGAAGCCCGAAATGGCAATCTCCTTGCCTCGGATGGTGTCGTTCATCTCTTCGAGCATGTGGTTCAGGAAGTATACCGCACCATAGCCCGTAGCCTCGGGACGAATGAGCGAGCCACCGAAGGTCATACCCTTGCCGGTCAGCACACCTGTATTCTCCAGAGCAAGTTTACGATACATGCCATAGAGGTAACCAACCTCGCGTGCGCCAACACCAATATCACCCGCGGGAACGTCGGTCTCGGGACCGATATGGCGCCACAACTCAAGCATAAACGCCTGACAGAAGCGCATAATCTCGCGGTCGGATTTACCTTTGGGGTTGAAGTCCGAGCCACCCTTCGCGCCACCCATAGGCAGGGTTGTGAGGGCGTTCTTGAAGATTTGCTCGAAGCCCAAGAATTTGAGAATCGAGAGATTTACACTCGGGTGAAAACGCAATCCGCCCTTGTAGGGGCCGATAGCATTATTGAATTGAACACGATAGCCCGTATTGACTTGTACCTCGCCGCGGTCGTCGGTCCACACTACCTTAAAAGTAAAGATTCGGTCGGGTTCGACAATACGCTCGGCTATCTTGCAAGCCTCGAATTCGGGATGTTGGTTGTACGCCTGCTCAACGGTTGTAAGCACCTCGCGTACGGCTTGTAAATACTCTTTTTCGCCAGGGTGTTTGCACTCCAGAGCGGCAATGAGATTGTTTACGTTCATAGTATTTTAGTTTAGTTGTAAGACAACGATGTGATAATTACAATCTCAAAGATAATAACTTTTTGATAAACTTTTATGTTTTTATGTGATTTTTATTTCACTTTGCAGTAAATGTGATTTATTTACAAAGAAAACGCAACAAAAAGACCTTTTTACACTATTCTCGGACACGCACCCCCTCAAAAAGCAGGCTCAAAAGATACGAGTTTTGAAATGTTTTTGTAACTTTGGGGACTGTAAACCACCCTAAAACCGAGCAAACGCGATGAACTACACATTGGAAGAGGTAAGAGAGGCAGAGCAGCAAAGAGAGTTTATCGACCTGCCCCAAAGGCTCTATCAGGGCAACCGCAACTGGGTATGCCCGCTGGACGACGACATCGAGAAGGTGTTCGACCCCGCGCGCAACGAGAAGATGGCGGATGGCGATGCAAAGCGTTGGTTAGTCCGAAACTCGGAAGGCGAGGTTGTCGGACGCATAGGCGCATTCTACAATCACGCACAGGCCTCCATCGAGGAGCAACCCACGGGCGGATGTGGTTTCTTTGAGAGTATCAACGACCAAACGGTTGCAAACATGCTCTTTGACGCTTCACGCGATTGGCTTGCACAAAACGGTATGGAGGCAATGGATGGCCCGATAAACTTTGGCGACCGCGACAGCTGGTGGGGCCTGTTGGTCAGTGGATTTGAGTTCCAACCGCTATACGCCAACCCTTACAACCCTCCATACTATCAAAAGTTGTTCGAAAGTTACGGCTGGCAAAACTACTTCAACCAACACACCTACGTGCGCAAGGTGAAGAGCGGACTACTATCCGATGCTCTGTACGACAAGGTGCGCCGCCTGGAGGAGTCACAGAACTACCGTTTCCGCCATATAGAGCGAGGGGAGTTGGAACAGGCTATCGAGGATTTCCGACGCATATACAATCGGGCGTGGGCTCGTTTCTCGGGTGTAAAACCCATGGACGAGGAGCATGCACAAAAACTGTTCAACTCGCTCAAATACATTATCGACCCGATGCTGATATACTTTGCCTACTTTGGCGACGAGCCCATCGGCTTCTTTATCAGCATACCCGACCTGAACCGCGCAATAGGAAAGTTCAATGGCAAGTTCAACCTGATTAACAAGCTGCGTTTGTTGTGGATGATTCACTTCCACAAGATTGACCGCATCTTCGGAATGATATTCGGCGTACTGCCCGAGTATCAAGGCAAGGGCATCGAGAGCGGACTTATCCGCTGCATGGAGAAGGAGATTGACAAGGGCACCATCAGCCACTACAAGACGATGGAGATGGCGTGGATTGGAGATTTCAACCCCGTGATGATGCGCATGGTCGAGAGTTATGTTTGCGCCTCGCGTCACAAGATGCACACCACCTATCGTTACCTATTCGACCGTAGCAAGGAGTTCAAGCGCTGTCCGAGACTCGGTATCAAGAAAGAGATTTAGACCAATACAATTTAATATTATAGATTAACAACCATGAAAACTACTCCGTTTACAAAGTATCACATCGAGGCCGGTGCCAAGATGGCAGAGTTTGCTGGCTACAACATGCCCATCGAGTTCTCGGGCATCAACGATGAGCACATGACCGTTCGCGAGGGCGTGGGCGTATTCGACGTGAGCCACATGGGCGAGATTTGGGTTAAAGGCCCCAAAGCGCTCGACTTCCTGCAAACCATCACCACCAACAACGTAGCTACCCTGTTCGACGGCAAGGCACAATACTCGTGCATGCCCAACGGCAAAGGCGGTATTGTTGATGATATTCTTATCTACAAGATTGACGACGTGACCTATCTGTTGGTTGTAAACGCCGCCAACATCGACAAAGATTGGAACCACATCTGCGAGCAAGGCAAGGCTTTCGGCCTCACCCCCGGCGTGGAGCTCTACAACGCTTCGGATGAAATTTGCCAACTCGCAATCCAAGGCCCTCTGGCTATGAAACTCGTTCAAAAGATGTGCGAGGAGCCTGTTGAGGATATGGCATACTACACCTTCCGCAAGACCAAAGTTGCAGGTCTGGACGTAATTCTGTCGGCTACTGGCTACACCGGCTCGGGCGGTTGCGAGATTTATGCTGCTAACGAGGATGCTGACGCGCTGTGGGCTGCAATGTGGGCTGCGGGCGAGGAGTTCGGACTGAAAAACATCGGTCTGGGCGCGCGCGACACCTTGCGTCTGGAGAAGGGTTTCTGTCTGTACGGTAACGACATCGACGACACCACTTCGCCCATCGAGGCAGGTTTGGGTTGGATTACCAAGTTTGTCGAGGGCAAAGAGTTCGTTGACCGCGCAGTGCTCGAGGCTCAAAAGGCTAACGGCGTAGAGCGCAAACTCATCGGTTTCAAACTTATCGACCGCGGTGTACCTCGCCACGAGTACGAGCTGGCTTCGCCCTCGGGTGAGGTTATCGGCCACGTTACATCGGGTACCATGTCGCCCTGCCTGAAGGTGGGTATCGGCTTGGGTTACGTCAAGAGCGAGTACGCAAAGGTTGGCACCGAGATTGCCGTTGTGGTTCGTGGCCGCCTGCTCAAAGCAGAGGTGGTTAAGTTCCCCTTCGTATAATCAACTAGTGCGATAAACGAAAGAGGACGTGTCCAACAGGTTTTGGACACGTCCTCTTTTTATCCGAAATCGCCTTGTTATGCAATTTCCAACTTTTTCTACTTGCCAATCAGCTCGACACTTCGACGAATAAAGCTGGTCAGATTCTCACCCTTCAACATTCCGTTCGAGAGCAGTGCAAGGTCGATAAGCTGTTTAACCAGCACATTCTCCTTGCCAATCTCTTGCAGACGGCTGTTGCGCTCGGCACGCAGCGACTCAACCTTCTCACGCAGGGTATCGCGCGAGGTGCGCTCCTCGTCGGTGAGGTCTTTATCCTCCTTGCCACGAATAAGCTCCATAAGCGACTCTTGCTCGCGCTCGGCAGCCGAAATCTTCTTGCCAATGCTCTTCAGGCGCTCGCCATAGCTCTTCTCGGCACCATCGAGGATATCCATCACCAGCGGGTGGTTGCCATTGACAGCGATAGTATAGTTATCGGGCATTTGGCCATAGAACTGCATCATGCCACCGCCGCCCATCTGTGCCATCTCCTTCATACGACGCATAAACTCGTCTTGGGTGATAACCACAGGTTGCTCATCCTTGCCCATAGGCACAAACTGAATCGAGTAGCGAATCTTCTCATCAACGGGCATTTGGCTCTCGAATACGGGACGCAGAATATCTTGTTGCTCGGTCGACAGCGCCATAGGCATCTCGTTCTCCTTGCGGATAATATTCTCGATAACATCCGAATCGACGCGCACAAAGCGGCAATCTTGATTCTTGTGCTCATACCAATTTATGAAGTGGGTATCGAGCTGGCCATCCATCAGCAGCACATCGTAGCCCTTGGCTTTGGCCGCTTGGATAAAGCTATGTTTGCCATCAACATCATCGGCATAGAGCAGGATGAGGTTACCATCCTTGTCGGTTTGTTGCTCGCGCACGAGTTTGGTATACTCCTCCATGGTGTAGTATTTACCCTCGGTACTCTTAACCAGCATGAAGTCAATCGCCTTGTCGGCAAACTTCTCGTCTGTGATAATACCATATTGGATAAAGATTTTCAGGTCATCCCATTTGGCCTCGTAGTCGGGGCGCATGGTATTGAACAGCTCCGAGAGGCGATCGGCAACCTTGCGGGTGATATAGCTCGAAATCTTACGCACATTGGCATCACCTTGCAGGTAGCTACGCGACACGTTCAGCGGAATATCGGGCGAGTCAATCACACCATGCAGCAGCGTAAGGAACTCGGGAACGATACCCTCAACGCTATCCGTAACATAGACTTGGTTGCAGTAGAGCTGAATCTTATTCTTCTGAATCTCGAAGTTGTTGTTAATCTTCGGGAAGTAGAGGATACCGGTAAGGTTGAACGGATAGTCGATATTCAGGTGAATATAGAACAAAGGGTCATCGCCCGTGGGGTAGAGCTCGTGGTAGAACTCCTTGTACTGCTCCTCGGTAATATCGCTGGGCTTACGAGTCCAAAGGGGAGCCACGCTGTTAATCACATTATCCTTGTCGGTATCAACATATTTACCATCCTTCCACTCTTTAACCTTACCGAGCACGATAGGCACGGGCAGGAAGCGGCAATATTTGCGCAACATATCCGAGATACGGCTCTCGTCAGCAAACTCGGCACTCTCCTCCGACAGGTATAGGATAATATCGCTACCACGGTGCATCGAGGGGTCATCAATCTCCTCCAGGGTGAATTCGGGCGAGCCATTGCAGTTCCAAATCACGGTCTTCGCACCATCCTTATACGAGCGGGTACGCAACTCAACGCGGTCGGCAACGATAAATGCCGAATAGAAACCCATACCAAAGTGACCGATAACGGTTTGGTTTTGGTATTTGCTCATAAACTCCGACGCGCTCGAGAATGCGATTTGGTTGATATATTTATCGACCTCCTCGGCAGTCATACCGATACCGCAGTCCGACACGGTAAGGGTCTTCTTCTCGGCATCGACGCTCACGCGAATCGACACATCGCCCAACTCGCCTTTGTACTCGCCAACAGCCGAGAGGGTTTTGAGTTTTTGGGTTGCATCCACCGCATTCGACACAAGCTCGCGGAGGAAAATCTCGTAGTCCGAGTAGAGGAATTTCTTGATAATCGGGAAAATATTTTCCGTCGTTACTCCAATCTTTCCGTTTTGCATATTTCTATTGATTTTAGATTATTTTCTGTGTTTGAGGTCTATGGTCGCAAAAGGTATGCCACCAGCCGAGTTACGCCATTTTGTCACTCTTGTTATGCCACATTGTCCGACACACCCTCACTGACTGCCACTCCACGGCGCAGGATGGCAAGCGACATCAATCCTTGAGCCGCATAGTAGGTCGACATGATAAGCACTCCCGCATGGGGCACTCGCTCCACAAAGATATTCCACGCGATAATCGAGTCAGAGAGCATGAAGAGCAGCGAGCCCGCAGTCACACACCACCAGCCCTTCATCTTCACAAAAACAGCGCACACGCCCATACTCATTATCAGGCACATATAACCCACAATAGCCCATTGCATCACTCCCGACACAGCAAGCACAATCTTCACAGCGGCAACCACGGCTATCGCCAACGGCAGAGCGAGCAGAGGCAATCGGCGCACCTCCATTCGGGCCAAGCCCGCGAAGGCCACGACATAGAGAATTTGGGCCACGGCAAAGGCACCAATTTGGGGCAGCAGCAACCATTGTCCACCCAGCACATCGCCCAAAGCCGAAACCGCGAGGGCCCATGCCACGATTCTACAAGTACGCTCCCCAACACAAGCGCACCAGACACCGAGCAGGGCTGCAACCAACCAGAACAGGTAGTTGTAGGCCGCACCCAAATCGACCGTCAAAAAAACGACAGCCGTGATAACAAACACGGCTGTCGCAATATAGAATAGATATTTTTTCATACACTTTTTGACTTACTCTGCGAGCAGTTCCATAAACCATTCGGGGCAACGAACCGGGCGGCGTGTTTTGGCATCGACACTTGCAAGAACCGTCGAGCCGGTATTCAGCAGTTCGCCCTTATCGTTACGAATCTCGTAGTGGAACGTAACCTTCACCATCGGCAGCGACTCCAAGCGCACAGTCACGTGCAGTATCTCGTCGTAGTATGCCGGAGCAAGGTATTTGGTGTAGACTTCGCGCACCACAAGGTACACTCCCCTCTCCTCCATCTCGCGGTAGCTAACGCCCAACCTGCGCATAAACTCCGTGCGGGCCATCTCGTAGTAGTAAACATAGTTCGAGTGGTGCACTATGCCCATGCGGTCGGTCTCGTTGTACCTCACGCGAATATCAACAACGCACTCACGCATCGTTTACTCACCGCGGCTATAGTTGGGAGCCTCGCGGGTAATCGCAACATCGTGGGGGTGGCTCTCGGCCATACCAGAGTTGGTGATGCGGATGAATTTAGCACCATGCAGAGCCTCGATGGTGGGAGCACCACAGTAGCCCATACCTGCACGCAGACCACCAATCAGTTGGTAGATAACCTCATTGAGGTAGCCTTTGTAAGGAACGCGGGCAGCGATACCCTCGGGAACGAGTTTCTTGGCATTGGTCTCGTCAGCTTGGAAGTAACGGTCTTTCGAACCACATTGCATAGCCTCGAGCGAGCCCATACCGCGGTATGATTTGAACTTACGGCCGTTGAAGATGATGGTCTCACCGGGCGACTCCTCAACACCTGCAAACATCGAACCTGCCATAACGCAGTCGGCACCCGCAGCCAGAGCCTTAACAATATCACCCGAGTAGCGCAGACCACCGTCAGCGATAATCGAAGCACCCGAGCCCTTGATAGCCTCGGCAGCGTCGAAGATAGCCGAAAGTTGGGGAACACCCACACCGGCAATCACGCGAGTAGTACAAATCGAGCCGGGGCCGATACCTACCTTAACACCGTCGGCGCCATTCTCAACCAAGAATTTGGCAGCCTCGCCGGTAGCCACATTACCCACAACTACGTCGAGCGAGGGGTATTTAGCTTTGGCAGCTTTCAGCACGTTGAGCACGTTTTTGGAGTGACCGTGAGCGGTGTCGATAACGATAGCGTCAACACCAGCCTCATAGAGAGCATCAACACGATCCATCGAGTCGAAGGTCACACCCACACCGGCTGCTACACGCAGACGGCCACGCGAGTCCTTGCATGCATTGGGGTAATCTTTGAGTTTGGTAATATCACGATAGGTGAGCAGACCTACGAGCTTGCCCTCGGCGTCTACCACGGGCAGTTTCTCAATCTTATTCTCAAGCAGAATTTGCGAAGCGGTTGCAAGGTCGGCGTTGCGAGTTGTAACCAGATTGGTAGTCATAATATCGGCAATCTTGCGCTCCATGTCGGTTTGGAAACGGAGGTCGCGGTTGGTCACAATACCGATAAGTTTGCTATCGGCATCCACAACGGGAATACCTCCGATTTTGTTGTCGTGCATCATGCGCAGAGCGTCACCCACGGTCTGATCTTTGCCGATGGTCACGGGGTCGTAAATCATACCATTCTCGGCGCGTTTCACTTTGCGAACTTGAGCAGCTTGTTGTGCGATGCTCATATTCTTGTGAATCACACCGATACCGCCCTCACGAGCAATGGCAATAGCCAAATCGGCCTCGGTTACGGTATCCATCGCAGCCGACACGATAGGGGTGTTGAGCACGATGTTACGCGAAAATTTCGAAACGATGCTTACCTGCGCGGGGATAACCTCCGAATAAGCAGGCACAAGAAGAACGTCGTCGAACGTCAGTCCCTCTGAAACGATTTTGGTATCAATAAACGACATAGTCTATCTAATTTTAGATTTTGGCAAAGATACTCATTTTTTTGCGAAAAACGACACTTTTAGGCCATTTTTCGAGCGTCAAAATACACAATCACACTTCCCGACAACGGCACGCACTCCGGAGCCTTAATATAAAGGCCTGATTCTCCGATGGTTGCAATCGCGCACTGTTTCGCACCGTCCAGCTCTATCGTAACGGGATATTCACCCTCTGCAGGCAGTAGTTTGGAGTCACAGGCCACTCTCACACATCCTTCCGAGCACTCACCCGCAACCATATAGGGATAGCCAAGCAGTCGGCAGGCCTCCTCCATATCTCCCTCTACGATGGCACATCGCACCACCGTAGAGCTGACATGAGCGCCATCGGCAAACTGCTCATCGACCAGCGTCACATCAAAGCCGCACTCCTCGCCCACCTCTCGCAGCAGGGCCACATCACCCACACGTCCACGGCCGAAGCGGTGGTCATAGCCGACCACCACACCCTTTGCGCGAAGACCTCGGCCGAGCACTTCACGTGCCCACTCCTCCGCTTCCATACCACACACGGCATCAAACGGCAGAATCACGACAGCCTCAATGCCCGCTTTTTCGAGCAGCATAATCTTCTCGCTCTCGACCGACAGCTCGCCTACGCCCTCCGCAGCCATACAGTTGCGCGGGTGGACGGCGAATGTCACCACCGTGGGGCACAGACCTCGCTGGCGAGCGAGCTCAACCACTCTCCCGAGCAGCACACGATGTCCCCGATGAACTCCATCGAACGAGCCCACCGTGACCACCGACTCACGCTCCACAGGCAGAGCCTCTATACCCTTATAGACTCTCATTGGGGTAGTTCTCGTCGTTCTCCTTGACAAAGTAAGCGACCTTCTCGAGCAGGGTTGTAATATCGTAGTTTTCGACAACGATTCCTCGCGGGAAGTTAAGCGGAATGGAGGTAAAGTTGAGCACACCGCGGATACCTGCATTGACAATCGGCACAAGCAGTCCCGACGTTGCACTCGAGGGCGAGGTGAGCACCACAATATCTATATTATCGGATTCGGCACGCGCCTCGAACTCCTCCATGCTGTAACAGGGGATACCCATGATGGTTGTACCCACCTTCTCGGGGTCGATATCGAACGCCGCAACGATTCGAAGTTTGAGCCCCTTACTATTGAAATACTTGGTAATAGCCTGACCCAAGTGACCCATACCGATAATAGCCATATTCATAGGTTGGGGGCTATCGAGGATGTCACTAATAAACTTAATGAGCACCTTCACATCGTAACCCTTCTTGGTATCGCTCGAGAAACCAATCAGCATCAAATCACGGCGCACCTGCACTGCTGTAATTCCGTGCATACCGGCAAGCACATGGGAGAAGATGTGCGAGATACCCTGACGGTCAAGACCGATAAGGGTTCGGCGATATTCGCTCAATCGTTCGATTGTTTTTTCGGGTATATTCATAGTTTTTAGTCTTGTTTACTCCTTATTATCGGGTTCGTTTCATTGTCGAGTCGTGCGAGAGGTCGACCTTGGCGACGCCCATTCCATCGAGGCGCAACTCACTGCCATTGATAAGGGCTCCATAGACCCAATTTCGACTATATATATTGAGGCGAGAGGCGCTCATCTGCAACAGCACGCTATCACAAAACAACATTCCTGCATCGACCATCGAGCCATCGAGGTTAAGGCTACACATACCTACTTCGCCCTCCAGCATCACCTGCGAGCCATCCTCGGCCTTGAGATTGACATAGTCGGCATTCATCGCGAGCGTCACCTTCGAATGGTCGCACACAATATCCAGCGAGTCGCGTTCCAGTCTTCGGGTCGAAACCATCTCGGAGTCTCGCAAACTATACTCAACAATGGCTGCATCATCGGGGATATGCACTTCGGTCACGAGCTGCGTCTGGAAGGTAAAAGGGTTCTTATACCCCACCGACAGCTCATCGCGGAACACTTTGACGCTCACACTACCCACAAGCTCCTCGTCACTACGCACCACGACCATCTGTGACGAGAGCGTAGGGTCGACCACAAGGCGCAATCCATCGCGCACTCTAACACTCTTGTATCCGCCAATCACATGGTAGGGTTCCTCAACCCAAAGGCCGCTACCATAGATCTCGTCTCGGTGACACGAGAGCGACAGCGCTGCGAGCGCAATCACCACCAACCATCTACACGCCTTTGTCATCACACGTTCATTTTTTCATCAACATCAGAAGGGGTAACCGACGCCAAAATTGAGTGCCATGTTACTCCACCTAAAGTCATGTATCCATCGCTGTCCCGCGGGCTTATTCGGATTGTGAATCTGCACACCCCAATCAAGACGCAACACAGCAAACGTAATATCGAGTCGCAGGCCAAGACCTGCATCAAATCCGAGTTGTTTGTAGAAGCTATCCAGATGGAACACCGCCGCAGGGTCGTCCGTATCGCGGCTACTATTGAACCACACGTTACCCACATCGGCAAAGGCTGCACCATGAAGCATACCCCAAATACCGAAGCGATACTCGAGGTTGGCTTCGAGTTTCATATTACCGAACTGCGTCGGGTAATCCACACGGGTCGGTGCAAGCGAGCCACCGGGGCCCAAAGTACGGGCCGCCCAGCCACGCATACTATTGGCGCCACCCGAGAAGAATAGTCTATCGAAAGGCAGCGACGAGGCATTACCATAGGAGTAGCCCGCACCACCGTAGATGCGATAAGCGAGCGCACTACGCGAGCCGAGCACAATCTTCTGGCTGAAGCTAATATCACCACGCACATATTGCGAATAGGGAATACCAAAGAGGCGATAAGTACCATTTGCATCGGGTTTACCCCACCAATGCGACAGGCCATCGAGCAGGTTGCCCGCAGTCTCGACGTTAGCACGAAAGACCACTGCATCACCCTCGATATCACGCACTTGGTTATTGAAAACATACTGACCCGAGATACCCGTAATGAGTTGCGAAGTGTAGCTATTGATAAGGTAGGGGTTACGCAGTTGCTCCTTGAAGCGCTGTTCGATATGTCCCATACGGATAAGACTCCAGTCGACGGGACGAATCGTAAAGCTCGAGAATGTACCATTAGTCCAACTATACGCCCAATTCACATTAGCCAGCGTACGTTGGTAGTATGCACGGTCCTGCTCATTGAGCGAGATTGCGATTTTGGTACGCGGGGCATTGACCCTCGGCGAGCGGTCGAGGTTGCCGGGGAAGATGAATCGGGGGATAGACAGACCGATAGCACCACCCAACTCATACGACACGCGGCGAGTACCCGTTTTGAGGAACTCACATCCCGACGAGAAGGTCACATCCAGCTGCTCGGAGCCACGGAAGAGGTTTTTGTTACGATAACCGACCGTTGCACGCAAGCCATAGAATGTCGATGTGGTACTACCCTCAACCTCAAACAAGAAACCATTACGCAGGGTCTGCACACCGAGGATATTGCACGTCAGGTAGGACTCATTGGTCGAAGTTGTACCCGTAATCGAGTCACCTGCAATGTAGGTCACTTGTGCGCCACGCTTGGGGGTTTGACTCTCTTCGAAGACCATATTGACACTTCGATAGTTACCCAGACTTATCAGATTTGCATAGGTTTTATCGACCAGAGAGTTGTCATAGAGGTTGCCCTCGTTGAGTTTGATATTATTGCTCAACACCTTGGGGCGCATACGAAGTTTACCGTCGTAGATGATATTCAAACCGCGATATTGAACCGTATCGAGGCGTGCCAGATTGGTCGAATCAAGATACGAGATAGTAGGATCATAGTTGGGGAATACGTTGATTTGGTTGACACGATAGACCGAATTGTTGGCATAGCGCGGCGAGCCGTTATCATTATACCCCGTAAGTTTGCGATGCACTACCATTGTAAGGTCGACTGTATGGTCGCCCACGGTACTATCCGCAAGGTAGGATATGCGATTGACATCAAAGTCATAGTAGCCAATATTACGCAAATAGCTGGCAATACGGGTACGCTCGGCGTCGAGCTCCGAGTCGTTATAGATAGCGCCCGAGCGAATCTCGCTATCCTTAATCTTGTCCATAACCACATCGCGCAGGAATGGGTCATGGAAGTCGTACGAGATACGTCCGATACGATAGGGGGTATTCTGTTTGCCACTATAAGTGACCTTAACACGTTTGCGCTTGTGCAAGGTGTCGATACTATACTCCTCGGTGGCGTTGAAGAAGCCACGGCTGAACATGTAGGTACGGATATTCTTGGCCGAGTTGACCGTCTGATTCAGGTCAAAGTAGACCGGCTCCTCTCCCACCCTACGCAGGAAGTTGTTCCACGAGTCATTCTTTGCAGGGTCGGCCAGCGAGTAGAGCCACACGCTGAAGTTGATACCGAACAGCTTGGTATTGGGCTTTTGGTGGATATACTCCTCGATGTCCGAAGCCGAGATACGCTCACTCTTGGGGGTACTCTTATCGACCTCGACACGATTTTGCGCCAACATATACTCGCCCTCGGGGATACGACGCGTCACGCCACACGCACTGAAAAGCACGCAGGCCACAAGTACAATCGCTATTCCGACAAGGCGTTTCATCATTCGAGTAGGCGAACTATTGGTTAAAGAATCCCTGCTCACGCAGCAGAGCAAAATAACTATTCGATATTGCAAGGTTGTCCGGGCGGGCATAGCGTCGCTCGGTAAAGATGTGTGCAAGTGTAGGCAGGCCATTCTCCGCCAGCAGCTTTGCGGTCAGTTCCGAGCCCTCACGCTCCGCCCACAGGCGCTCAATATCCTCATCGGAGTAGTCGTGATAACACTCCTCGTGCACCACGGCCTCCAGCGGCAGACGGTCCGTAAGGGGTTGTTCGGTTGCGGGGTAGCCCATAGCCACCGTCATCACGGGAATCACGCCTCGAGGTAGCGACAGGGCCTCACATATTTGGCGTGCATTGTAGAGGGTTGTGCCAAGATAACACACACCGAGTCCATGAGCTTCGGCCTCGAGCGAGGCGTTCTGCGAGGCGAGCAGAGCATCTGTCGCGGCACTGACATACCACAGGAAGTTGTCGTAGGCGGGGTCGGCGCCACGCACCTTACACCACTTCGAGAAGCGATTTATATCGGCGCAAAAGGTCATCAGGAGCGGCGCCGTACGAGCTGCGGGCTGATTGAAGTGCAGCGGAGCGAGCTTATCGAGCATCTCGCGCGAGGTCGAAATAACAATGCTGTAAAGCTGCATATTACCGGTATTGGAGGCGCGAGTGGCAGCCTCGGCGATGGCACGTATGGTCTGTGCATCGACCTGCTGTGAAGTGAAATTGCGGTGTGAGCGGTGCTCCTCTATCTGCTTAATCATGATATATCTTGCTAAAGCTCTTTTAATCCTACAAATATAGGGAATAATACGCTATTTTTCAAATAGAGAGCAAAAATCGGAACATTACACACAAGAAATGGGGACAGGCGAATATTTTTGGACAAATTATCGCTATCTTTGGAGAGCAAACGATATACCCACATGAAGCGAGTAAAAATAACCGTTATGCGCATGGCGCGCTACGACGACCTTATGGCGCGGTTCGAAAACCCGATAGAGCACGCCTGTGACCTACGCTTGGGGCAAATCTTCTATGTCGATGAGTGCCAAAAGCCCGAGGGACTGTGTGACAGTGCATGGGAGACAATGGAGCCCTTCGTGCGCAAACTCGCCGAGGGTGGCGGCAACTTTTTCGACGGTTGGATGCGCAATCCCCACTCCGCTATGCTGTCGTGCAACGATGGTTTCCGCCCCGTCAGTTTCTACGTCGAAGTGGTAGAATAAACTCTCGCCCAACAAAAACGCACATAAGAAGAGAAAATTCAAGGCATACGAAAGGGGCAAACCGCAGCATACTGACGTATGTGAGGATTTGCCCCTTGATGCATAACGCCGAAGTTTCCTTCTTATTTGCGTTTTTATACGGTCATGATCTCCTTCTCTTTCTCTGCAAAGAGCTCATCAATCTTCTTCGAGAATTTGTCGGTAAGCTTTTGTGCTTGATCCTCGCCATCTTTACCCTCATCCTCGGGCATGCCGTCCTTAACAGCCTTCTTGAACGCCTCGACAGCGTCACGACGAGCCGCACGAACACCTACGCGAGCACGCTCCGACTCATCCTTAACCTGTTTTACAAGGGCGCGACGACGCTCCTCGGTCAGAGGGGGAATGTTAAGACGGATGGCATCGCCGTTGTTCGACGGAGTGAGGCCGATATTGGCATTGATAATTGCAGTCTCAATAGGGCGAATCATGCTCTTCTCCCAGGGTTGGATAAGCACGGTGCGGGCATCGGGCACGGTAACACTTGCAACCTTGTCCACACCCATTTGGCTGCCGTAGTAGTCAACGGTAATGCCATTGAGGATATTGACACTTGCTTTACCTGCGCGCACAGCCAACAGGGTTTCGGTCAGGAAGTCGATAGCTTTTTGCATCTTCTCCGACGCGACGTCCAGAATAAATTTCGAATCTTCGCTCATAAGTGAATATTTTTTTAGGATTAAAATTTACATTGTTACGAGTGTACCAATCGACTCACCACCAAGCACTTTGGCAAGGTTACCCTCGGTATCCATATCGAATACAACGATAGGCAGACCGTTGGCCTTACACAGAGTAAATGCCGTCAGGTCCATAATTTTGAGTCCGCGGCTATAAACCTCGTCGAAAGTGATGGTATCGAATTTGGTTGCGGTGGGGTCTTTCTCGGGGTCAGCAGTATAAACACCATCCACGCGGGTACCCTTGAGCAGCACCTCGGCCTCAATCTCAATACCACGCAGAGCCGAAGCCGAGTCGGTCGAGAAGTAGGGGTTGGAGGTTCCGCCACCGATGATAACCACATTACCTGCAGCCATATATTCGAGAGCTTTAGCCTTGGAGT
This sequence comes from Rikenellaceae bacterium, assembly GCA_045632975.1. GTDB lineage: Bacteria > Bacteroidota > Bacteroidia > Bacteroidales > Rikenellaceae > UBA940. Next base: position 24,099 of record JAZQXR010000048.1, read on the forward strand.
AGTACTCGCCGATAGGCTCCATACGAATCGAGGTGAGCACTTTGGCAGGAACACCCTCGGACTCGTGAGCCGATTGGAGGGCGAGCGAGTTGATGATGGTTGCAAGCATACCCATTTGGTCACCCTTCACGCGATCGAAACCACGGCCCACGCCGCTCAATCCACGGAAGATATTACCGCCACCGATAACGATACCGATTTGGACACCCTCACGTGCCATAGCACCGATTTGGCGAGCGTAGCTTTGGAGTACGTCGGTCGACAGACCATGTGTCGAGTTGCCTTGGAGCGATTCGCCGCTCAACTTAAGCAATATGCGTTTGTATTTCATATTCATTGGGGGTTATTTTGTAAGTTCCAAAAGTTTGTCGAGTTTGGGGGTGAGGATAATCTCGGTACGGCGGTTCTTGGCACGAGCCTCGGCCGAGTTGTCGGCATCCAAAGGCATATACTCGCCACGACCTGCCGACACCACGCGCAGGGGGTCGATATTCTTATTCTCGAGCAACAGACGTGTAACAGTTGTGGCACGTTTGACGCTCAAGTCAAGGTTGTCGCGCAGTTGGCCCGTACCGCGATAGGGCACGTTATCGGTATGTCCCTCGACCATGATGTCAATATCGGCATTGTCGGCCAACACATCCGAAAGTTGGCGCACAGCCTTTGCTCCCTCGGGGTCAATCTCGAAGCTACCCGAGCGGAAGAGCAGTTTGTCGGCCATCGACACATAGACCTTGCCGTCGCGGCGCGAAATAGTAAGTCCCTTGCCATCGAATCCGAGCAGAGCCTGCTCCACCTGACGGCGAATATCGTTGAGCGCCTTATCCCTTGCCTCGATAGTCTGCTCAAGCTCGGCAATACGTGCCGAACGCTCCTCAAGGGCGGCTTGGTTGCGTCCGAGCTCCTCGAGCATACGCGAAGCCTCGGCCGAGCCCTCCTCCAGAAGACGTTTGTATCGGGCGGTTAGCTGACGGCTCTCGGCGCCGAGTCGGGCAGTATCTTTGAGCAAGTTTTCAACCTCCATCTCGAGCGAGAAGTTACGGTCGGATTGTTGCTTCGCTTCGGACTCCAGAGCGGCATAGCGCTGTTGGAGTCGGTCGAGTGCTTCGGAGCGTTTGTCTACGGTGTTTTGCAGTGCCAGTATTTCGGCGCGTGCCGAATCATATTTGCGCATAGAAACACAGCCTGTCGCAGCAAAAGCCACAACGCTCATTATCAAGCATTTACCAAATAATTTCATCTTTTTTTGCTCTTTTACGTATTGCGAAAATACAAAACATTCGCGAAATTAACAATAAATAAGTACCTTTGTAGTAGGAAAAGCTACAAGTGCATGTACAAATACCTAAACATAATCAACTCACCGGCCGATCTCAAGAGGCTCTCCATCGACGAGCTTCCGGCATATTGCGACGAGGTACGCCACTACATAATTCACACCCTCTCCTCGGGCACGGGACACATCGGCTCAAGTCTTGGAGCGGTGGAGCTGGCCGTGGCGTTGCACTATGTGTTCGACACACCCGACGACCGCATAATCTGGGATGTGGGTCACCAATCCTATGCCCACAAGATTATCACCGGACGCCGAGACGAGTTTGCAGGGTTGCGCCGTGAGGGCGGCATTGGAGGTTTCCCGCGACGCAGCGAGAGCCCCTACGACGCATTTGTGGGTGGACACGCATCGGTATCCATCTCGGCAGCACTCGGTATGGCAACAGCCTCACAGCTTGCAGGTTCGACGCGCAAGACCGTAGCCGTAATTGGCGACGGAGCAATGACGGGAGGACTCGCATTCGAGGGACTGAACAACGCCGGCACCGTGGGCAGCGACCTGCTTGTAGTGCTCAACGACAACCGCATGGCCATCGACCACAATCGCAGTGCTCTGCGCGACTACCTGCTCGGCATTTCGACCTCAAAAGGATACAATAAGTTCAAAAGTCGCATCTGGAATATGTTGCCCGGAGGCTCACGCCTGCGTGGCGCATTCCGCTATATACACCACGGCTTCAAACAGGGTCTGTTGCGTCACAGCAACCTGTTCGAGAGCTTCAAATTCCGCTACTTCGGTCCCGTGGATGGCAACGATGTAAAGAGCCTTGTTGCCGTATTGCGCGACCTGCGCGACATCAAAGGGCCCAAACTGCTTCACTCCATAACCACCAAAGGCAAGGGTTATCGTCCCGCCGAGGAGAACCAAGTGCTATGGCATGCACCGGGCAAGTACGACCCCGAGACTGGAGAGCTGATTCGTAGCGACAAGAGCATAGACCGATTCCAAGATGTATTCGGTGTCACATTGGTTGATTTGGCACGCAAGGATAGTCGAATTGTGGGCGTCACACCCGCCATGCCGCTCGGTTGCAGCATGGATTTGCTGGCAGACGAAATGCCCGACCGCTACTTCGATGTGGGTATTGCCGAGGGCCACGCCGTAACATTCTCGGCAGGCTTGGCGTGCGAGGGACTTGTACCCTTCTGCAACATATATTCGACATTCATGCAACGCGCCTATGACAATGTTATTCACGATGTTGCAATACAGAATCTGGGCGTTGTGATGTGCCTAGACCGCGGTGGACTTGTTGGCGAGGACGGAGCAACTCACCACGGAGCATACGACATGGCATACCTCGGTTGCATACCTAACCTTACGATTGCAGCTCCGTACAACGAGATTGAACTTCGTAACATGATGTATACCGCCGTAGGTATGGGAACGCCCGTCGCTATTCGCTATCCGCGTGGAGGAGGCGATGGCAGTGCATGGCGCGACCAACCCTTCGAGACCATCCCCGTAGGCAAAGGACGCTGTTTGCGCGAGGGCGAGAACGTTGCCGTATTGAGCATAGGCGCTATCGGTATTGAGGCCTCACGAGGCGTGGATATGGCCGTTGCCAAAGGCAAGAACCCTGCTCACTACGACATGCGTTGGGCAAAACCGCTCGACGAGGATATTCTGCGCTCGGTGGCAAAGAGTTTCGACCATGTAATTACGGTCGAGGATGGAGCGCTGCGCGGTGGCGTGGGTTGCATCATCGAGAGCCGCCTGCGCGAGATGGGCTTTGAGGGCAAGGTCACTCGCTTGGGCATTCCCGACGAGTTTATCGAACACGGAACACTCGACGAATTGCACCATGCATGCGGATTCGACGCCGAGAGCATTGCCGCAAAAATCTGCGAATAGAGAGCAACTCTGCTTATGATATTATGACGCCTGTCTAAATTTAGACAGGCGTTTTTTGTGGGGAAGTTAGGGAATTTAAGGAAATTAGGGAGATTCTACACTCACTACACTCACTACACTCACTACACTCACCACACTCACTACGTTCACCACTCCACACTCTCCACACTCCTCGCCCCCTTTTTGTTGGATTGTGGAGAAAATTTTGCGCCGCGGGGTTCTGACAAATGCGCAGCATACTGAACGTATGTGAGCAATTTGGCAGGTTCTTGCGGTGCAAAATTTACCCACAAGACACAAAAAGAGAGCGTGTCCCAAACAGTGGACACGCTCTCTTCAATTATAGAATCAGGATACGACTACTCGTAACCCAGAGTTTTCGATGCAGCGTAGCTAATCTTCAGAGCATTTGCACGACGGAGCTCTTGCTTAACATCGGTGATGATACCCATACGAGTATTCTCATCAGCCTTCAAGCAGATAGTCATCTGTGCACGCTCATTCTCGTTCATCTTATCGCGCTCCGAAGCTACGAACTCAAGAATATCTTGGGTCGAACGGTAGCTATCGTTGAGCTGGATACGAGGCGAAGTACCGAACTTTGCCTGCATAGCCTTGGTAGGTTGACCGATATAGATGTAGCTTACGAGCGATTTCTTCTCAAGCTTTTGCACCTCGGTAGCCGAAGGGAGTTTGGTTTGCACCAAAACCTCTTGGTCACGCATGGTGGTGATAGTCATAAAGAAGAACAACAACATAAATACGACGTCAGGAAGCGACGCGGTCGAAATTGCGGGAATCTCTTTCTTTCCCTCTTTCTTCAATACTGCCATTACTTCTTTCCTCCTACGTTACGCGGCTCCGACTCCGAAATCTTCTGCGGAACTGCTTTTTGTACTACATTACGAACGTCCTCGGGAAGGTCTGCGAAGCTCATGTTGAACTTCTCTTGAGACACCTCATCACGGACCTCATTGAACGCACGCACCAGCTCATTCTGAACCTGAATGTAGGCGGTATAGCTTGTACCACGGTCATTCTGCAACGAAATCACACCCTTGCTGACAGGATAGGTCCACTTGGTGCCGTCGGGCAACTCGAACTCGGTATCCTCGCTCTCGGGAAGATTCTCTTCGTTGAGAGGGTTCAGGATAAACTCTTTAGCCTTCTCTTTCACTTGCGTGATATCCATCGGTTTGCCACCGACCATGATTTGGTCGTAGGTGTTGATGAACACGAGCAACAGGTTTCGCTCACGGATATCGAGGTCCTCGGTTTTCTGATTCTCATCAGGCATAGCGGGGAGCACACGCGAGATACCTGTATCGGTATTCATAGTTGTGGCAGTCAAGAAGAATATCAGCAGGATGAACGAAATATCGGCTTGCGAGCTTGCGTTAATCTCTGGTATTTTCTTTTTACTCATAGGTTGCTTGTTATTTTAATGCATTACGAATCACACCGTAAACCATAGCAACAACAACACCTGCGAAGGTTGCGTATGCGGTGTAAAGCATGGTGTCGGTAGCGGTGAGGACGAATGCATCGTCAACAATCGAACCGTCAGCCAAAGCTACGGGCTCTGCAGCCGAGATGGTGAAGTGAACGGCAACTGCAACAACAGCAGTAGCAATTGCTACCCAAGTACCGATTTTCGAACCACCGGGATTCTTACCTATGTTGAAAGCCATAAGGCCGACCAAAGCAACAATTGCGATACCGATGAACGCGTATGCGCAATAGAGCATCAGGTCAACACTGTTGATATCAACGGTGAACATCGGAAGAAGCGATGCCAAACCCAATACCAACAGTATGGCTTTGATTGCTGTGAATATTTTTTGATTTTTCATCGGATATACCTCTTATAATTATTTCGCGTTGTATTTAGTCAGAATATCGGTAAAGCTGATCGAAGCGTCCTCCATGGTATTAACCAGACCGTCGATTTTCGATACGATATAGCTATAGAACAACTGCAGAATAACGGCAACGATAAGACCGGCCAGAGTAGTCAACAGAGCCACTTTGATACCACCTGCTACGAGGGTAGGGCTGATATCACCTGCAGCTTGGATCGAGTCGAATGCACCGATCATACCTACTACGGTACCCATAAATCCCAACATCGAAGCAATCGAGATGAACAGACCAATCCAAGTCAGACCGCTCTCCATTTGACCCATTTGAACCGAGCCATACGATACGATAGCTTTCTCTACCGAATCAAGACCTTGGTTGTAACGGTCGAGACCTTGCCAGAAGATCGAAGCAACGGGACCACGAGTGTCAGCGCAAACTTGTTTTGCAGCCTCAACACCACCCTCATTCAGAGCAGCCTCAACTTTCTCGAGGAGTTTTTTGGTGTTGGTAGTGCAGAGGTTCAGGTAGATAATACGCTCGATAGCGATAGCAAGACCGAAGATCAAGCAGAGGATCACAGGAGCCATCCACATTGCATCACCCTCGATAACTTTTTGTTTGAGGATTTGGTGCATGGGCTCGCCCTCTACATCAACCTCTGCGTTAAAATCAGCTGCGGGAGCAGCCTCTTCAGCGGTAGCCTCAGCAGCTACGGTCTCGGTTTGGTTCTCGGCAGCTTGCTCTTGAGCGTTAACAGTGGTGGTACCAAGTACACCAATTGCTGCCAAAATTACGAAAAGTTTTTTCATGATTTTTTTGGTTTAATTAGACTTATTGTTTTTGTTTTGTTGTTTGTT
>JAZQXR010000049.1:0-4827 GCA_045632975.1 Rikenellaceae bacterium
CTTATACTATTCGCGAACCGTTAGAAGAGTAGCGAGTGAGATACATTTTAGGCGCGAGCCCGACCGAGCAAGGTTGGGCTCGCGTGGTTTAAATTCACAATTCACAATTCACAATTCACAATTGGGGATAGGGGAATTAGGGAGTTTAGGGAGTTTAGGGAGTTTAGGGAATGTCCTTAACTCCCTAAATTCCTTAATTCTCTACACGCCCTAATATATGGTGCGTATGCGTGTCCTTTTTTGTCTAACCCTATTGATTTTCTGCGAGAGAAATATTATATTTGCAAAAACGAATTGTCCTATGAAGCGTCTGTTACTGCTGCTCGTCGTGCTGTGCACCTCGGGCGTTGCTTTGGCACAGGTTCGTGACGTGGGCCCGCGTCACGAGGTTAGACTCGGCCTTGGTGCGCTTGCAGCGCACAGAGCCACCGTTGGCTACTACTATCTCGCGTTTGATGAACGCAATGCGTCGTTCGGCGATAGGTATCTCTACTCCAAAGTTTCGCAGGGTACTATTACGCAAACACCATCGTTCAACCTCTCGTACACCTACCGCGTGAAGAGCTGGTTCGAGGTGGGCGCACTGTTGAGCTACGACTGCATCTATAGCCCCACATACCACTACAAAACCGGCGAGAAAATTGGCTCGCTGCAAGGTCATGGTTTGAATATTTCGCCGACGATTCGATTCGTGTGGGTGCGTCGCGATATGGTGCGCATGTACACGGCGTTCAACCTCGGCGTAGGTTGGCGGATAGATGCCCATAACCCCACCAGACGTCCGGTGGATGGTGCATTCATCCCGCGCAAAACATCGGCTATCTTCAATAGCGACTTTGCGTATGGCGCCACGCTGCTTGGTATCACGGTAGGTCGTCAGCTCTTCGGTTTTGCCGAGTTGGGTTTGGCTTCGCACGGATTCTTCGTGTGTGGCATAGGTTACAGAATATTCTCCCCTAAAAAGTAGTGACCATGAGACAGTATAGAAAACTTTCGATGTTGATGGCCGTTGTGCTGTTAGCCTTGACTCTCGGCGGTTGTATTCGCCTGGATAGTGTTCATGGTGGTAACCCCTCGTCATTTACTCATATCGAGGCAGGGCGTGTGGCGGCATCGGTAATGCAGGATACTTATTTCATGCTGCTTGTTGACGAGTATCTGGCTTGCGAGAGTGATAGTGCTCGCGCGTCGTTTGCCAGCAAGCGCTTTGCCGAGCTCGAGATAGAACTGCATGGCGACCGCGTGGAGCTGTGGGAACACACCTACCCCCACCTTGAGCCCATACATCGTACGGTGTATATCGACTCCGAGAGGCTCGCAACCTCGTCGAAGGGGTACTCTCTCAACGGCACAACCATCATCGCAAGGGGCGGCGAACTCTACGATGTGGCGAAGAATACCTCTACCATCACCGCCGATATGGCGCTTCGCTATCGCCGTGGCGCCTTTGGCGACAGGGATTTGCTCATGGCCGAGAGCGCAACAATCTCACAAAACAAAGATGGATTGGCAATTGATATGCAGGTCGAGGAGTTGATGATGGCTGTTCGATTGGAAAAATCATTCTACGGTCAAGTGTTCAGAGGTGAGTTCTTCAATGGCCGTATCGATGTCGATATTAAGTCTTCGGCTATGGACTCCCCCGACCACTACTCGTACTCCTACAACTACTCGGGCAACTACGATAAACTATAACCTCACTCCGCGCATGAAACGACTCCTGCTGTTGCTCCTTGTGGTGTGTATGTCAAGCACCCTCTCGGCGCAGATACACGACATAGGCCCTCGTCACGAGGTTAGGCTCGGTATGGGAGTCTTCCCGCCCAATCTCTACTTCGATTATTACGACTTCGATGCGGCGAGCCACCACTTTGGCGGTGAGCTCTACGACGGCAACCACTACAATAAGACCAAACTGAACTATGGTGTAATCACCGAGAGCCCCTCCATCAACCTCTCGTACACCTATCGCGTGGCACCATGGTGCGAGTTGGGAGGTGTGTTTACCTATCAGGGCTGTTTTCAGCCAACGTTCGATGGGCAGAGTGGTAAGCGCGTGGGCGGTCAGCGACTCAACACCTTCTACCTCTCCTCGACGGTGCGCTTTGTGTGGGTGCGCCGCGACTTGGTGCGTATGTATTCGGGCTTGGGCTTCGGCCTTGCCCGCATGGATGCTATGGTGGACCGGGCGCTGGGACGCGGAACGGGAGGTATCAGTAGCGAGTTCACTGCACTTTCGGTGGGCGAGCTTACGCTGGTGGGTATCACCGTTGGACGTCAGCTATTTGGCTTTGCCGAGGTTGGTGTGGCCTCGCGCGGATACTTCACTATGGGTATAGGCTACCGAATGTTCACCCCTAAACAAAGAGGCCATGAGAGAAAGTAGAGCATTTGTGAGGATTGTGGCGCTCCTGTGTGCCGCAATCTCTGTCGTGGGCTGTGTTAGAACCCAACCCTACGATTACGAAGACGATAGCGTGGCAACAACCGCACTGCGATATGTAATCTCGGACGTGAGCGTGGTGCTGCAACAGGCGCATGTTATGTTCAAGGTCGATGCCTATTTTCGTTGTGAGAGTGACTCGGCACGCATCGCCTATGCGCATAACTACCTCGACGGCTGGATGCTCGGTGCAGCGGATACTTTGGATTATATAGTCAGCTATAACCACTACTATGGATTGGGTAAGGACCCCTCGTCCGAACCCCAGCGAGATACGCTCTACCGCACCTCGCCGAGACTCGATAGCGAGGGTGACTCCTATCGCTTTCGTGGTGTTACGCTCACCGCACGTGGCAACAAGTGTTTCGGTGTGAGCTATGACGATATGGGCTATACCGCAAGCATGGATATTACATTCAGCCCACGTCACTTTGGTGAGGATGACCTGCTGACGGTTGAGAGTGGACAGATTACGGCCCACAAGGGAGGCCTCGACTATACAGCCAGCTTGAGCTCGCTTATGGCCGAGATGGATGGTACTATCAGTGGCTGGTACTATACCCCCACCTACTTTGCCGGACAAATCTCGATAGATATTCAATCCTACTCCATGACCTCGCCCGACCACTTCCTCTTTGAGTACCTCTACTCGGATGAGTGCGAGATTCTTGAGCAACAATACTCATCCATCAAACCCTAACAACCCAAACCCCACATGACACACTCGCGCAAACCTACTCTGCTCCACGCCATAACCCCCATATTGGTACTGCTTGTGCTGATTTGTACCAACGTCTTGGTCAATCCCGATGACACAATGGCGGGCGCAAACCAATTCTCTCTGTTGCTGACTTCGTTCGTTGGCGGAATCATCGCTCTGCGCACGGGAACATCGTGGCAGGGGATTCTGGATGGTGTTACGCGCTCGTTCTCGGGCGCAGTGCCTGCGATGCTCATTCTGCTGATGGTGGGTGTGCTGTCGGGCTCGTGGATGACGGGTGGTATAATCCCAACCATGATTTACTATGGACTCGAGGTGCTGCGCCCCGACTACTTTCTGCCCGCTTCGGTACTGCTGACTGTGATTATCTCGGTGGTTACGGGTAGCTCGTGGTCTACCATCGCAACCATAGGCGTAGCGCTCATAGCTGTGGGTAATGCGCTCGGTATCGACCCCGCATGGAGTGCCGGAGCTATCATCTCGGGTGCCTACTTTGGAGATAAGGTGTCGCCCCTGTCCGATACCACCAACCTTGCAGCTACCGTGGCCGATGTCGAACTCTTCGACCATATCCGTTTTATGATGCGTACCACAATCCCTACAATCGTAGTTACGCTCGTGGCATTTACAATCATGGGACTCACCTCGGATGCTGCCCAGCTCGATCTCGCTACCGTCAGGGAGTATCAGCAGGCCATAGCCTCGACCTACACCATTAGCGGTTGGCTAATGCTCATACCACTTGCCGTGATTGTGCTCATCGTGCGTCGTATGCCTGCCGTGCCGGTGCTGATGATTGGTGCGCTGTTGGGCGCTGTGGCCGCGGCTCTTATTCAGCAACCTCTGCTCGAGGGGCTTGCGGGTGGCTCGCTTGACTTTGCCTCGGGTTACTCCGTAATCACCCGCTCGATGTATGGAGCGACAACTCCCGAAACGGGCATCCCCGCTGTGAACGAACTGCTCTCGACGGGAGGCATGGCGGGCATGATGAATACCATTTGGCTTATCATCTCGGCGATGATATTTGCGGGAATAATGGATGCGGGAAACTTCCTCGGAGTGATGACCGAGGCGCTGATTGCTCGTTTGCAACGTCGTGCGCCTATGGTTACGGCAACCACGGCGTCGTGTCTTCTGTTCAACCTCACCACGGGCGATCAGTATATGTCTATCGTCGTGCCGGGTAAGATGTTCGGTGGGGCGTACAAGCGTCAGGGTTATGACCCCTGTCTGTTGAGCCGAACACTCGAGGATGGGGCGACCGCCACAAGTGTGCTTGTTCCGTGGAACACCTGTGGTGCGACACAATCGACCGTTCTCGGCGTGGCTACTATTGCCTATCTTCCCTTTGCAATCTTTTGTTGGCTTTCGCCCCTGATGACGGTGTTGTTTGCGTGGTTGGGGGTTGCTCAAAACCGAAAATAAGTTGTATAACAAGGTGATTTCTGCGTTACGCTCGGGCTCAAAATGCTCACATACATTTAGTATGCTGCGCTTTTTTGCCTCTCGCAGGCCTTGAAATCCCTCTTGTTATACAACTTATTTCTATTTAGTAGGAGTTAGGCTCTTTTGTCATCTGCCTTGCCCTCGAAATCCTCATTTACCATCAGTAAACTGCGGTTTCTCGGTCTGCGAGCAGCTTCAAAATAGCTCTTGTTATACA
>JAZQXR010000050.1:0-2004 GCA_045632975.1 Rikenellaceae bacterium
GCACCTGCCCACGCTCTCGGCGACCTATGTCAACGAGCGTCACACCATCGGCACCCGCTCACAAGGCGTGGCCGTGGGGGTGAGCATCCCCTTGTGGGCCAACAAGAACCGTGTGCGCTCAGCACGCACCGCGCTCGAAGCTGCCGAGGCGCATAAGGCCGATGCCGAGCTGCAGCTACGCAGCACCTTTGAGCAGGAGTTTGCTCGCGTCAAGGGCCTGCACCACACCGCATCGCTCTATCGTCGTGCGCTCGATGAGGCCAACAATACCGCACTGCTCGAGAAAGCCATGGAGGAGGGCTTTATCTCTGTGCTCGAATACCTGCAAGGCATTGAACTCTACTACGACTACCTCGATCGCAGCCTCAGTGCCAACCGTGATTACCAACGCGCCCTCGCTGCACTGGAGGCTTGGAAGCTATAGGTGTTAAATGAATTGCGATTAACCTTTAGATGGAATATTGTTGTTGATAAATTTTGCATTTCTCTTACCTTGCACTAAATTTGTAACAGAATATTAAAATAATAGACCATCATGGCGTCAAGTAACAATCATTTGGTGATAATGGCAGGCGGTATTGGTAGCCGCTTTTGGCCGATGAGCACTCAGGAGTGTCCCAAGCAGTTTATCGATGTGATGGGCTGTGGACGTACGTTGATACAGCTTACCGTAGACCGTTTCGAGGGTGTTTGCCCCAAGGAAAACGTATGGGTGGTGACCTCGGAGAAGTATGCGCAGACCGTACGCGAGCAACTCCCCGGAGTTCCCGAGGAGAATATCCTCAAGGAACCTTGTCGACGCAATACGGCACCTTGCATAGCTTATGTGTGTTGGAAAATCAAGGCACATAACCCCAAAGCTAATGTAGTGGTGACGCCGAGTGATCATGTGGTGATGAATGTCAAGGAGTTTCAACGTGTTATCACCTCGGCGCTCGACTATACACAACACTCTGATGCTATATTGACGCTTGGTATGAAGCCGACACGTCCCGAGACGGGGTACGGCTACATTGAGGCCGACCTAAGTTCGGCATCTGAATCGAACAAGGAAATATTCCGTGTAGATTCGTTCAAGGAGAAACCCGATGTGAAGACTGCCGAGCGATACATACGCCAAAACAACTATTTCTGGAATGCGGGTATCTTTATTTGGAATGTGAACACCATCATAAATGCTTTCCGTATCTATCAGCCCGAGATTGCAAAGATATTCACAGAGTTGATGCCTCATTTCTATACCGCAAATGAGCAGGCCGAGATTGACGCGCACTTCCCCGAGTGTCCCAACATCTCGGTGGACTATGCCATCCTGGAACATTCGGATGAGATATATGTGTTCCCTGCCGACTTCGGATGGAGCGATCTTGGTACTTGGGGTTCGCTGCATGTGCAGATGGATAAGGACCTCGCTGGCAATGTAGCTATTGGTCCCAACGTGATGCTTTATGAGAGCCGCAACTGTGTGGTGCACACCATGCAGGAAAAGAAGGTGGTCATCATCGGACTCGATGGTTATATCGTGGCAGAGAATGACAATCATCTGCTCATCTGTAAGCTTGAGGACGAACAACGCATCAGAGAGTTTGCCGAGAAATAATCATTGGTAAAGATAAAAAGAAAAAGAGGAGTACTCCATGGAGCACTCCTCTTTACTTTTATATTCGCAGTGTAGCTTAGTTATGTTTAGTATTGACTAATTGCTGCGCTGTTTAGCTATGTAAGTTTCACTTCCATGACTAATCGCTTGCTTGGCAGAGCCTAAATAAATTGGGCTCTGCGCTCGCTACGCTGCTTAGTTGTTTTCGGGACGGAGCTTGCGAACAACTGCACCTGTCTGCCACATTTCGCTCTCGCGGAGGGCACGGAGCTCCTCTTCGAGCTTCTCACGGTAGTCGGGCTTAGAGTTGCTGTCGATAGAGATTTGAGCCTCGTTACCGGTCTTCACGCTCTCGTAGAGCTGCTCCATAACGGGCTTGATAGCATCGTGGAAGGGACCCATCC
>JAZQXR010000051.1:0-9016 GCA_045632975.1 Rikenellaceae bacterium
CGATACAGAAAGAGTTATTTGAAGTTATGCAAAACGCAGAAGACCAAAACACTCTGTATATTGCTAATTCGTAACCCAATACATATTCAACCAAAAGGTCGTCATTCATTCTCAATAATTTAGACCTTTTTCGTAACTTCCTATGACAAAGATACGAAAAAAACATCATTGCGATTTTGTAAACGTCAAACAATAACTAACTTTGTACTACTTAATATATCTTACCATGGAACTACAACCCATACAAAATAAGATTTACGAAATACGAGGCCAACGTGTGATGTTGGACAAGGATTTGGCAGAGCTGTATGATGTACCCACGAGGGCGCTCAATCAGGCTGTCAAACGCAACATCAAACGCTTCCCTTCGGATTTTATGTTCCAGTTAAACAAAGAGGAGTTTGAGCTCTTGAGGTCACAAATTGTGACTTCAAAATGGGGTGGTACGAGAACTATGCCTTACGCTTTCACAGAACAAGGTGTAGCTATGCTCTCTGGATTACTCCATAGCGACCGAGCCATACAAGCAAACATTTCGATTATGAGGGCATTTGTTGCTATGCGCAATTATGTAACGACAACCACAGTTGTCACTGCGGAACTTGCAGAAATGCGGGCAAAGTTAGCGCTTCTGGAGCGTAACACCGAGGAGAATATGGAGGCTGTAAATGATTTGTCAGAGGATATGCGTAAAGAGTTGGACTCCCTCTATGATGCTATTGCAGCATTATCCATAAAGCCACAGCAATCAACACCTATCCGTAGACCCATCGGATTTAAGACAAACAATGAGTAGTTATATTCTACTTGCTTCAACATTTTCACTATCTTTGTAATATAGTAGACTACAAACACATCAAGCAATATGAAACTTTTAACACGCATCTTTGCTATCATGGCACTCGCAACAACAATGTGCGCTTGCGGCTCGCAGCCCGAGGCACAAACCAAAGAGCAAGACCTCTCCAAAGCGGTCAAAATCGTAGCCGTATTCAAGGTTAAACCTGAATACACTCACAAGTTTGCCGACATGGCACGCGAGCTCGTACTCGCCTCGCAAGCCGAGCCCGGCAACATCACCTACACACTGAACAACTGCGCAGAGGACCCCTCGACATTCACGTTCATCGAGATGTGGCGCGACCTTGACGCCATCGAGGCTCACAACGCATCGGCACACTTCACCAAATATGTACCCATCCTCGGCGGAATGTGCGAAAGCTCCGATGTAAAGCACTACACCGAAGTAAAATACTAATCAGAGGAGACTGTCGCTTTTCTTCGGGAAAAGCGACGCAAAAGAGTTTGAGAGAAACTGCGTTTCTCTTTATCGGGAAACTCTTGTGAAGTATTGAATAGAGTGCCGCCATAGGCGGTATACAAAAGAGTAGGAATCTGCTCGCAAGTGAACTTGCAGACAGATTCCTACTCTTTTTTGTGAAACCTCGAAGATGTACTACTTGCGCTCCTCTTCGTTGTCCTTTTCGAGGATGTCGTCGCCCTCCCAATCAAACCACTCAAAGGCAGTGCGCCCACCGAGAGTAAATTGAGTATAGGTAATGGGGAGTCCGCGGTCGAGGAACATCATCTCGTAGGCGGTCTTGATTGACAGGCGCTCATCGGCGTAGCCCGAGCCATAAATATCGGCATTGGCCACGGCACGAGGCAGGCCATACTGGTCTATCACGGCATTGGTATAACCATAGAGGTGTTGCGAATCGGTCTTGAGGTGGATGATACCCTCGGGCTCCAACATCTTGGCATAATACTCCAGAAATATAGGCGAGGTAAGACGTTTCTTGGCACGACGGGTCTTGAGTTGCGGATCGGGGAAGGTAATCCATATCTCCGAAATCTCGCCCTCGGCAAAGAACGAGTTGATAAACTCGATGCGCGTACGCACAAAACCGATATTAGAGAGGTTCTCCTGCGTTGCGGTCTTTGCTCCGCGCCACATGCGTGCACCCTTGATGTCGATACCGATATAGTTCTTATCGGGGTTGGCCTTGCCGAGTGCCACGGTATACTCGCCACGTCCGCATCCCAGCTCGAGCACTATAGGGTTGTTGTTATGGAAGAAATCCTCGTGCCAGCGCCCTTTAAGCGGGTGGTCGCGGTGGAAAATCTCCTCAAATTCGGGTTGTATCAGATTCTTGAAAGTGAGATTCTCGGCGAACCTCAAAGCCTTACCTTTTCCCATCTATTTTGTCTTAATTTAAATCCCTGATAAGCCCCACAGCCCACACTCCGTCGAGTGTGTCGGTTGGGGTAAATGTAACTTGATAATCGCCCGCGCAGCGCATCACAGCACCACGACGAAAGACCACTTTGCGTTCATAATAGTTGTGACGACTCTCGCCACGCGGCGTATAGCACACAACCGTATCGCACGAGGCATAACCATCGGGCGAGGCGACCTCAACCACCAACTCCACGCTATCGGGCGCAGCAGCCTCATAGTAAAGTATCACACCCACATCTCCCGCCGAGAGGGTATCGGCATTGTGGTAGGCCATAGTGAGCGACTCACTCCATCCTCGTGGCGGAGTATCAACCACTGCTGACGTGTGGTGCGACATGCACGAAGCCAACGCCACACACACCATAGCTATGCACCACAGATGCTTCATCGACTCGGTGGAAGGTTACTCGTTATTGCCGCCTTCGGGTTTGGCACCCTCGGGTTTGCGTCCCTCATCCTTGCGTGCTGCCGGACGTCCATCACGCTGACCACGACGACCGCCACGTCCACGACCGCCTTGTCCGCCCTTACCCTCACGACGCTCGCCGCGTTGCTCTCTCGGAGCACGTTCACTACGATTTTCGCTCTCGGGTTGCTCTCCTTGAGGTTGTTGAGCCTCACCTGCATCACCTGCTTTAGCACGGCGCTCGCCCTGGGGCTTACCTCCGCCCTGCTGTGAGCGTTGTTTGCGACCGCGATTCTTCTTGCGTTTGGCACGGTCAAAACGGGTAATGCTATCCTCGTCGCTGCCGCTTGCAAATGTAATCTCGGGCTCATCGGCCACGCCCACTTCACCTACAATGGTATCCACCTTGCGTCCTGCGCGGTTGATAGCCATAATCTCGCGCACCTTCGACACGGTGAGCTTGATATTACCCACTGTAGCGTCGGGTACGGTACTGAAGCTCATCACACGAGCCAGAACATCGGTCGAGATATGGTAGTAGTCGCCATCCATTGCATGGAGCGGTTCGTGCAGTCGGGGAATTGATTTGCGGGCGTCGATATAACTATCGAGCTCATAGACCAGACAGCACTTGAGTTTACCACACTGACCCGCCAACTTTTGGGGGTTGAGCGAGAGGTCTTGGGTACGTGCGGCATTGGTCGTAACCGAGGTAAAGCTGGCAATCCACGAGGCACAGCACAGCTCACGACCACAAGAGCCAAAACCACCAATGCGGCCTGCCTCCTGACGTGCGCCAATCTGTTTCATCTCGATTTTGATGCGGAACTGCTCGGCAAACACCTTGATAAGCTCACGGAAATCGACACGGCCATCGGCAATGTAGTAGAATATGGCCTTAATCTTGTCACCCTGATACTCCACATCGCCAATCTTCATATCGAGGCCCATTGCGGCGGCAATTTGGCGCGAGCGAATCATGGTTTCGTGCTCGAGGGCTATGGCCTCTTGCCACTTCTCAATGTCGTAGGGGCGGGCCTTGCGGAAGAGCTTGCGGAACTCACCGCCAATCGGCGAGAAGCCCACACGTTTCATCTGTTTGGCAACCATATCGCCCAACATCGACACGATACCGATGTCGTGACCCGGCGAGGCCTCAACAGCAACCACATCGCCCACTTTGAGCTCAAGGTTATTGACATTGCGATAGTATCCCTTGCGGGTATTTTTGAATCGAACTTCGATTATATCGGTAGGAAAACGGTCGGGGTAATCGGCCAACCAATCGGTGGCGTGGAGCTTGAAACAGCCCTCGCACATCTCCACCGACACGCCGCCCTCACACTCCTCGCAGAAGGTGCAACCGCGTCCCAGATTAGGTTTTGTATTATGTTTGCAACTCATGAAATATGCATATTTTACACAAAGATAAGATTTTTTTGCGAGAAACGTCTTTTTCTCACATCTAATTTTGCACAGTGGCAAGATTGCGTTTGAATCGGCGGCGCAGCAGCACAGCCGCGGTCGACAAGCCGACGATATAGCCTATCCACACACCCACAGCGCCCAGCTCCCACACAAAGCCTATCAGATAACCCACAGGGAGATTCAGCAGCAGATAGGAGACAAAGGCTATCCACATGGTAATCTTCACATCCTGCATACCACGCAACAAGCCCATGCCCACACACTGCATACCATCGAAGATTTGGAACAGCGCCACGACAATCAGCAGGTTAGCCGTAAGCGCAATAACCTCCTCCTCGGAGGTAAAGGCTTGGGGCAGGATGGTTCGCAGAAGCACAAACGTGAATGCTGTAAATATATTCCACACAAGGCCGATTCGATAGGACGACGAGCCGATTCGGTCGATAGCCTCATAGTCGCCTATACCATAGGCGTGGCTCACGCGGATAGTGGTTGCCGAGCTGATACCGATAAGCGACAGGAATCCTATATTACAGAGTGTTACGGCGATTTGGTTGGAGGCCAAAGCCACCGTTCCGAGCCAGCCCATCATGATTCCCGAGAAGGAGAAGGTCCACCCCTCGAGCGACATCTGAACGCATATTGGCGAGCCCACCTTGAGCAATTCGCGGGTTTTGTCCCACATAAGGCGTGTGCGCGAAAGCAGTCGCAGATAGCGGCGAACGCGGGGGTGTGCCATCGACCAGCCGATAATCATAAACGGAGTCACAAGTCTCGAAATGAATGTCGCCAGACCTGCACCCACGGCACCCATCTGCGGAGCACCCCAATTGCCATAGATAAAGACATAGTTGAGCAACACATTGAGCGCGTTGGCAAAGACCACAATAAACATGGCAATAGTCGTATTGCCGATACCCTCCAGAAACTGCTTGAACGAAGCAAACAGCATAAAGGGCAGAATCGACCACACAAGGTATTTGTAGTAAGGGATAGCCATGCTCACCACCTCGGCGGGTTGTCCCATATTGTCGAGCAGCGGGATTGTGGCATATTGGAGTCCAAACACCGCAACACCAATACCGAAGTAGAGGGCTATTGCATTACGCAGATAGGCCGAAGCATCACGGTGGCGTCCCTGTGCAAAGGCCTCGCCCACGATAGGCGTAAGGCCGAGGGTGATTCCCATGCACGAGATAAACAGAATGAACGACACATTACCGCCAAACGACACCGCTGCCAAAGGCAGTGCACCCAGGCGGCCAACCATAATATTATCGGCCAGCATGGTGATAATCTGCCCCACCTGCGAGAGGATGATAGGAACGGCAAGTCGCAGTGTAGCGCCGTACTCGTTATTTAGTTTGAAGAATTTCAGCATTACAAAAGGGCATTACAAACTACATGGCATAGGCCTCAAGTTCGGCCGCAGACAGAGCATAGTCGCGCTCGGCCTCGAGGGTACGCGCAAGAGCGTCGAGGTAGAGTTCGCTCTCAAGGATATAGTCCAACAGCGAGATTGCGCCCTCGTCAAAGGCTTGCTCCAGCAGTGCCTGATTGTCGGTATCACCCAGCGCCTTGCGATACTCTTCGGCGGTGGTACGAAGACCGATTGTGCGGTAGTAGCGGCTCGATACATCGTTGTAGAATCTCACTCGGGCATCCTCGGCCATGGTCTCGGCCGCGAGCTGTGCCGCACGGGCTTGGCGGACCTTATTTTTGGCGCTCCACAGCGGTATGGACAAGCCCACAGTAACACCATGATAGCCCTCTCCAACAAGGTTCTCGTGCATATATCCGGCTGCAATGGAGGGAAGGTTAGATGCACGGCCGAGGCGAACCTCACGACGGCCAAGTTCAACCTGCTCGCGGGCATACTCCATAACGGGGTTTGTCTTCTCGCACTCCTCATACCACCCCTCGAAACTCTCGGGGAGGGTCAGCAGCGGAAATGCCGTAGCCTCCACACGGATAGACTCGCCACCGGCAAGCGTCTTGAGTTGGGCATGTTGTTCCTCAATTTCGACATCAAGGCGGGTAAGTTCGCCGCGCACGGTGGCCTGATTGAGCAGAGCTTTGTTTCGTTCGAGGGCATTCGCGCCACCCGCCTCGAACGATGCAGTATAGGCCTCGGCGATGCGGTCGGCATACTCCACTCGGTGGGCAACAGCCTCGCGCATGGCATTCAGATAGACAAGCTCGATATAGATTTGGCGGACACGGAGCACCGTTGCGATGCGCTCGGCTTTGTAGTCGAGCTCCACCAAACGGTTTTGCGAATCGGCTACACGGCGTTTATAACCGAAGAGGGTCGCCAAATCGAGAGATTGACTCACAGCCACATCCATTCTATCGGCCATGCCTTCGAGGTTGCCCCACAGGTAGTGGAACTCAATCTCGGGGCCCTCAAGCCAAATATCGGTACGGTTTGCAAGTTTGTCGGCCTCAACCTGATTACGCAGGGCCTCAAGGTAGATACTACGCTGTTCGACGGCGGCAACCACCTCGTCCATGGTTTGGGCACGGAGGGGCAAAAGGGCAAACAGCGACAGGGCAAATATTATGATTCGTTTCATGGATTAAGCCTTTTTACGATTGATAATCATATACATTACAGGGATTACAAAGGCATTGAGCAGGGTCGACGACACCAGACCGCCCAGAATCACCTGTGCCATAGGGCTTTGAATCTCGTTACCGGCCAAATCACCCGTGAGCGCCAGCGGGATAAGTGCCAGAGCCGAGGTGAGCGCAGTCATAAGGATAGGGTTAAGTCTATCGAGAGAGCCCTCAACAACAGCCTCACGAAGCGACCTACCCTCGGCCACAAGGTCGTTGTAGCGCGAGATAAGCAGCATACCGTTGCGGGTTGCGATACCGAACAGCGAGATAAAACCGATGATGGCGGGGATACTGATAATGCCGCTTGTCATAAGCAGCGAAGCCACACCACCAATCAGCGCCAACGGCAGATTGAGCAGCACCACAGCCGACTGTGTAACGTTGTGGAACTGGCCATAGAGCAGCATAAATATAACCAGAATCGACAACACCGAGGTGATACCCAGCGTACGCGATGCAGCGGCCTCACTCTCGAACTGACCTCCATACTCGATATGGTAGCCCTCGGGGAGCTCCACGCGGCTCTCGATAACGTCGCGGATGGCATTGACCGTACCACGCAGGTCGCCGCCCACCACATTGGCCGAGATGACGATTTTGCGAGCTACATTCTCGCGGTTGATGGTATTGGGGCCCATAGCCGAGCTGATTTCGGCAATGGTCTCGAAGGGCACTTTACCGCCCGCAGCATCGACCATCATCGTTCGGATACTCTCCATCGACTCGCGCGATGCATCATTGGCTTTGACCACAATGTCGAACGTACGACCATCGTCATAGACCTGCGAAACAACCGAGCCGCCGAGCATAGTCTCGACAATATCATAGAACTGCGCGGGGGTAACACCATAGCGCGCCATAACCTCACGGCGGGGGGTAATGCGCAGTTGGGGGCGTTCGATTTGCTGCTCGATATTGAGGTCGGCAACGCCCTCCACACCGGCAATTTCGCGTTGAATCTTACCTCCAATCTCATACATGCGATTAAGGTCTGTTCCGAATAGTTTGATGGCGATTCCGGCACGAGTACCCGACATCATAGCGTCGATACGGTGCGAGATAGGTTGTCCGATTTCGATATTTGCGCCGGGGATAGAGGCAAGCTTTGCGCGAACCTCGGCAATAACCTCGTCACGCGAGCGGTCGCCAAGTTCGAACGGAGCCTCAATCTCCGAAGTATTCACACCCAGAGCGTGCTCATCGGCCTCGGCACGACCCGTCTTGCGAGCAACGGTCTGCACCTCGGGGACACTCAACAACAACTCCTCGGCACGGCGTCCAATCTTGTCGGACTCCTCGAGTGAGATTCCGGGCAAGGTCGATACATTGACCGTAAACGACCCCTCATTGAACGAAGGCAGGAAGCTTCTACCGAGGGTGGTAGCACCCACAATAGCACCCACAAACATCAGCAATGTAGCACCCAGCACCACGCGTTTGTGGCAGAGCACCCACACCAGCATTCGTTGGTAGCCACCCTTGAGCACACGCACAATCCACGGCTCGCGCGGCTGGCGGCTCTCGCGGCCAAGCATGATACTACACAACACCGGGGTAAGTGTGAGGGCCACAAAGGTCGAGGCAAAGAGCGAAATGATAAATGCCAAACCAAGCGGAGCAAGCATCCTACCCTCCATACCCGACAGGAAGAAGAGCGGAATGAAGCTCGCAACAATAATAAGCGTAGAGTTGAAGATAGGCATACGCACCTCGCGCGAGGCGTCATAGACCACCTCCACAACGGGACGGCGCTCCGAAGCGGGCAACATACGATTCTCGCGCAGACGCTTATAGACATTCTCCACATCGACAATAGCGTCATCGACAAGCGAGCCTATGGCGATTGCCATACCTCCGATACTCATTGTATTCATGGTCATACCCATCGCCTTGAGCACAAGAATCGTAACAAGCAGAGCCAAAGGCATCGACACAAGCGAAATGGCCGTAGTACGCACATTCATCAGGAAGAGCATCAGCACCAAGATTACGAACAAACCTCCCTCGAGCAGAGCTTTCTGAATATTACTAATCGAGGCGTCGATGAATCGCTGTTGGCGGAAGATATCGGTATGCACATCAACATCGGCGGGCAGAGTTCGGCGCAACTCCTCGAGCGAGGCGTCGAGGGCTTGGGTCAGCTCGCGGGTGTTGGTATTGGGTTGTTTGGTAACGGTGAGCAGCACGGCAGGCTCGGTACGGTACGATGCGACACCGAGTTTGGGCGAGTGGCCGTCGATACGCACCTCGGCTATATCACGCAGCAACACGGGGTGTCCGCTGCGAGTTGCGACAACCGTTGTTGCGAGGTCAGCCAC
>JAZQXR010000052.1:0-4102 GCA_045632975.1 Rikenellaceae bacterium
CCATTTTTACTTACAATTGATATTAAAAATATTTACAATATATCTTAAAAAATTTCGTAATTATTTGATATATTTTAAAATATAGCGGTACGACCTGATTGGTCGTACCGCTATTTATACTCTGATTCGACTTCTTAATAAGGTCTATCCTCTTGATTAACAGCCCAATTCGCATTAGGTTCTGCACTCATTACAAAGGTCAGGACACCGCCATTCATCACCATATCGTGTGTAATATAGCTACGAGTGTATGGTTCGCCGTTCCACAGCACCGAATCTACATAATAGCACTCCTGCGACACCCCATGGGCAACAACCTCAAAGGTGCGACCCTCGCCAACATCCACACTCGCATGCTCAAAGCGGGGGGTGCCGAGCACATAGATATTGGATGCAGGGGTCACTGGGTAGAATCCCAACGCACTGAACACATACCACGCCGACATCTGTCCGCAATCCTCGTTGCCACACAAGCCATCGGGCAGGTCGGTGTACATCTCGTCCATGATTTGGCGCACACGTTGTTGGGTCTTCCACGCCGCACCTGCATAGGGGTAGAGATAGGCTACTTGATGCGAAGGCTCGTTGCCGTGGGTGTATTGGCCGATAGAGCCGGTGACATCCATCACGGCACCCGAATGGTCGTCGAGGTCAGGGCTTTCGAACATAAGGTCGAGTTTAGCCACATAGGCCTCATCACCACCAATCATAGCAATATGGTTGGGCACATCGTGTGGAACGTAGAATGCGTAGTGCCAACCATTACCCTCGATATAATCGCCACCGCCATAGTGGGGCACATTGGCAGGGTCAAACTCCGGACGAAACTCGCCCTTGCTGTCGCGCCCCTTGAGGAATCCATCCGCGGGATCGAAGTAGTAGCGATAGTAGCCAGCACGCTCGGTATACTGTTTTGCAATATCATCCTTACCCATAGCAGCCGCCATCTGTGCAATACACCAATCGTCAAAGGCGTACTCCACACCCTTCGACACCGATTGAGCTACAAGGTCGTAGGGCATGTAGCCGCGAGCCATAAGTTGGTCGAGACCTCCATAAGCACCATATTGCGATGTTTCAACCATGCCTTGCAGTGCCGCCTCGGCATCAAAGTCGCATTGGCCCTTCATATATGAGTCGGCAATAACCGCCGCCGAGTGGTAGCCAATCATACAGAAGTTCTCGTTGCAGTGCGACTCCCAGATGGGCATAAGGCCCGATTGACGCCATTTCTCAATCATCGAGCGCACAAAGTTTTGATTGTACTCGGGTGCAATGATGGTATAGAGCGGGTGGGTTGCACGATAGGTATCCCACAGCGAGAAGAGTGTATAGTGGTCGTCGCCATCGTTCTGCGGTTTGCGGTCCATACCCGTATAGTCACCATTAACATCGCTAAAGAGGTTAGGCGACGCCATAGTGTGGTAGAGCGCAGTATAGAAGATACGTTTATCGACATCCGAAGCGGTGGGGGCAATTTCGATTTTGGAGAGAGCCTCATTCCACGCCTCAACGCCCTGCTTATGCACTTTATCGAAGCTCGCACCGGCAATCTCCGCCTCGAAGTTAAGGGCCGCACCCTCGAGCGAAGCCATCGACAGCGCCACGCGCACCTCTACCCTACGTGCAGGTTTGGCAAAGCGCACAGCAGCCACGACACCAACACCCTCGGCCACATCATCGAGAACACCAACCTCGCCATCGACCATAGTTTCAACCACAGCGATAGGCTCCGAGAACTCGGCACGGAAATAAACCTCGCGCTGTTTGGCCCATCCCGTAACACGGCGCACACCCTCGAGGGTACACTCATCCACTTGACGAAGCATCGAGCTCGTAGTTCGATTACCAATGCCGTGCACCAAGTCGAGCACTATATATTGTTCCTCGGGGTTATCGAAAGTATATCTATGGAGTCCGCATCGAGGGGTCGAGGTCAGCTCGGCAAGCACACCCGGTTCGGTAAGATAGGCCGAGTAGTAGGCAGCCGAAGCCTGTTCGGTGCTCTTATCGAAAGGTGAGCGGTAGCCCTCCTCGGGCTTATCTTTCGGGCCTTCGCTCCATTGGGTTGCGCCCACAGCGGGCATAAGCATCACATCGCCCAGGTCGCGCACACCCGTACCACTAATATGCGTATGCGAGAAGCCGACGATAGTGCTATCCGAAGCGTGGTAGCCGCCACACCAATCCCAGCCTCCGGGGCCATTATCGGGACTCAACTGCACCATAGCAAAGGGCAGAGTCGAGCCGGGGTAGCAGTGGGCATGGAAATCGGTGCCAATCATCGGGTCTACATACGAAGCGGGAGAGTTGGTCGTACACGCCGCAAGCAGGGTCGTGCAGCCCAACAGCAGGGCGCGGAATTTGTTTTTCATAGGTGGAGTTTTTAAGTTTTCCTCCAAAGATAAGCAAAATAGAGCAAAAACACGACACAATCGGTCACAAAATTCATCACACCTCACTTTGGCACGCGCTTTGCAATTTTTCGGTCAAGGTTTCTTCATTTATTTAAGTTTGGGTTAGTAGTTTTAGGAGAGCAATCTCCGGGGACGGGCGGCAGTTGTGAAAACTCCCGCCCGATTCTTTTTTATAGCTCTCCTAAAACTACTTTCAGCTATGGCGCCTCGGGAGACTTGTCCGCAATGTATCGTGGTGGCGTATCGCTGGCGATACAATGCAAAGAGCCGATGCCGACAAGTAAATACATTCCCTTGTCCGCATCCGCTCTTCGCATCAGAC
This sequence comes from Rikenellaceae bacterium, assembly GCA_045632975.1. Classification (GTDB taxonomy): domain Bacteria; phylum Bacteroidota; class Bacteroidia; order Bacteroidales; family Rikenellaceae; genus UBA940. The sequence goes on from JAZQXR010000052.1 coordinate 2,740, forward strand.
CTTCGGTCTTACGCCACCACCAACTCTGCACAGTCTCCTCTCGGCTGCGGACGCCGTTAGTAGTTTGCAAAAAGGATTTTCTCAACCCATATTAAAGCAGAGCAATCTCCGGGGACGGGCGGCAGTTGTGAAAACTCCCGCCCGATTCTTTTTTATAACTCTCCTAAAACTACTTTGAGGCGATAAATCGGCCCTTCCTCCTCGCGGCTCGGCATAGTACGCTTGCATACTCTGCCCTCGCTCCGCAGCGTCGGTTCAGCCGTGGCGCCTCGGGTGACTTGTCTACATAGGGCTATTGTTTTCCTACGGCAAATTAACTACTGCCAACCGTATTTATTTTATCATCAAGGTTTGCGAGTGAGCCTAATCGGCCGGCCATCATCATATCGCACATCGCCTATAAGATACAGCTCTTCATCACTAATTGATACTATCTCGTATAGTCGCGAGCCAACAGCCGATGAGCCACTGAACTCTATCTTAACAAATTGATTACAACCATGACCAATCAGCGCCCAAGATGAATAATGACCATCCCAATATCCATGACCGTCGACATTGAACGTAATTAGTAGTTCTGAACCGAGCCAACCATCGTCTTTGTAAAGCCATGTTCCGAGCAACTCGCTCTCTGTATAGACAACATGACCGCTATCATTTTCTTTTTCACACGAAACTGACACTACTCCAAGTAAAGTGACGCACAATAGGTATAATAACTTTTTCATATTACTATATGTTTTAGTGATTTATTATACAAAGTTACATATAATTCGTTGAATTGAGAAATTTGGGGCAAAATAATTGGCAGACAGGGGTTTTGTTAAATTCTGATTTTTGGAGGAATGCCAGCAAAAACCAACGTAATGCCAAGTTATTCCAAAGCTGAGTAACCTATCCGTTACCACATGAAACAGATGGAAGAATACGGAAGTTTATCAATGTAAACTATTGCATTACAGATGTTTTTGAGAATTATTCCTAAAAAAATGACGGGTTACGGTTAAAGTTCATCTATTACCGTTTCTTTTGCGATGTTCCGACATATTTTGCGTAACGGCTCATAACTCTACTGAAAGTATTTTTGAACCTAAAAAAGTAGCAGTTATGAAGAGTACATTTTCAACTATCTTCTACCTGAAAAGACAGGCAGCAAGAAAAGACGGAACAGTACCCGTAATGGGTAGAATCACAGTGGACGGAACGCAAACGCAGTTCAGTTGCAAGATTACTATTGACCCAAAGGTATGGGATACAAAAAGTGGTCGTGCCACCGGACGCAGTGCAGCTGCTATCGAAGCCAACCGTATGCTTGACAATATGCGTGTGAGCATCAACAAGCACTACCGTGAGATTATGGACA
>JAZQXR010000053.1:0-15167 GCA_045632975.1 Rikenellaceae bacterium
GAGGGGTGTCTGCGCATTGCACGAGGGGTCGAGCTACGACTCCAAATGATGGGCGAGAGAATTTCGCTACTCTCCTCACAGATGCTGAAACGGTGTGCCGAGCAGACCGAGCTGAAAGCCACACAACTAGGCGAAGGCACATCACGCCTTATTGAGCAAAACTCGACTCGTCTGCGCTCGCTTGGCGAGGTTGTTGCAGCCCACAGTCCTGAGAGGGTACTCGCACACGGATTCTCGATTGTGCGCGTGGGGGGCAAGGCTTTGAGCAGTGTGGAGAGAGCCGAGGTAGGAGGCACGGCCGAGGTGAGCCTTGCCGACGGAACATTGAACGTAAAAATCACAGATATATGCAAAAAGAGTTAACCTATGCCGAGGCCATAGCCGAGGTGGAGAGTATCGTAACCAAGTTCGCCACAGGCGAGATGGATGTGGACTCGCTGGCGGCCAACGTCAAACGAGCCACCGAACTGATTGCACTTTGCAAGGCGCGTCTTGCAAAGGCCGAGAGCGATGTTGCGGAGATTCTCAAAACGGAGTAGCCGATGAAACGAGTTATCAAATTCGCCCTCAACCACATACCCCGCCCCGTGGTGCAACGCATGGCCGGCTGGGCGGTCCCCGTCATGGGTCTGGCCTATCGAGGAAGTGGACGCGAGTGCCCCGTGTGCGGTGCTTCGTGGCGCAAGTTTATGCCCTATGGCTACACCGACGCCGGCTCGCGCGAGGAGGCCCTCTGCCCGAAGTGCCTGTCGCTGGAGCGCCACCGCTTGCTGTGGATGTGGCTCGAGCGCAACACCAACATCACCGCCGAGCAACCCACAATCCTGCACATAGCTCCCGAGGTGTGTCTGATGGGCAAGCTCCGAGAGGCATACAAGAGCAACCCACGAAAGTATATCACAGCCGACTTGGAGAGCCCTCTTGCCGATCTGAAGATGGATATTCAAGCCATTCCGTTGGCAGACGAGAGCGTGGATGTAATCTTCTGCAACCACATTCTCGAACACGTAGCCGACGACCGACTCGCCATGCGCGAGATGTACCGCGTAATGCGCACGGGCGGTTGGGGCATAATGCTCTCGCCCGTCGATTTGCGCCTGCGCCACACCTTCGAGGATGACTCCATCACCGACCCCGAGGAGCGCACCCGCATCTTCGGCCAATACGACCACCGACGCAACTACGGCATTGACTACGCCGACCGACTGCGCGAGACGGGATGGGAGGTCTACGAGGTGGACTACATCACCGAGTTCAGCCGCGAGGAGCAGATTCGTCACGGACTGCGCCGCGAGATAATCTACGTGGTACGCAAGAATTGCCAAAACAAGTAGTGAAGAAAAATCCACAATTTGTTTGTTTTTTAACAATAAACAATATATATTTGCATCTCGAACATTAACCCAAGTATCCTAACAATATGTTAAGCAGACAAATAGCTGACAAGCTCAAAAAGTACGAAACACCCTTCTATCTATACGACATTTCGCTGTTGCGCCAAACTCTGGAGAGCGTATCTTCGGCCGCAAATCGCCACGGCTACAAGGTACACTACGCCATCAAGGCCAACTACGACTCGAAGATTCTCGGTATCATTCGCGAGTACGGTCTCGGTATCGACTGCGCAAGCGGCAACGAGGTACGTCGCGCAATCGAGCACGGCTTCGACCCCAAAACCATTGTTTATGCCGGTGTAGGCAAACGAGATAAGGAGATTCGCTATGCCATCGAGCAGAAGATTATGGCCATCAACTGCGAGTCCATCGAGGAGCTCGAGGTGGTTAATCAACTCTCGTGCGAGATGGGTTGCATAACCGACGTGGCACTGCGCGTAAACCCCGACATCGACCCCAAGACCAACCGTTGTATCGACACCGGACAGGCCGACAGCAAATTCGGAATCTCGTACGAAGAGGTAATAGCCGAGACTCCCAAGATTCAGGCTCTGCGCAACCTGAACATCATCGGACTGCACCTCCACATCGGCTCGCAAATCCGTGAGCTCCATGTATTTGAGAATATGTGCAACAAGGTGAATGTCATTGTAGACAAGCTCGAGCACATGGGCTACAAGTTCCGTTTTGTGGACGTTGGTGGCGGTCTGGGTATCAACTACGACGTACCCGAGAACGAGCCCATTCCCAACTTCGCATCGGTATTCTCGATTGTCAACAACCACCTCGAGGTGGGCGACAAAGAGGTGCACTTCGAGTTCGGTCGTTCGATTGTGGGCGAGTGTGGCGAGCTGATTTCGACCGTAATGTTCAACAAGACAACCGCAACGGGTCGCAAACTGCTCATCATCGACGCCAGCATGACCGAGCTTATTCGCCCCATGCTCTATGGCTCGTACCACAACATCGAGAATATCACAACCACCTCGGACAGCACCGAGAAGTACACCATCGTAGGTACAGCGTGTGAGTCGACCGACGTGTTTGACAGCAACGTAACAATGCCCACAAGTCGCCGTGGCGATTTGCTGACAATCAAGTCCGCAGGCGCTTATGGAATGTCGATGGCATCCAACTACAACCTCCACGACCTGCCCGGAGCTGTATATAGCGACGAGATTGAGTAACCCTCACTGCTGACAAATCATCACAAAAAGGCGTGTCCATCAAAAACTTGTTGGGCACGCCTTTTTTCGCATACTACCATACCCACAAAACACCATTCCACAACAATCCTTCACAATAAATTGTGAAATCTAAAACTATTTGTTTAACTTTGTGAAATGAAAACAACAATACTACAACAAGACATCGCGTGGGCAGAGCCGGCACTCAACCGCAAAATGGCCGACGAGGCTATCGACCGCAACCCCGGCTCGGACCTCTACGTGCTGCCCGAGATGTTCTCCACGGGCTTCTGTACCAACCCCGAGGGCATTGCCGAGGGCATGGCAAGCGACACTCTGGAGTGGATGCGTCGCAAAGCGGCCGAAAGCTCGGCTGCGATTGCGGGTAGCGTGGCTGTGACCGATGGCGAGAGATACTTCAATCGCTTCTACTTTGTCAAGCCCGACGGCAGCGTCACCCACTACGACAAGCACCATCTGTTCACCTACGGCGGCGAGCATCTTCGTTTCACGGCGGGCGAGGAGCGCGTTGTTGTTGAGTGGAGGGGTGTGAGAATTCTGCTCGAGGTGTGCTACGACTTGCGTTTCCCCGTGTGGGCACGCAACCGAGGCGACTACGACATGATACTCTACGTAGCGAGCTGGCCCACCCCGAGAGTTGCGGCATGGAGCGCGCTGCTGGTGGCACGCGCCATCGAGAACCAATGCTACGTTGCGGGAGTAAACCGCGTGGGCAACGACCCCTCGTGTGAGTATTGTGGCGGTAGTGTCATCATAGACCCCTATGGCAAAACCATTGCCGAGTGCCCCAAAGGCGAGGTTGCTCAACGCACAGCCGAGATTGACATGGCAGCGCTCGAGGCCTTCCGCGAGAAGTTTCCCGTACTGCGCGACGCCGATATTTAACCTTAAATCCAAACTATTCCGAACTTAAAGATTTCTGTCATGATAGAACGCAAACTACTTTTGGGCGACGAAGCCATTGCGCTGGGTGCCATCCACGCCGGAATCAGCGGTGTGTATGCCTACCCCGGTACGCCCTCAACCGAGATAACCGAATATATCCAAGAGCACGCCCCCGAGGTGCGAAGCCGCTGGTGCACCAACGAGAAGACCGCTATGGAGGCCGCGCTCGGAATGTCGTATGCCGGCAAACGAGCCCTCGTATGCATGAAACACGTGGGAATGAATGTGGCCGCCGACGCCTTTGTAAACTCCGCCATCACGGGTGTGAACGGAGGTGTTGTTGTGCTGGCCGCCGACGACCCCTCGATGCACTCGTCACAAAACGAGCAGGACTCGCGCTTCTATGGCAAGTTCGCTATGATACCCATCCTCGAGCCCTCGTCACAGAAGGAGGCCTACGACATGATGGAGTACGCCTTCGAACTGTCGGAGAAGATGCGCGTGCCGGTGCTGATGCGTGTCGTCACACGCCTTGCCCACTCGCGTGCCGGTGTTGAGCTCAAGGCTCAAATCTCGCAAAACGGCCTCAACCCCGATAGCGAGCGCACCCATTGGGTACTGCTGCCAGGCAATGCCCGCCGTCAGTACGCTTCGTTGGTCGAGAAACAACCCCTGTTTGTAACCTCGTCCGAAGAGTCACCCTACAACCGAATGGTGGGCGAAACAAAAGGCGCACGTCTGGGTGTTGTGGCTTGCGGCATCGCTTACAACTACACCATGGAGCACAACCCCACAAAGTTGGGTATCCCCGTGCTCAAGGTTTCGCAATATCCCCTGCCCGAGAGTGCCATCCGAGCCCTCGCCGCAGAGTGTGACACACTGCTCGTTGCCGAGGACGGCCAACCCGTTGTCGAGGAGCAGATTCGTGCACTGCTTGGCGCCGACTACCCCGTGCATGGTCGTCTGACAGGCGCCCTGCCCCGTATGGGAGAGCTCACCCCCGACTGCGTAGGCGAGGCTTTGGGTCTATCGTTCGAAAGCGCCTATGAGCCCGCAACCAACGTGGTTATGCGTCCGCCCGCGCTGTGTCAAGGTTGTGGTCACCGCGACGTCTATGATGCACTGAACCGCGTGGCAGCGGAGTATCCCGACGCCCGAATCTTTGGCGACATCGGTTGCTACACCCTCGGTGCACTGCCCCCGTTCCGCGCTATCGACAGCTGTGTGGATATGGGTGCGTCGATTACCATGGCCAAAGGTGCGGCCGATGCGGGTCTGTTCCCCGCCATTGCCGTTATTGGCGATTCGACCTTCACCCACTCGGGCATGACAGGTCTGCTCGATGCAGTGAACGATGGCAGCAACATCACCGTAATCATCTCGGACAACCTAACCACCGCCATGACCGGTGGTCAGGACTCGGCCGGAACGAACAAGTTTGAGGCCATCTGTCTGGGTCTGGGCGTTGAACCGGAGCACGTTCGCGTGGTTGTCCCCATCGCCAAGAACATGGAGGAGATTACCGCCATCATCCGCAGCGAAATCGAGTACCCCGGCGTGTCGGTCATCATCCCCCGCCGCGAGTGCATCCAAACCCTCAACCGCAAACTGCGCCAAAAACGCGCTCAACAACAGTAAACACATGAACACCGATATAATCCTTGCCGGCGTGGGAGGACAAGGAATCCTCACCATCGCCACCATCATCGGAGATGCAGCAGCAACCGCGGGTATCTACCTCAAGCAAGCCGAAGTTCACGGCATGAGCCAACGTGGCGGCGACGTTCAGTCCAATCTGCGTCTTTCGACCGAGCCTATCTACTCCGATTTGATTCGCCGTGGCGCAGCCGATATGATAATCTCGATGGAGCCCATGGAGGCACTCCGATATGTGTCGTACCTCAACAAGGACGGCCGTATCGTAACCTCGTCGGTTCCGTTCCGCAATATTCCCAACTATCCCGACCAGGAAGCTCTGATGGCAGAGCTCGGAGGCATGCCCAACGTAGCTGCCGGCGACATTGAGCAACTTGCCAAAGATTGTGGCTCGGCCAAGAGCGCCAATGTGGTGTTGCTCGGCATGGCAGCCCACTACCTGTCGATTCTTTCGGCCGACCAACTGCGCGGTGCTATCCGCAGGGTATTTGCATCGAAAGGCGAGAAGATTGTCGAGATGAACCTCGCGGCATTCGAGGTTGGATATAACGCCATAAACCAATAGAAGAGCATGAAAATCTTTAGCGAAGAGTTGGTCGAGGAGGCTACGCGCGAGTTGCACGTTGCCGACCTGTCGAAAGCTACCATTGGCGAGGTGCTGCTCGTGGCACAATACCTCGAGCGCAAGACCGGTATCCCCTTTATCCGCATGGACCAAGGCTCGCCGGGACTCGACGTAAACCGCTTTGGCGTGGAGGCCGAGAAGGCTGCCCTCGACCGTGGTGTAGGCTCGCAATATCCCGCAGCCGCCGGTGTCGATGAGCTCAAAAGCGAGGCCTCGCGCTTTATCAAGGCGTTCCTCGATGTGGATGTTTCGCCCCGCTCGTGCGTTCCCACCGTGGGTAGCGTTGCCGGCTCATTTGGCTCGTTTATCGCCTGCACACAGAGGGTGGAGGGCAAGAACAAGATTCTGTTTATCGACCCCGGTTTCCCCATTCAGAAGTCTCAACTGCGCGTAATTGGTGCCGAGTGGGTCGAGTTCGACATATATGAGTGGCGTGGCGAGCGTCTGCGCGAGAAGCTGACCGAAATGCTCTCGGCGGGCGATATTGCAGCAATCGTCTACTCCAACCCCAACAATCCCGCATGGATTTGCCTCGAGGAGGAGGAGCTGGCCATCATCGGCGAACTTGCCACCAAGTATGATGTGGTGGTGATGGAGGACTTGGCGTATTTCTGCATGGACTTCCGCCGCGACCTGGGTCACCCCTTCGAGCCGCCCTACGCCCCCACCGTTGCACGATATACCGACAACTATATCCTCATGCTCTCGTCGTCCAAGATATTCAGCTACGCCGGCCAGCGCATGGCACTGCTGGGTATCAGCGACAAGCTCTTTGAGCGCCACTCGCCCGCCCTCGCCCGCCGATATAACGATGCGGGTGTGTTCGGTCAGACGCTCGTGGCCTCGATTCTCTATATGATTACTTCGGGCTGTACCGCCTCGACCCAATACGCCTATGCCGAGATGTTGCGCATGGCAAGCGACGGCAAGATTAACTTTGTGGAGGACACCCGCGAGTACGCCCGCCGCGCCGAGCGCATGAAACGCATCTTTACCGACAACGGCTTCCACATCGTCTACGACCGTGACGTTACGCAGAGCGTGGGCGACGGATTCTTCTTCACCATCGGCTACAAGGACATGAGTGGTGGCGAGCTGCTGCGCGAGCTGTTGTACTATGGCGTGAGCAGTATTTCGCTCTCGACTACGGGTAGCGAGCAACAGGGCGTAAGGGCCTGCACCTCGCGCATGCGTGACGACCTGTACGAGGTTATGGAGGAGCGCATGAGAGCCTTCGACGAAGATCACAAACAACTATCCTAAACTATAATAATACCATGATTTGGAACCCCACAAAGGAGTGCATGAGCCGCGATGAGATGCACGCCCTTCAGAGTAAACGACTCCAAAAACTCGTAACGTACGTTTACCACAACACCCCCTTCTATCGCAACAAGATGCAGGCCATGGACATTGCGCCCGAGGACATCAAGAGCATTGACGATATTGTAAAACTGCCCTTCACCACCAAACAAGACCTGCGCGATAACTACCCCTATGGGCTGCAAGCGGCACCCCCCTCGGAGATTGTGCGCGTGCACGCCTCGTCGGGTACCACGGGCAACCCCACAATCGTAGGCTACACCCGCAAAGACCTGTCGGTATGGTCGGAGGTTATGACCCGTGCACTGACCGCCTACGGCATCACCCGCGACGACACCTTCTCGGTGAGCTACGGCTATGGTCTGTTCACCGGCGGTCTGGGAGCACACTACGGCGTGGAGAACCTCGGCGCAACGGTTATTCCCACCTCGACAGGCAACACCGAGAAGCATATCCGCCTTATCCGCGACCTGAAAATCAGCGGTATCGCCTGCACCCCTTCGTATGCGCTCTACCTTGCCGAGACCCTCGAGAAGATGGGCCTTACCAAAGATGATATCAACCTGCGTATCGGTGCATTCGGCGCCGAGCCGTGGACCGAGAATATGCGCCGCGAGATTGAGGAACGCCTCGGACTGAAGGGCTACAACCTCTATGGCTTGAGCGAGATTATGGGCCCCGGTGTGTCGTACGAGTGTTCGGAGCAGTGCGGTTCGCACATCGCCGAAGACCACTTCTACCCCGAGATTATCAACCCCGAGACCCTCGAACAACTGCCGCACGGAGAACAGGGCGAGCTGGTATTCACCACCCTCACCAAAGAGGGTATGCCTCTGCTCCGCTACCGTACCAAGGACCTCTGCACGCTGATGGATGGCAAGTGTGCCTGTGGTCGTACCGCCGTTCGCATGGGCCGAATCGTGGGTCGTAGCGACGATATGCTTATCATTCGCGGTATCAACGTCTTCCCCTCGCAGGTGGAGAGCGTAATCCTCGAGATGAGCGAGTTCGAGCCCCAATATATGCTCGTTGTGGACCGCAAGGGCAACCTCGATACACTCGAAGTTCAGGTGGAGGTGCGCCGCGAGCTGTTCAGCGACGACATCGGCACCATGCTTGCTATGAAAAAGCGCCTTTCGGACAAGCTCAAGAGCGTACTGTCGATTGCCGCCGAGGTCAAACTCATGGAGCCGGGCAGCATCGAGCGCAGTCAAGGCAAAGGCAAACACGTAATAGACAACCGAAAATTGAAATAGTCAAAATCTTACAACCATGACAATCAAACAACTATCGGTTTTTCTCGAGAATAAATCGGGACGAATCAACGAGGTTACCAAAATACTCGGACAGAACAATATCAACATGCACGCATTCAGCATGGCCGAGACTGCCGACTTCGGCATCCTGCGACTGATTGTAACCGAGGTGGACAAAGCCGTGGAGTGCCTGCGCGAGGCCAACTTCGCCGTAATGCTCACCGATGTGGTGTGCATCAGCTGCCCCAATGTCAGCGGCTCGCTGTCGGTGATTCTGGATAGCCTTACCGCAGAGTCCATCTTCATCGAGTACATGTATGCATTTGCTGAAGGGGATAGCGCCAATGTGATTATCCGCCCGAGCAACATTGCTCGCTGCATGGAGGTGCTCTCCAAGTGCGAGTGCAATGTAATTAACAAGCTCTAAACACACACGATAGTTTCGTGCCGTTATAAAACAATCTCCACATCCTCTGCCAGAAGATGTGGAGATTGTTTGTTCTATGGATACGCCACGCTATTTGGTCAATGCACCTCGCAGTCGCTCTAAAGCCATCTCTAACACGCTGCGCGGGCAAGCGACATTCATACGCATAAAACCACGTCCCTCGGCACCAAACAGAGCGCCATCGTTGAGCGCCAGCCCCGCACCCTCGATAAAGAGTCGCACAAGCTCCTCGTGCTCCAATCCCAGCGCCCTGCAATCGAGCCACACAAGGTATGAGGCCTGCGGACGAATAGGACGAATGGAGGGGATGTTCTGTGCACAATAATCTATCACAAAATCTATATTACCCTCGATATAGCGAAGCAGTTCGCGACGCCACGGCTCACCATGCTTGAATGCGGCGATGGTGGTAATCGGGCCAAACATGTGGGGTTGATTGAGCTCATTGACCTCCATCCACTCATAGAACTTGGCACGCAGCTCCTCGGACGGGGTTATGGCATAGGAGCTGACCACACCCGCCACGTTGAATGTTTTGGTCGGTGCGCCAAAGGTTATGCTGCACGCCGCGGCCTCGGGCGAGACACTCGCAAAGGGGATATGGCGGCCGCCCCACAGCGTAAGGTCGCAGTGAATCTCATCCGAAATCACAACTATACCGCGACTATGGCAGAACTCGGCCAGGCGCTCGAGTGTAGCCCTGCTCCATGTCACGCCACCGGGATTGTGCGGATTGGCAAGAATCAACATTCGACAGCCATCATCGGCCACGCGCTCCAGCCCCTCGAAATCCATATCATAGAGCCCATCCTCGCGCTGAACGAGCGGATTATATACAATCCTGCGATGGTTGCCCTCGGTGAGCCAGCGGAACGGGTGATAGACGGGCGGCTGAATGATAATTCCGTCACCGGGCGCAGTCAGCGCATTGATGGCAAGACCTATGCCTCGCACCACACCCGGTACCGTAGTTATCCACTCGCGCTCGACGTGCCAGCCGTGGTGCGACTCGACCCATGTAGCGATGCTTGTCCACAGCTCGTCGGGCATCATGGTATAGCCCAATATGGGATGTTCCAACCTCGCACGCAGGGCATCGAGGATGAAAGGCGGAGTTTCGAAATCCATATCGGCAATCCACATCGGGATAAGCTCGCGGCTACCGAAGAACTGCTCCATAGCCTCTATCTTGGTGGCTCCCGTCGCTTGGCGGTCTACCACTCGGTCAAAGTCGTATTGTTTCATAGTTAGTTGCGGATAATGGTTAGTCGCTCCCAGATGCAGCGCGGGATAGCTCTCCACACGAGCACCAACAGGCGAAAACGCCAATCGAAAATCACGATTCGCCGGCGATGCTCGATGCCACGCAGAATGTGACGCGTAGCCTCATCGACGCTCATCAGCATCGGATAGCGCTTTGTGGGGTTGAGTATCGCGGTCTGGACAAATCCGGGGCGAATATCGGTAAACAGCGCGGGAATGTGCTCCATGCGGCAGTGCTGTGCGAGGGCGGTCAGATAGGTGCTCTGCATCTTTTTGGTTGCGGAGTACGCGGGTGCCGAGCCCATGCCCATAGTGCCCGCAACGGAGGTTATGACCGCAACGTGTGCCTTGTGGCGGGGCGAGTATTGGGGATTGCGGCGCACATAGTTCAGGAAGTGGTCCACCACACGCACCATACCCTCGCAGTTGGTGCGCACCGAGCGTATCTCGACCTCAACATCGAGCTCGGGATTCTGACGCCCCACACCCGAGGCGTACAACAACAGGTCGGGCGTATCAAGCACCTCAAGCAGACGGTCGAGCGCTTCGGTTGCCGTCGGGCTGGTCACATCCATCTGCTCGACAGCCACTCGCTCGGCGCCGTACTCGGTCTGCAACTCGGCAAGCAGTTCGACTCTGCGACCGGCCACACCTACGCTCCACCCCTCGCGGAGCAGCTGCTCGGCCACACCTCGCCCAATGCCCGATGTCGCGCCTATGATTATAGCTTTTTTCATAGCGGTAAAAAGATTACTACCCCAAAGATACAAAAAATCCCGCGGCCACAAAAACAATTGTGCATTGCGAATCCCTCCGTCCCCTCCGAAAAATTGTGAATCTTCCTATCCCCTCCGTAATTGTGAATCGTAAATTCCTCCGTCCCCTCCGAGAAATTGTGAATTGTGAATTGTGAATTGTGAATTTAAAAAAACGAGGCCGACCGAATGGTCGACCTCGTGACAGTAGCGAGTTCCAGGATTGAACTGGAGACCTCATGATTATGAATCATGCGCTCTAACCAGCTGAGCTAACTCGCCATTTGCGGTGCAAAGGTAGCAAAGATTTCTTTCTCTGCAAATATTTTCGGCGTTTTTCGCAAGAAAAAACCACATTATGCGATTTTCGGGGTGCGCAGACTTGCAAATACGACAGAAAACGCCTACCTTTACTAAATAAATCACACGCATTATGGCAACATTCGAGGTTACGGGCGGACGCAAACTCCGAGGTGAGATTACCGCCGGCGGCGCAAAAAACGAAGCTCTACAAATACTATGTGCAACACTGCTCACCCCCGAGAAGGTGACTATCAGCAACATCCCGCAGATTGTCGATGTGTTGCAGCTCATCGGACTGCTCGAGAAACTCGGTGTTGAGGTTGAGCGACTCGCCGACGACACATACTCGTTCCGCGCGGCCAACATCGACCTCGAGTTTATGCACACCGCGGAGTTCCGCACGCTGGCTTCTCGTCTGCGTGGCTCGGTGATGATTGTCGGCCCGCTGTTGGCCCGTTTTGGCGAGGCTTATATTCCGCGTCCGGGTGGCGACAAGATTGGTCGCAGGCGCTTGGACACTCACTTTATCGGATTCCAGAAGCTGGGCGCGAAGTTCGACTTTGACTCGGCCGAGCACTTCTTCAAGGTGGAGGGACGCCCCCTGAAGGGCACATACATGCTGCTCGACGAGGCTTCGGTAACGGGCACCGCCAACATCGTAATGGCCGCCGTACTTGCCCAGGGCACAACCACCATCTACAACGCCGCATGTGAGCCCTACCTCCAACAACTCTGCAAAATGCTCAACCGCATGGGCGCGCGAATCTCGGGCGTAGGCTCCAACCTGCTCACCATCGAGGGTGTGGAGTCGCTCGGCGGAACAACCCACCGCATGCTACCCGATATGATTGAGGTGGGTAGTTTCATAGGCATGGCCGCAATGACCCGCTCGGAGATTACCATCAAGGATGTGTCGTACGACAATCTGGGTATCATCCCCGCACAGTTTGCCCGCATGGGAATCCGCTTCGAGCAGAGGGGTGACGATATTTTTGTGCCCGAGCAGGAGCACTACTGCATCGAGAGCTTTATCGACGGCTCGATTATGACCATCGCCGATGCTCCGTGGCCGGGCTTGACCCCCGACCTGCTGTCGGTGTTCTTGGTTGTGGCGACACAGGCCAAAGGCTCGGTGCTGATTCACCAAAAGATGTTCGAGAGCCGTCTGTTCTTTGTGGACAAGCTCATAGATATGGGTGCCCAAATCATCCTCTGCGACCCGCACCGCGCAACGGTCATCGGTCACGACCACGCCATGCGCCTGCGTGCCACCAAGATGACCTCGCCCGATATTCGTGCGGGTGTGGCACTGCTGATTGCCGCCATGAGCGCCGAGGGCACGAGCATCATCCAGAACGTCGAGCAGATTGACCGCGGTTATCAGAATATCGACGGCCGCCTGAACGCGCTGGGTGCACAAATCGTCCGCCGCGACTAATCGTCCATACACATAACAAAAGAGAGGGTGTCCCATATGGGACACCCTCTCTTTAATTCACAATTCTCAATTCACAATTCACAATTCACAATTGATTAGGACAAAAAGGCAGATGCCAAAAGAGCCTTGTTATACAGTTTCTCTATTCGAATAGTTTAGCCACCTCATCTCTCAACTCCTCCCCACGCAAACCACGCGAGAGGATGGTTCCGTCGCCCGCAAAGAGCACCAAGTGGGGGATACCCGTCACGCCATAGGTCACAGCACCCGTATTTGTGCGCTCCTTGCCAATCATCTGGATGAAGGGGTTCTCGTCTTGTGCCACAGCCTCGCGGGTATCCTCGGGCATATCGCTTGTGGGAACACCAACAACCACCAAGCCCTTGCCTTTGAACTCCTCATAAATCTTCTTCAGATTGGGTATCTCGGCACGGCAGGGGCCACACCAGCTTGCCCAGAAGTCTACGAGCACGGGCTGACCCTTACCCACATAGTCCGACAGGCGAACAACACCGCTCTCGGTCTCGACCTCGAAGTCTACGAAGGGATTACCCTCCTCGGTTTTGGCATAGCTCTCCAAGCGGCTAACAAAGCGTGCCACATCCTCGTAGCCACGCACATACTCCGAGCAGTTGCCAATCAGCTCAAGCCAAGCACCCTGCGAGGGCATTACATCCGACGGCATCGAGCTGAAGCTCTGCGCGAAGATAATGCCATAGATTGCGGCAGCCTCCTGCGAGTGGGCGGTGATATAATCTTTGAGGAGTTGGTGAACATCATTGGGGCCTGCATCTTCATCATCCTGCCAAGCGAGCAGATCGGCCATCAGCGCCGACATAGCCTCGTTCTGGGGAGTGCCACCGGAGGTGTAGTTGTCGGTAGCGAGCGAGTATTCGATGGTGATTCGTCCCGGCTCTACGACAACGGGCATGGATACATCGTCGGTGATATAGCCATTACCATCGACCAGCGAGGCACTAACCGACACAAACTCGGGCTCGACAACCGTACCCACAAGTTCGAATTTACCATCTACGACCGCAGCCGCGCTACGCACACCCGCCACCTCGACAAAGACCGAGTCGAAGCGCAGTGTACCATCATCCTCGAGCGAACCTACAATTTTGTATTGGTCCGAAGCGCAACCGACCGCCACGATAGCGGCGGTCAGCAGCGAAAAGAATCTAATTACTCTTTTCATAATTTTGTTTTAGGTATGTCAGAAAAAATTACTCTTGAGCGTCGAACTTCGAGCAAATCTCTTTTGCGAAGTTGGTGGTATTAACCTCGTCGCCGCACTCTTGCAGGAGCTCCCAAACCTCGGCCTCGTCAAAGAGGTTCGAGTTCACGCCCTCGCGCAGTGCATACACGGTCGAAGCGTCGTTGGGGTTGTTCTTGATATAGGTACGGAGAATGTCGGCCAGCGCCTCGTAGTAGGCAGCGTCAATCGAATCCACGGGGAGGTCATTAGCCTTGGTATTGAGCATCACAATCGAGTCGTTGAGCGGAGTGCCGGCAAAACGTTTCGAAGGCAGACCAAGGAAGTGGATATTACCCTCCTCGAGAATCAGCGGCAGGCTGAATTGCCCCTTCATAGCGCCGTCGTAGGTAAATACGATGGTGGTGAGAATGGGTTTCTCAACCTCGCCCTCGAACGAGAACGCGCCATCGACAACAGCCACTTTGGGGCTCACACCGGCGTCATTAACAAGGAATACCGAATCCACATAAGCTGCCAGCGGGTGGCGCGAGATACTACCATTGATGGTGTATTTTTGCGGGCCGCAGGTACATGCAACCGCGAACAGAGCAACAGCGCAAGCGTAGAAAAGATTACGTTTTTTCATGGTTAATCGTTTTTAAGTTTATCACAAATTTACACATTTTTTTGCAATTAGCAACAATTTTTTACGCTTTATTCGACAAAAACACTCCGATAGCAAAAATTCACAATTCACAATTACGGAGGGGACAGAGGGATGCACAATTACAGAGGGGGCGGAGGAATTCACGATTCGCAGGGCGCAGTTTAGAGTTTACAATTATTTTCATACCTTTGTGTTATTAAGACGCACACTGCATGGAGACTATACTACAAGTTGAGAATCTCGCCAAGGCGTATGGCGATTGGGATCTCTTCGAGGGGCTTACCATGAGCATTGGCGAGGGCGAGAAGGTCGGACTTATAGGACGAAACGGAGCGGGCAAGAGCTCGCTACTCGACATACTGGCCGGTGGCGACAGCCCCGACAGCGGAACAATCACATTCCGCCGCGACACGCGCGTGGCCTACTTGGTACAGACGCCACGATACCCCGATGGGACAACCATTCTCGAGGCCTGTTTCACGGGCGACACACCGCTGATGCGTGTGGTGGCCGGCTACGAGGCGGCTGTGGAGTCGGGCGATGCGGCGCAGATTGAGCGGGCGATGGTCGAGATGGATGCACACTCGGCATGGGACTACGAGGCGAAGGCCAAAGAGATTCTGACCCGTCTGCGAATCACCGATTTCGACCGCGTGGTGGACAACCTCTCGGGTGGTGAGCTAAAGCGCATTGCGCTGGCCAATGCACTACTCGGCGAACCCAATCTGCTTATCCTCGACGAGCC
>JAZQXR010000054.1:0-10793 GCA_045632975.1 Rikenellaceae bacterium
GTCCCACCCTCTCGCTGCTTACCATCACCTCGAACGTGATGTACGGTAAGAAGACCGGTGCAACCCCTGATGGTCGTGCCGCAGGTGTGGCTTTCGCTCCCGGTGCAAACCCCATGCACGGCCGCGACAAAAACGGTGCTATCGCTTCGCTCTCGTCGGTTGCTAAACTTCGCTACCGCGACTCGCAAGACGGTATCAGCAACACCTTCTCGATTGTTCCTAAATCGCTCGGTCCTACCGACGGTGAGCGTGTAGATAACCTGGTTACCATGATGGACGGTTACTTCACCAAAGGTGCACACCACCTGAATGTGAACGTGCTGAACCGCGAGATGCTTGAGGATGCTATGGAGCACCCCGAGAAATATCCGCAACTCACCATCCGTGTATCGGGTTATGCTGTGAACTTCGTTAAGTTGAGCCGTGAGCACCAACTTGAGGTTATTAGCCGTTCGTTCCACAGCCGCATGTAAGAGTGTACCGCTGGAGCGGTAAACAATAAAACAACCCTTCGAAGTCTGCCAGCCCGCCGTGGTTGACAGACTTCGTTGTAAAGAGAACAAAGAAAATTAGAAATAGATATGATTAACGTTCATTCGTACGAGTCTATGGGTACGTTCGATGGCCCGGGCTTGCGCCTTGTGGTCTTCCTGCAAGGTTGCCCGTTCCGCTGTCTGTATTGCGCTAATCCTGATACTATCGAGGTGCAGGGCGGAAAGGCTACGCCGATGCAAGAGATTGTGGATATGGCTGTGAGCCAAAAGCCGTTTTTCGGTGCTCGTGGAGGAATTACATTCTCGGGTGGTGAGCCTACGCTCCAAGCAAAAGAGCTTATCCCGCTGTTTGAGTCGCTGCGTGCAGCCGGCATCCATATTTGCCTGGATACCAATGGTGGTGTGTGGAATGAGCATGTCGAGCGACTGCTCTCGTTGACGGACCTACCTCTGCTCGATATCAAACAGTTCAATGGTGACAGCCACCGTGCGCTTACAGGCCGTAGTAACGAGCAAACGCTCCGCACCGCAGCTTGGCTCGAGGAGCATGGTCGCCCCTTCTGGATGCGCTATGTGTTGGTTCCCGGCCATAGTGATGCCGAGGAGGATATTCGCGCTTTGGGCGAGGCTCTGGGTGGATATAAGTGTATTCAACGAGTTGAAATTCTCCCCTATCACCGCCTTGGCGTGCACAAGTACGAAGCTATGGGCTTGGAATATAAGCTAACGGATGTCAAGGAGAATACCCCCGAGCAGTTGGAAAAGGCAGAGGCCCTGTTCAAGGAGTATTTTGATTGTGTCGTAGTAAATTAGTTTATATATTTTCCAACAAATAAATAATATAATGAAAAATCGTTTCAAACTCCTTGCTCTCGCGGTGCTGACAACCGTGATGTGTGGTGTGTCTGCCGTAGGACAGACGCTACTTACCCCACCCGACAACTCGAAGTATATATTGACACCTCCTGCACCAGACACTCCGCGTATCAATAGTGCAAGAGTGTTTGGCGTGCGTCCCAAAGCCGAGTTTCGCTATACCATTGCCGCTACGGGTGTGCGCCCTATGACCTTCTCGGCCGATGGGTTGCCCAGAGGTTTGAAGCTCGACCCCGAGAGTGGCATCATTACAGGAACACTGCGCAAGGCGGGAACCTATCACGTTACACTTCGTGCTACCAACTCTTTGGGTGAGGCTTCGCGTGACTTGCGAATCGTGGTGGGCGATGATATACTGCTTACACCGCCTATGGGTTGGAACTCGTGGAACTGTTGGGGCAGTGCCGTGAGTCAAGAAAAAGTATATAGTTCGGCCAAAGCTATGGTCGACAAAGGTTTGGTGAATTATGGCTGGACCTATATCAATATTGACGACGGCTGGCAGGGAGTGCGTGGAGGTAAGTATCACGCCATACAGCCCAACTCGAAGTTTCCCGACATCAAGGGCTTGGTTGACGAGCTTCACTCGATGGGTCTGAAAGCGGGTATCTATTCGGCTCCGTGGGTTGCTACCTATCAGGGCCATATCGGAACCCAATGCGACAATCCCGAAGGCAAGTACGAGTGGATAGAGAAGGGCGTGTGCGACGAGTACTTCAAAGTCAAAGACCCTAATGGTAAGTTGCATAGCGGTTATTTTCGCTATCACGGTGCCTATTCGTTTGCCGAGGCCGATGCTAAACAATGGGCCGATTGGGGTATCGACTATTTGAAGTATGATTGGAATCCCAACGACTATTATTATACCAAAGAGATGGCCGATGCGTTGCGTGCTACGGGTCGTGATATTGCGTTGAGTATCTCTGGTTCCGACCCGTTTGCTTTGGCACATTCGTGGCGCGAGCTGACCCAATGTTGGCGAACAACGGACGATATTTTCGATACTTGGAAGAGCATTATGCGTATTGGATTCGGCCCGCAGGACCGTTGGCCGGCGTTCAGTGGCCCGGGTCATTGGGCTGATGCAGATATGTTGGTAGTGGGTATGGTAGGTTGGGGCCCTAATCTGCACTATACACGCTTGACCCCCGATGAGCAATATACTCATATTTCGTTGTGGAGTCTGTTCTCATCGCCAATGTTGATAGGTTGTGATATTGCCCAGATGGACGATTTTACGTTGAGCCTTTTGTGTAATAATGAGGTTAATGACATTATGCAAGACCCGCTGGGAATGCGTGCTGTGCCATACTTCCGTGGCGAGGGCTATGTGGTCTATGTGAAGATTTTGGAGAGTGGAAATCTGGCCGTTGGTCTGTTTAATACATCGAGCGAGCCTATGAAGATTGGTTTCACACCGCGCACTCTCGGTCTATGGAGCAAAGAGATTACCGTGCGTGATGTGTGGCGACAGAAGGATGTGGCCAAGATTGGCCCGCGCGAGCGTTACGAAGAGGAGATTGCTCCTCACGGTGTATCGCTGCTGATTGTATCGCCACCCAACACAACGGAGAAGATAGTCGATAAACCATATGTGATTGAGCGATAGGCCTAAATTATAGAAGTTAAGGAGCTCGATTCGAAAGTGAAGTGACCCCAAAGAGTTTTGTCTAAACTTTTGGGGTCACTTCTTTTTGTTGGACACGCTCCCTTTATATATAAATAGGTGTATCAGTTCTACTCCTGCGGCATGGGCTGGATTAGGTATTCGTACTCGGCCCAATTCTCGGCGCTTTTGTATGCTTCGACAGACTCTGCCGGAACGTAAATTTTTATACCGGGTGTGAATACTCCGTTGTTTCCAATTTTGGGAGGCGTTTTTGCATAGATGTATACGCCGTCGCGTTCAAAGTATCTATCTTCACCTATGCTATTAAAAGCTCGATTGCCAATATGGGTGACATCCTCATGGATAACAACCTTGGTGAGGCTCGAATTTGCGCAGAATACACCAGCCGGAATGTGTGTAATGCCTTTGGGAATGATAATCTCGTCGAATCCCATGGCAAAATTAAAGGCGTATTGGCCGATGTGCTTTACATTTGGGAAGATGTCGAGTGATTTGATATTTAATCGATAAGGAGAGTAGTATGAGGAGAAAGCGTGATCACCAATGTATGTAACATTCTCGCAACCATACAACTCTTTGATTTGCAGTTGGTAGAAAGCGCAGTCGCCAATTTTGGTGACCGTACGAGGTATTGTTAAAGAGTTTAGTATGTTAAGAGCCGAGTAGAAAGCTTCGTCGGGAATCTCTGTAATGGTATTGTCAAAAAGAATGTAGCCTTTGCCATCTGTGTATTCGTGAGCGATGATGTTGGCACCAAAGCCTTTGGTTTGATTGATGGCGAGACGCATCTTTTTATATTCAGCATCATATCGTATGATTTCTGACTCGGTGTGCTGGGTTACGCGGACAACCTCGGTGATGTCACCGGCACGAACGGTGATGTAGCCACTGCGCTGTTTGTCGGTGGTGTTCTGGCGGGCGTAGAAACGAAGCATTATAGAGCCCTTGTCGTACTCCGGAGTGAGCAACCAATCGGCCGAACTCTGGTCAATGAAGAACTCGGTCTCGTAGTTGGAGTTGATGTTGATGGCAAAGTTGATCGAATCGGGCGGTAACTCGAATACCTTGCGGTCGACCAATAGGCTCTCTTTGGGAAGCTGACACAGCGAGATGCTTACGGTGTCGTCGGCCGTGATGATGGCAAAGGTGCTGTATCGAGCTGACTCCGAGTCGTTGTTTGTGGCAGTGACCTTGAGCATTCCATCTCCACTACCCTTCACGGGCGATACGGTGGCCCACTCGGTTGTATCCACAACACGCCAATCGGTGTTGCTGCGCAGTGCGAGCGAGATTTCGGCCGATTCACATGCGAGGGTGAGTGCTGGCAGTGCGGTCTCGATGTAGGTGGGCTGTGGCATGGATGCTTGCTGACGGAGTGTGACGAGTGTAGTGTCGTCGGCACAGATGATAAAGGCTGTTGCGGTACGCATCTCGCTTGTGGTATTGGCCGAGGCACTGACCTCGACCTTGGTGCTTCCCGTGCCACTATCAGGGGTGAATACACACCACTCGGCAGGATACTCGGTGTGCCAATCGGAGTTGCTGTTGATGGTTAGGCTCTTGACCTCGCCATCGCAGTCGAACTCCAATATGGTGCTGATGTTGAGATAAGGTGGTGTGGGTGGATTTGTGTCTTGTGACTCGCCACTATCGGGCTGGCAACCACACATGAGCAGCGCCACCAAAGCCATGAGTCTGATGTATGAACGCATAGCAGTTGTAGTTTAAGGTTGTTTTACTTCTTGCCGAGTGCCGCGAGTTTGGGGTGAGTCTTGAGGTACTCTTTGGTCGCTTCATATCCGATACGATAGATGTCCTCGTAGTGGTTGAAGTCGAAAGCCTTATATTGCTCGTTTGCACGGGGCTCAATCAGGTAGTCACACAACTCTCGTCCTTCGACAGCATTGCCTTGCATAAGGGTGTGAAGGGTGGTTGTTGCAACATCGAGGATGTTCTCAATTACGGGCGGGTGTGCCTTGTCGGGGTGAACATCCACACCAATCAGTATATCGCAATGTTTGTGAATCTCCTGTGCGGGAAGGTTGTTGAGTACGCCACCATCCACATAGTAGTGGCCGTCAATCTCGATAGCCTCGAACACTCCGGGAATGGATGATGAAGCGAGCACATAATCAACAAGGTGGTCGCCCGATGATATAATACGCTCCTCGCTCGCCGTAAGGTCTGTAACGCAGGTGTAGTATTTGATAGGCAAAGAGTCGAACGAATCGGGCAAGTAGTCGTGTAGCGTCCGGCGTAGATATTGATGCGAAGCAAAGCCGAGGCGTCGTTTGCTACGGATGGGGCTCATGATTCGTTTGCGGTCGTTGTAACGCTCCTTGAGGATGATGTCGTGGATTTCTTGGGGGGCATAGCCACCGGCATACATCACGCCTATCAGCGCACCCATACTCGTGCCCGCCACACAGTCAATTTTGATGCCCTG
Organism: Rikenellaceae bacterium; assembly: GCA_045632975.1. Taxonomy (GTDB): domain Bacteria; phylum Bacteroidota; class Bacteroidia; order Bacteroidales; family Rikenellaceae; genus UBA940. The sequence continues at coordinate 5,447 of JAZQXR010000054.1, forward strand.
CTCGGTGAGAGCTTGAAGTGCACCAATGTGGGCATAGCCAAGAGCTCCGCCACCGCTCAACACTACGCCGATACGAGGTTTGGCGCCGTATATACAGCAGGTTGAGAGGATTAGTGCTCCGAGTATAGCGATGATACGTTTCATTAGGGTGATGATTGTTGTTTCTTCCCTACAAAGTTACAAAAATAGTTCCGAAATGTCAATAAAAAAACCGCACATTTTGCGCGGTTTTGTGTAATGTGAGAGGGCTACTCTATCGATAGCGTCCGATAACTTCGTACATAAGCTCTTTGTCCTCTGGGGTCATGGGACTTTCGCGGTAGAAAACCATGTCACCATCCTTGGTGATGAATGTGAGTACAAACTTGTTGTTCACATCTGGCATCTTCCATGCGTTGCGCAGGCTGTGGTCGTTGTCGGCGAAGTTAAGCGAGGGAACGTTCTTGCCGAGCACCATCTTAACCACGCTGCGGATAAGACCCGAAGGTAGTTTGGTGTCCGCCAGATTCAGAACAGCATAACCCTGAATATTGGGGCTATATGTACGGCCCTCAAAGCCCATTTTACCATCGGCTTTCAGCTCCTTTTCGAGGTCGCGGTTGGCGCTCTCCACAACGTACGACTCGGGGTCGACGTAGAACAGAAACATGTGACGCGAACCATAATCGGGAAACTGTGCAGGCTCATTGCCGAGAGTCACGACTGTGGGATTGACCACATGGTAGGGATTCTCGGGCGAGAGGCTGTATAGGAATTCGCGTGTCACGGCATCGGGTACCACGGGGCGGGCCTTTTTGCTGGCGAGTTTGTCGCTTATATCGGTGCTTTCGTACTTTTGGCGGTCGTTTGCCTTTTTGTCCTTTTTGTCTTGTGCGAACGATGTCGCTGCAAGCATAATGGCAATGGTGGCAAATATGTATTTCAGAGTGGTTCTCATGGTCGATTATTTATTGGTGCGCAAATATAGCCCAAAAACGTAAATGTAGTGCGGTTTGGTCTGGCGAAATTGATTTTTTTGAGCAAAAAAGATTCAAAAGGCGATTTTGTATCGACTAATGGGGGTTAATTTTCGACGAAAGCGGTGAATCTGTCTGTGGATTTATCCAAAAGTGTCTATTCTGCATTGCAAAATAAATCGGGGCAGAATCTAATGATTATACCCCGATTTATTTTGTTTAGTTTTTCTATTTTCGGATTTTTGCACCTATAGCCTCGGCTATTCTCTCACCGTCGAGAGCGGCCGAGATGATGCCGCCTGCATAGCCTGCGCCCTCGCCCGCGGGAAAGAGCATTTCAACAGCGGGGTGCATCAGACTCTCCTTGTCGCGCGGAATGCGAACGGGGGTCGATGTGCGTGATTCGACACCAATCACAACGGCATCCGAGGTGACAAAACCCTTCATGCGTCGGCCGAAAGCGGCAATTCCTCCACGCAGAGAGTTTGATATAAAGTCGGGCATCCACTCGTCCAAGCGCGAGGTGGTAATACCCGGAATGTATGATGTGCGAGGCAGCGTGCGACTTGCGCGTCCAGCAACAAAGTCACTCACACGTTGGGCGGGAGCTATCTGTCGGTCGCCACCATTGGCGCGTGCTGCGTGTTCGAATCGAGTTTGGAACTCCAGACCCGCGAGCACGCCGTATTCGGCTTCGAGGTAGGCGTAGTCCTCGGGACGCACCTCGGTTACGATTGCCGAGTTGGCGTATGGCGAACCTCGGTGTGAAGGCGACATGCCATTAACCACAGATTCGGCGGCCGAGGTCATCGCCGGCACGATAAAACCACCGGGGCACATACAGAATGAATATACGCCGCGACCACCAATCTGATTGACCAGCGAGTATGCTGCTGCGGGCAGATATTCACCACGCTCGGGAGTGTGGTATTGGATGGAGTCGATGAGTCTTTGGGGGTGCTCGATACGCACGCCCATGGCGAATGGTTTGGCCTCGAGCTCAACCCCTTTGGCGTGGAGCATGCGGTAAATATCGCGTGCCGAGTGGCCCGTGGCAATAACCACGGCAGCGGCCTCACAGCGCTCATCACCCGCAACAACGCCACAAGCCTTGCCGTCGCGGATGATAATATCCGTCACGCGGCTGTCGAAGTGGATACTTCCGCCACACTCGACAATCTGTTTGCGAATCGCCGCAATGATATAGGGTAGTTTGTCGGTGCCGATATGGGGGTGTGCATCGTAGAGAATCTCGGGCGATGCGCCAAAGTGGACAAGCGTTTGGAGCGCTTTGTTATAGTCGCCACGCTTCTTGGAGCGGGTGAACAGTTTGCCATCGGAGTAGGTTCCTGCCCCACCCTCGCCAAAGGCGTAGTTCGAGTCGGGATTTACCTCGCCGCCACGGTTTATGGTTGCAATATCGGTCTTGCGGGTTGATACATCCTTGCCACGCTCAAAAAGGATAGGTCGCAGGCCGAGCTCGATAAGGCGCAATGCTGCGAACAGACCAGCCGGACCCGAGCCAATAATCGCAACGGGCGTGCCATGCTCCACATTCGGGTAATCGAAGTGCAGAGGCGCTGGCATGGGTTCACTGTCGACAAACACCTCGAGCGACAGATTGACCTTTACCGCTTTGTTGCGGGCGTCGATGGAGCGTTTGGTGACGCGCACAAGCGCAATCTGCTTGTCGCTAATGCCCAAGCGTCGGGCTGCAAGCGTGGTATATAGCTTTGAGTCGGCCGCCTGTTTGGGCGAAAGAGTGAGTGTGACGGTGTGTGGCATGTGTCTTATTTTGGTTTTTGTGTGGCAAATTTACTCGCTTTTTCGTAGAAATTTGATACTCCGACTAATTTTGTTAATTTTGTACCATCAAAAAAATCGATAACGATGAATAAAGTTGTAATTATACCAACATACAACGAGTGTGAGAACGTGGAGGCCATGATCGACAAAGTTATGTCGCTGGACGAGCCTTTCGATGTACTTATTATCGACGATGGCTCGCCCGACGGAACGGCAGCACTTGTCAAAAACAAAATCGAGGAGTACCCCTCGCGCGTTCACATCATTGAGCGAAGCGGCAAGCTCGGACTCGGTACGGCCTATATTACCGGCTTTAAGTGGGCGCTTGAGAAGGGCTACGACTATGTGTTCGAGATGGATTGCGACTTCTCGCACAATCCCGATGACCTGCAACGACTCTATGCCGCTGCGGTGGAAGGTGCAGATGTAGTCGTGGGCTCGAGATATGTTTCGGGCGTGAATGTGGTGAACTGGCCCATGTCGCGTCTGCTGATGTCATACTTTGCATCGCGCTATGTTCATGCCGTTACGCGTATGCCTGTGCACGATGCGACAGCCGGATTCGTATGCTACTCGCGCGAGGTGCTCGAAACACTTGACCTCGATAAGGTACAAATGAAAGGCTACGGTTTCCAAATCGAGATGAAATACTCCTCGTGGCGACTCGGATTCGACATCAAAGAGGTGTCGATAGTCTTTGTGGATCGCACTAAAGGCACATCCAAAATGAGTAGCGGTATCTTTGGCGAGGCTTTCTGGGGCGTACTTGGATTGCGTTTCCGCAACATTAAACCCAGAAAATAATGGCAGCAACACTCATAAATAACGGTACCATCCTTGCGGCTGATGGCTGTTTCGAAGGGTATGTGATTTTTAAGGGGGATACCATTACCGAGATTGGTCGCGGACGATACACCGAGCGCTTCGATGGCGAGGTGGTGGATGCTGCGGGCCGGTATGTAATGCCCGGTGTTATAGACGCGCACGTTCACTTCCGCGAGCCGGGACTCACCGAGAAAGCAGATTGGGCTTCGGAGTCGGCAGCGGCTGTGGCTGGAGGTGTGACCTCGGTGTTCGACATGCCCAATACCAAGCCCGTGACCGTGACACTCGGTGACGTGGAGCGCAAAGCCGAAATTGCAGCCGAGAAGAGCCTTGTGAACTACTCTATATTCTTGGGTGCTACCAACGATAATCTGGGCGAAATCAAACGACTAAATCCGCGCGAGGTGTGTGGAGTAAAGCTGTTTATGGGCTCGTCTACGGGAGGAATGCTCGTGGATGACAACTATACGCTGTCGGGAGTGTTCGCTGAATCTCCTATTATTATATCGGCACACTGCGAGGCCGAGGCGCGAATTGCAGCAAATATCGCCACGTTGCGTGAGCGTTATCCCGATGCTACAGCAACCATTCACCCCGAGGTGCGTGACGCAGAGGCGTGCTATACATCGTCGGCCGTAGCGGTTGAGCTTGCCGATAAGTATGGTAGCAGACTAAATGTGGCCCATATCACAACAGCTCGAGAGCTTGCGCTGTTTGATGATAAACCGCTTGGTGATAAGAAAATAACAGCCGAAGTTACTGCTTCGCACCTGTGGTTCTGCGACGAGGATTATGCAACCCGTGGCAACTTTATCAAGTGCAATCCGTCGGTTAAATCGAGTAGCGATAGAGAGGCGTTGAGAGGTGCGTTGGGTCGTAAGATTGATTCTATTGTTACGGATCATGCGCCACACACCCTTGCCGAGAAACAAAATCCCTATTGGTCTGCCCCCTCGGGTATGCCTATGGTGGGTCACTCGCTGGCAGTTGTGCTGGAGCTGTGCCGCATGGGCGTTATGCCACTCGAAAAGGTCGTGCAGTTGATGTGTAATGCGCCGGCCGACCTGTATAATATCGAGAAGCGCGGCTATCTGCGCGAGGGGTACAAAGCAGACATTGTGGTTGTGGACCCCAATGCGTCGTGGAGAGTTGAACCTTCGAACATAATCTCGAAGTGTGGTTGGAGTCCGCTCATGGGTACCACCCTATCGAGTTGTGTTGTGCGTACATACGTTAATGGCTGCTTGGCGTGGAATGGTGAGGAGATCTGCACCGACCGCAAGGGCGAACGTATGACTTTTGTGAGATAGTTTACGTAATGTATTCTATGTATAGTTTTGAGTTTTTTGCCGTGGGTCTTTGGCCTGCGGCATTTTTTTGTGGCCTTGTGGTGCGACTTTTGCTCACTGTGAATGTAAAAAATTTTAAAAAATGTTCAATTTGTAGAACAACGTAAGAAAAAAAATCTTATCTTTGAACTTTCACTCAATTAAAAAGAAAGCATTATGCAACAAGACCCCAAACAATTCGTCGAGCAATTCATGAACGATGTGATTGCTCGCAATCCCGGAGAAAAAGAGTTTCACCAGGCGGTCAGAGAGGTAGTTGAGAGCATTGCTCCCTACGTCGTGCAAAATCCCCAACTGATGAAGATGAAAGTGTTGGAGCGACTCGTAGAACCCGAACGTGTAATCATGTTCCGTGTGCCTTGGGTCGACGATAAAGGACAAGTGCAAGTCAACCGCGGCTACCGCGTACAG
>JAZQXR010000055.1:0-23200 GCA_045632975.1 Rikenellaceae bacterium
TATGTTGCGCTTTCTCGCTTTTCTCGCACCTCGACCTCCCGCTGCCACTACTTCTCATCGACCTTCGGGCGTTGCCCTCCGGTTGCGGCGGTCATTTTTTGTTCGTTTATTCTCGATTAGTTTTATTCTTGGATGGCGGTGTTTGTTATGAGACGAATCAGAAAACTTGTTAATTTCCCTAAAATCGTTGATATATCTTGCCTTTAAGAGAGTGCTACGTATGGGCGTGAGTGGTTTTATGGTGGTTTTTATGTTTGAATTTTCACTTATTTTCACAGTTTTGCCATATTTTTATCGGGAAGCCTCTAAAAATGGCCTCCGAGGGGCTAAAAAGTTGGCTTTTGATTGGTTTTTCCGTCGAGAATCTCTATCTTTGTAGGGTAATGTGGACAAAACTATACTATCATGAATAAATTCTTTACTCTTTTGGCAATGGCGTTTGTTATGGTTGGTTGCTCGAGCTACCAAGAGGTTGTCTACCTCCAAGACGTCAACGACGGCGAAGCACGCCCGCTCGGTAAAGTTCAAGAAATTACAATCCAACCCTCTGATGTGTTGAGCATCTCGGTTAATGCGGCAGAGTCCGAGAAGGAGCTTGTGCAACCCTTCAACATCCTGCCTATCACAAATGTCAACCAATACGATGCCAAGGCAGCTACCCCGTTGCATGGCTATGTGGTTGACAACGACGGCTGCATCACTTTCCCCACATTTGGCAAGATTCACGTTGCGGGCATGACTCGTAACGAGCTTATTGACTTCCTTACCAACAAACTTATCGACGAGGGTCAGCTCACTCGCCCCATCGTGGCTGTGTCGTTCCTTAACCTCAAGGTTAATGTGATGGGTGAGGTTTTGCGCCCCGGCTCGTATGCTATTACCTCCAACAAGATGACTCTGCTCGATGCATTGAGCATGGCAGGCGACCTTACCATCTATGGCCGTCGTGACAAGGTGCTCATCATCCGCGAGGAGGATGGCAAGCGCATCAACGCCTATGTGAACCTCAAGAGTAAGAGCCTGTTCGAATCGCCCTACTTCTACCTCAAACAAAACGACGTAGTGTACGTAATGCCTAACAAACGCCGTGCAGACCAAAGTAACGTCAGCCCGTGGATTACTCCTATCTTGAGTAGTGTCGGCGTATTGGCATCTATCGCGAGTGTGATTACAACCTCGCTCTACTATACAGGTATGGCAAAACAGCTTAACAACAGATAGTAAATAAACAAACGATATGGAACAACAAATGTATAACCAGAATGTCAACGCACCGCGCCCCTCGGACAACAACGAGGAGACTTCTGCATATAGCTTGCGTGATATTCTCGAAATGGTGGTTGCAAACTGGTATTGGTTTGTAATCTCTATCGGCCTCTGCCTTGTGGTGGCCACCTATTATGTCTATTCGACTCCCAAGGTTTACCAACGTTCGGCTACCATCATGATTAAGGATAGCCGTCGTGGTGGCTCGGCTGCGGCGCTGTTCGCGGACCTGTCGAGTATGAAAGCTATCCCCAACGTCGATAACGAGATGTTTATCCTCGGCTCGAAACGTATCATGGAGATGGTTGTCGACACCCTGAACCTTAACATCAACTACTCGTACTCGGGTAAGGTTCGTACCTACGACCTCTATGGCCGCGAGCCCTTTATCGTTACCTTCCCTAATGGTCTGGATTGGCAAGCGCTGAAGATGGAGGTTATCCCCGTGGATAGCGGTCGCATCAAGCTGACCAACTTCCAACTCAAGGGTCAGGAGAAACCCGACGAGACCATCGTGTGGGCTACTCCGGGTCAAGATGTAGTGACCCCCGTGGGTGTTGTTCGCGTATCGCCCACTGCATACTTCGATACCTTCAAGGATCGCGTTATCAACGTGTCGAAAGCACCTCTGGAGCAAACCGCCCTCGCGTATAAGAACAAGTTGAACGTGTCGATGGCGTCGAAAGAGTCGAGTATCATCCTCCTCTCGATTAACGACGTGAATCCCCAACGTGCCGAGGATATGCTCAACGCGTTGATGCAGGCTTATGACGATGACGTGAAGGCCGATAATAGCATCGTGCTTGAGGTTACCAAAGACTTTATTACTCAACGTATCGCGGAAATCAATGCCGAGCTCGAGGCTGTGGATAAAGCGGCCCAAAGCTACTCGGAGCGCCATAGTGTTGTTGACCTCGCGTCGCAGACCACTATGAGTATGTCGGAGGCTAACAAGTATAAAACCGAGGCTATCGGCATCGAGACTCAAAAGATGCTCGTAAGAAGTATCCGTGAGTATATGAACGACCCCACCCGTCTGTGGGAGGTTGTTCCTACCGCCGGTTTGGATGACCAATATATTATCAGCGCCATTGCCGAGTATAACGAGGGCCTGCTGCAACGCCGCAAGCTGCTCGAGAGCTCGTCGGAGCGCAACCCCGTTGTCCAACAAGCCAGCTCGCTGCTCAATGGCCAACGTCAAGCTATCTTGAGCTATGTGGATAACCTGCTGAACCAATACGAGGTTTCGCTGCGTACCGCCCGTGCACAAGAGGCTGCATCGACCAAACAGTATATGGAGGCTCCTATGAAGTTGGTAGGTCAAACCTCGATTGAGCGTAAACAGAAGATTAAATCGGAGCAATACCTCTACCTGTTGAGCAAACAAGAGGAGAATGAGTTGAGCCGTGCCGTGTCGAGCAGTGAGTCGCGTGTTATTGACGCTGCTTATGGTAGCACCAAACCCGTTGCTCCCAAAACTCTTATGATTCTGTTGGTGGCGTTTATCCTGGGTTGTGCAATGCCTTTCGGAGTTATCATCCTGCTGAATATGCTCAATACCACTGTCCGTGGCCGTAAGGATATTGAGGATGCACTCTCCATCCCGATGCTGGGTGAGGTTCCCCAAAGTACACTCAAACAGAACAAGGGCTTTATCGTTAAGGAGAATGGTAAAGACTCTATCTCGGAGGCATTCCGTATGGTTCGTTCGAACCTCGGCTTCATGAAGGGTAGCGGCAAGAGCATGGTTATCATGATTACCTCGACCAGCGCAAGCTCGGGAAAGACATTTACCACCATGAACCTCTCGTATACCCTTGCTACGTCGGGCAAGAAGGTGGTTATCATCGATAACGATATGCGTAAACGCTCGCTGTCTAAACAACTTGGCGGTCGTAGTGTGGCAATGGGCTTGAGTAAGTATCTGTCGGACGAGAGCGTAACCGTAGACCAACTTATCAACCCCTCGAAGTCGCATGCAAACCTCGATATTATCTACGCAGGTCTGCAACCGCCCAACCCCGCCGAGCTGCTGATGGGTGAGCGTCTGGATAAACTTGTAGCAGAGCTGCGCGAGCGCTATGACTATATCGTTATTGACTCGGTTCCTGCGCTTATGGTTGCCGACGCAATTATCGCAGACCGCGTGTGCGACCTCTGTATCTATGTTATCCGCGAGGGTCGTATGGACCGCCGTATGCTGCCCGATGTTCAACGTCTGGCCGATACCAAACGTCTGCACAACATGTCGGTTATCCTCAATGGTGTGCGTGATATGACCAAACGCTACGGCTATGGTTATGGTTACCGCTACGGCTACTACGGTTACACCTATACCTATGGTGAGGATGAGAGTACCTCGCTCTGGGCTACTTTCAAACGTAGAGTACGCCGTTGGATTGACCGTCACTAATAGTGTAAATATACCCGAGGATTGGCGATGCATGTGCGTCGCCAATCTTTGATTTTATGAATTTTTTATAGGAACCTTATATGATTATCGCTATTGATTTTGATGGAACCTGTGTCTATCACGACTACCCCTATGTGGGCAAGGATATTGGAGCAGCACCCGTGTTGCGTGAGTTGGTTAAGGCGGGTCACAAACTGATTCTCTATACTATGCGCGACGGCAAGAAACTCAAGGATGCCGAGGCGTGGTTCAAGGAGAATAAGATTTCGCTCATGGACTCCAACCGTAACCGTTCGCAATCCGATTGGACAACCTCGCCCAAGGTGCATGCCGATCTCTATATTGATGACAGTGCTCTGGGTATTCCTCTCAAGTATGAGGATGGTCTGCCCGTGCCTTATGTGGATTGGGAGAAGACTCGAGCTTTGTTGGTGGATTTTGGCTTCCTCGAAGAGTAAAATACGCAGAAATAGGTGATTTCGGCGTTATGCTTGGGGCGGGATTGCTCACATACGATTAGTATGCTGCGCATCCCGCCCTTTCGTATGCCTTGAAACTCCTAATTTTCTGTGCGTTTTATGTTGGCGGGCCGATGCCGCCTTATCTCTGAATTCCTAAATATCCCTATATTTCCTAATTTTAGGAGTTAGACTTTATACCTATTTTGTGTGGGAACGAGGTGAAAGGTGTTGCGGATAGGTGGTTTTTTAGTACCTTTGTGGAGTATTCACTAATAAAAGTTGAACTATGAAACGTTTTATTTTAGCTGTTTTCGCTGTGATGTTTACCACTATGGGCTTTGCACAAGGGTTGAACGACAAGGGCGATAACATTATCGGTACTTATCTCACGGATAGAGGAGGTAGTAAGAGTAAAGTGCGAGTGACGAAAAATGCCGACGGAACTTACAACGCACAAGTTTATTGGGTGGAGAACGCCCTCGATGCCAATGGCAATAAGCGCAAGGATGTCAAGAACCCCGACAAAATGTTGCGCAATGTGGATGTTGACAAGATTGTTTTGGTCAAGGGACTCCGCTATGTTGCCGAGGATAAATGTTGGGGCGATGCCAAGATTTATGACCCCACTAAGGGTCTTCGCGTGAGTGTTTCGGCAGAGTTCGAGACCCCCGAGAAGTTGCGCCTTCGCGGAACGATTCTCGGCGTGGGCGTTACGCTCTATTGGACTCGCATCAACGAATAGTCCATACAAACTAAAACCAAAAGAGCCTGTCTAACAAGTTTGTTAGGCAGGCTCTTTTGTTAGTACTCTGTTTTTTGTTCCGTGGCGGACCACTTGCGGAAGGGGGTGAGTGCCTCGTCGTGCATCAGTTGGGTGCATCGGACGCGGCGCTGGGTTGTTGGGAGCTCCAGCTCATCGTAGATAAACTTGTCGTCAAAGCCAATCTCTGCGGCGTCGCTCTTTGTGCCGCCGTAGTAGAGCTCGGTGATACCAGCCCAATAGATGGCGTTCAAGCACATGGGGCACGGCTCACACGACGAGTAGATGGCACAACCCTCCAAACTGAACGTGCCCAGCACGCGGCAGGCCTCTCGGATAGCCATAACCTCGGCATGTGCCGTAGGGTCGAGGTTGGCCGTCACGCGGTTTGCACCGGTGGCTATAATCTTCCCGTCCTTGACAATCACAGCACCAAAGGGGCCACCCGCCGAGTCTATATTCTCGGTGGCAAGGCGTATGGCCTCGGCCATAAAACTGTGGTGCATAGTGCTGTCGTGTGAGGCGCTCATACGCGCGAGTATAATTATAGGTGTGTGACTACAAACCGAGCAGCTCGCACATCTTGGTGTTTATCTCGGTGTTGTCGAGGATACCGCCAATCTTGTCGGCGCAGGTGCCGTAGGTGAGCAGGGGTACCATCGAACCGCTGTGGCCGCCTGTCGAGAAGCGGCACTCGATACCGCTCTCGCTGGTGGTGAAATCTTGGTTGTTCGATACAATACTCAAGCCACCGGTCTCGTGGTCGGCCAAAACGATGACGAGTGTACCGGGATTCTCATCGGCAAAGTCCATAGCAACGCCAACCGCTTTGTCGAAATCACGCACCTCCTCGAGGGTGACTTTGGCATTGCGACCGTGACCGCCGTAGTCGATGAGCGAGCCCTCAATCATCGCAAAGAAGCCCTTCTTGGAGTTGTTCGACAGAATTTCGAGTGCTTTGGCAGTGGCTGTGGGCAGATAGTCGTCGCGTCCGTCAACCTTGCCTTTCATGTGATTTTTGCCGGTGGGGTAGATGCACAGGTGGTTGCCCGAGCTTACGCCGTCCAGAGCCTCGATGTTGTCAACTACCGAGTAGCCTTTCTGTTTTGCCTCTTCCAGCAGGTTGCGACCATCCTTGCGTTTGGTAAAGTAGGCGTCGCCACCACCGAAGGCAACGTCTATACCCGAGTTAATCAGTTGAACCGAGATTGTGTCGTTGTCGTTGCGGCTCTTGGCGTGCGAGTAGAATGCGGCGGGTGTCGCGTGAGTGATGTAGCATGTGGCTACAACGCCCGTCGCAAGTCCCTTGGCCTCGGCCTTTTCGAGAATTGTGGTTACGGGGTTGCCTTGAGGGTCAACGCTGAGGCGGGCATTTTTGGTCTTGTGGCCTGTGGCATAGGTGGTTGCCGAGGCTGCCGAGTCGGTCACGCGGTTGTTGGCCGAGTAGGTGGTAATCAGTCCGCCATGTTGTGCACGCTGCATGTTGATGGGCTCATAACGGTTTTCAATCATGTAGTACGAGACTTGTGCTACACCCATGCCGTCGCCAACCATGAGGATTATGTTCTTAACTTTGTTTTTGGCAGTAGCCTCGAGGGGAGCGATGACGCCCAGGAGTGCTGCTACGAGAAGAAGAGTGAGTGTTCTGGTTTTCATATCTCTGTGTTGAAATTTCTGATACAAAGTTAGTTTATTTTGGCGAATTAGCATACTTTTTTTAACTTTACGTTCCGAAAAAATGGAATTTTATGGCAAGAATTATAGTTACGGGTGCCGATGGTCAGCTGGGTATGGAGTTCCGTGCCGTGGCCGATGGGAGTGAGCACATCTTTGTGTTTGCTTCGCATGGGGATATGGATATAACCTCGCGCGAGTCGGTTGCAGCCATGCTCGACGCCTACCCCGCGGATGTGGTGGTGAACTGCGCCGCCTATACGGCTGTCGACCGTGCCGAGAGCGAACCCACCACCGCCGAGCGTATCAATGGCGAGGGTGTGGGTGTGCTTGCCGGTGAGTGTGCTGCCCGAGGAGTAGTGCTTGTCCATATCTCTACCGACTATGTTTTTAGTGGTCGTGCCCGTGTGCCCTATACCGAGGCTGACGATACAGCTCCGCTTGGGGTCTATGGCGCGACCAAACTGCATGGCGAGGTGGCTTTCCGTGAGTCGGGTTGCCGCGGAATTATTGTTCGTACGGGCTGGCTGTACTCGGCCTATGGGCATAACTTTGTGAAGAGTATCGTGGCTAAATCGGCCACCGAGCCGACCTTGCGTGTCGTTGCCGACCAATGGGGTACACCCACCTGGGCGGCCGACCTTGTGGCGGCGATTCTCCATATAATTCCCCAGCTGGAGGGACGTGACCTGCGTGGCGAGGTGTTTCACTATGCGGGCGAGGGCGAAACCTCGTGGTGGGAGTTTGCCGATACCATTGTTTCGATGCTCGAGCGCGACTGCATGGTCGAGCCTATCACCACGGCCGATTGGCCTACCGCTGCCCGCCGCCCCGAGTATTCGGTGCTCGATAAGACCAAGATTAAGGCGTGGTTTGGGGTCGCTGTTCCCGATTGGGAGCTGTCGCTCGACCGTTGCCTTCGACAGCTTAAATAGCGTATAATTATGGATGTTCGTATAGCCCCCGATTGGAAAGAACTGCTGTCGGCCGAGTTTGAGGCTGACTACTTTGCCGAGCTGACGCAGTTTGTGCGCTCGGAGTATGCATCTCATACCATCTACCCGCGCGGTAGTAATATATTCCGTGCCTTCGATAAGTGCCCCGTCGATAAGGTCAAGGTCGTGATTATCGGCCAAGACCCCTATCATGGCGAGGGTCAGGCCAATGGCTTGTGCTTCTCGGTGGGTGATGGGGTTCAGTTTCCGCCGTCGCTGGTCAATATCTTCAAGGAGATAGCCTCCGATATTGGTACGCCCATGCCCACAAGTGGCAACCTCGACCGCTGGGCCGAGCAGGGTGTGCTGCTTATCAATAGTGTGCTTACGGTTCGTGCGGGCGTTGCTGCGTCGCATGCGGGTCGAGGTTGGGAACGCTTCACCGATGCTGTCGTGGATGCTGTATCGACCCACTGCCATGGCGTTGTCTACATGCTGTGGGGTAGCTATGCGCAGAAGAAGGCCTCGAGGGTTGACTCGTCACAGAACCTTATCCTGCGTGCTGTTCACCCGTCGCCGCTGTCGGCCTACCGTGGATTCTTTGGCTGTCGCCACTTCTCGCAGGCCAATGCCTACCTCCAATCCCTCGGCAAAACTCCAATTATCTGGTAAACATAATGAGAACTATCGAAATCCCGCGCGTGGGACGTACTCCTTCGCGTATATACATAGGTGCGGAGCTTGCGGCTCGTTTTGCCGACTACGTGCCCGCGGGTGCTCGGGTGTGGGTCGTTACCGACCATAACCTCGCCCGCCACTACGCGACCCTGCTTGAACCATATAGTGTGATTACTATCGACACCGGCGAGGAGCACAAAACACTCCAAACCGTCGAGCGTATCTGCTCCGAGCTTACGGCCTCGGGTGCCGACCGCACGAGCTACCTTGTGGGCTTTGGTGGCGGTATTGTTACGGATATTACCGGCTTTGTGGCCTCGACCTATATGCGTGGTGTGGCGGGCTTCGGCTTTGTGGCTACGTCGCTGCTCTCGCAGGTCGATGCGAGCGTTGGCGGTAAGAATGGTGTGAACTTGGGTGGATTCAAGAATATGATTGGCGTGTTCAACCAACCCGACTTTGTGCTGTGCGATGTGTCGGTGCTCGATACGCTCCCCGAACGTGAGTTCCGCGCAGGCCTTGCCGAGGTGGTTAAGTCGGCTGTTATCGACGACGCCCACCTGTTCGATATGCTGGAGCGTAGCTCGACCGCGGAACTGCTTGCCGATAAAGCGCTACTCACCGAGGTCGTTTGGCGTACGGTGGGGGTCAAAGCCCGTATCGTGGCCGAGGACGAGCGCGAGGGCGGTGTGCGCCGACTGCTCAATCTGGGTCATACCATTGGCCATGCCATCGAGAAGTGCTCTCGCCGCTGGGTTCATGGCGAGGCTGTGGCAGTGGGCATGAGTGTTATTGGTGATGTCGCCGTGCGCCTCGGCGTGTGTAACGAGGAGTGTGCCGTGAGGATTCGTGCCCTGCTCTCGAAGTTGGGTCTGCCTACCGAGTGTGATGTCCCGAAGGCGGAATTGTGCTCGGCACTGCGCCGCGATAAGAAGGGTGCGGGCTATGGAATCCACCTCGTTGTTCCCAAAGAGATAGGAGAATGTGGAATTTACGACATAAGCTACTCCGAGCTCGACCGATTATTGTAAAAATATTTTAAAAATAGCTTATTGTTAGCACCGTTTTGAGCAAAAAACACTACCTTTGCAAGCTCAAAAGAACGGCATACAAGAGCCCCTAACTCCGTAATGCCGTTGGCGTTGCGGAGCTTTGTTTTTGTGGCGCACCTTTTTTGATGAAATAAACTGAAATATTGAATAAATTATAAATGAAACTAATTATGAAGACAGCACAAAACTATGTAGCACCCGAGGTTAGTGTACTCGAGGTTGCAATCGAAACCGGATTCGCAGGTAGCACCGAGGTTGAGGCTACCAGCTCTTTCTCGCTCAAAGCTCACGAAGAGTTTGATATGTAATCACCCACTTAACGGAAATCAGAGAACATGAAGAAATTTTATAGCTATTTGACCGTGCTTGCTGCGCTTTCGTTTGGCGTGGTAGCATGTGCGGAGGGCCCCGAGGAGGGTCTGACCGAAACCCCCAATACCCCTGTTAACCCCGCAGGCTACGAGCTTACCATCAACGCCAATGTAGATAACGGCTCGCGTGCAGCGTTCGGTAATGACCTCAAGACTCTTGCTTGGGAGAGTGGCGACGCTCTGGGTCTGTTTATCCACGATGGCGAGACTCACGTTGCAAACAATGTGAAGATGAGCCTGGTTAGCGAGAGCTCGTTCAAGGGTACTATATCTGTTAATCCCGACAAAATCAATGGCGAGGTTGAGGTGTTTGGTTACTATCCCTTCAACTCGATGGCTGATGACCGTAACTACTATCACGAGACTGCGTGGACTATCAACCACCCCAGCCGTCAAATCCAAGTAGATGCCAACCACACCAACTACGACAACTACGCATTCTTCTCGGGTAGCGATAGCTGGAGCAATGTTAAAACCAACGGCCTGCAACTTACCGACCGTATGGCTTGCCTTCGCTTCAAGATCAAAGCCGAGGATGATGAAACTGCGGCGTTGTTTGGTAATGAGAATCTCGAGGAGGTTGATATTTTCGTTGTGAATGACAACCACGGAAAGTCGCTTAAAGCTCTTTCGGAGGCAGATGGTGTTGTGCCTATGTCGGGTCACTTCAAGCTCGTTCACAACCCCAACCCCGAAAACGGCGAGCACAGCTGTGGTTTTATCCCTGTTGAGAACGAAACCCGTAACTATGTCGAGGTGGATTTCATGGGCGCAAGTACCCGTGTAGGTGAGGATCCCATTGAGATTAAGATTTCGACCGACAACGAAACCTACGTTTGGGCAGTTGTTCCTCCCTTCACTTTGGCTGATAACCAAACTCTGGTAGCTATTTTCAATACTGCATCGAAGAAGGTTGTTTACACCTATAAATATAAAAATAAGGATAACGATGCTTATGAAAAGTTTGAGTTTGTCGCTAACAAAATCTACAACTTCAAGAATGTAAAGGCCATTGCAGATAAGAAAGAGGAGGGAAGTGAAGAGATTAAACCCGGTAACATCTGCAGCAACGACCCCGTAGTTCACACCAACGACTATCTCCTCGGCCAAAGAGATGTTAATGCTGGTAAGAACTATCCCAGCAATGCTCGTCTGACCATGGAGGTTGACCTGCCTATCTCGGGTGAGGTTAACTACAAAAAAAATATGACCTACTATATCCGCTATGGATATTGCGACTACTGCAGCTCGAACACCTCGAATGCAAACCACGATGGTCTGGATGTGCCTTGGACCGATGCTTTGGAGAAACAAATTACCTGGGCGCACGAGATTGAAGGTATGAAGGATATAAACCAAGAGGAATATTACGCAGCAACCGAAGCAAAGGAGAATGGTAACTACCGTGTGAAATACATAAAGATTATCGGTAATACCTACAATGATGTTGACCACACGGCACTCCCTGAAGATGAAGATATCTTGAGCGCTATCTTCGAAGATGGTAGAGAGCCTGTGTTCCAAGCATACGCAGTTTATACAAACCCCGAGACCCAAGCGAAAACAACTTTCTATGGTCACGTTGTTCACATGGACCTCAATCCCCCTGTTGTAGATATCGAGAATGTCGGCGCCGAGTATGCAAATGGTATCGCTTCGCCCGTGATTATTAAGAATGATAATGCTCAAATCGAATTGAATATTCCTTCGCATTATGTTACTCATGGTAGCGCCCCTGCGCCTTTGTACTACGTTAGTACAATTACCACTCTGCGCATCTACTACTGCGATATTACTGAGCAAACCAATGATGATGGTTCGCTGAAAACTGCAACCCTGGAGGAGGCTGTTGAGGCTATGCGAACTGCAAATACAAAGAATGTTATCCAACTCCCCACTCTGCAACAATTGCCCAACCCTTATGATGGTTTCTACTACGATATTTGGGCGCCTGCAAGCGGCTTTATCCGTTACAGAAACAGCAAAGGTCAAGATACAGAGCTTGCTACAACTACCACCTATGACACCAATAGCGCATTCCGTTTCGTAATGCAAGCATACGACAAGGAGACTTGGGCTACTGTTTGGATTCGTTCGGAGTGGTTCCGATTCAAAGAGGCCAAAGAGGCTAACAAACAACAAGCGGCGCAGTAATCAATCTGCTACATATAATGCAAATTCGCCCTCGGTCATACGACTGAGGGCGAATTGTTTGTAAGTGGTATTATTTGTAAGTGGTATTATTTCGTATTAGAATAGTCGGGTTACTCCTCGACTATTCTCGGAGTCTTGCATAAGACGACAAAGCCCCCGCCAAGGCGGGGGGTTGGGGGTGGGTCCAACACTCCAAGAAATTTATTTCGTATTAGAATAGTCGGGTTACTCCTCGACTATTCTAATCGAAATAATTTTGTCGCCGGGACGAATGTCGTCAATCACATCGACGCCCTCAATCACCTTGCCGAAGCAGGTGTGATGACCGTCGAGGTGCTGGGTGTTTGCGCGATTGTGACAGATGAAAAACTGCGAACCGCCCGTGTCACGACCAGCGTGAGCCATCGACATCACACCGCGATCGTGATACTGACGCGGAGCCGAGGTCTCGCACTTGATGCGGTAGCCGGGGCCGCCGGTGCCGTCACCACGAGGACAACCGCCCTGAATCACAAAGTCGGGTATCACACGGTGAAATGTAAGTCCATCATAGAAGTTGTGGGTGGCCAGCTCCACAAAGTTAGCCACGGTGCCGGGGGTCTCCGCCGAATAGAGTTCGGCCTTCATTTCGCCCTTCTCGGTCGAGATAATTGCGTAGGTCATATCTTATTTGTTTTGGTTGTTCGTCCTACAAATATACGAAATTTTCCTATCTTTGTGCTAAATCGTACTACCCATGAAAAATTCCGCCCCAAGAAAACCGTGGGTCGATGTGCTTCGACTCGCCGCACTGCTGATGGTTATCACCGCCCACTCGGTCGATATTTATAATGCTACACCCCAAGCCGACTCCTCGGCCGCAATGTGGGGAAGCCTGCTTGGCTCGGCCATGAGGGCTTGTGTGCCACTGTTTGCCATGATGACGGGCGTGCTGTTGCTGCCTGCTGTGCAGTCGCCCGCCGAAATATATCGCCGACGAATCCCGCGTGTGGCTATCCCCGCACTGCTATGGTCGGTGATTTACTGCCTGATGCCGTGGTTTATTGGCCTTGCGGGTGGTGATGCCGAGGTGGTGCGTGTATTCTTCCCCTTTGAGTTTAACCCCTCGTTTGCCCTTGCCGATGCCCTGCGTGGTGCTGCCCTTGCGCCTATCGACTTTGGTGGTTATACAACCCACATGTGGTATATCTATATGCTCATTGGTCTCTACCTCGCCCTGCCGTTTATCTCGTCGTGGCTGGCAGACCGCTCGCTTGTGCGAATCTTTATGACGCTCTGGGCGGTGTCGCTCGCCGTGCCCTATGTCGATTGGCTTGTGGGTGGTGGCGTGCTCGGAGTGTGCGAGTGGAACGCCTTCGGAATGTTCTACTACTTCGGTGGCTTCGCGGGATATATGATTTTCGGATGGCTACTTGCAAATAACGAGCCACGAGGCTCCGTCGTGCGCACCGTGGTGCTCGGCGTGGTGATGTGGATTGCGGGATTCCTCTTTACATGGCAGGGACACGCCTCGATGAGCGCGCAGTATAGTTATGCCGAGAATCCCGAGGCGCTCGAGCTCTTCTGGCAGTTCCTCTCGCCCAATGTTGCGCTGATGACCATCGGCCTGTTTATCATCGCCCGTCGTATGAAGGTGTCGAGTCCCATCGTGTGTCGAGCTCTTGAGGGTTTCACCCGATGCAGCTTCGGCAGCTATCTTGTGCACTATCTCTTTATCGGCCCGGCGACCATGATTGTTGCACCTTTGGGTCTGCCCATCCCCGCGGGTGTAGCCCTGACGGTGCTGTTGATATTCGCCGCAAGTTGGCTCACTACGCGCATCATCTATGCCATTGCCGGCCGAGCTGCAAAGTATATCGTAGGATAGAGCAGGGCGTGCGGTCTCCCTATGTGCTCTGCCGCACACCTATAATATATATAAAACACAAACACGCAAGCCTATGAGGACTTGCGTGTTTGTGTTAGTGCCACAATGCGGGCAAACTAACCTAACGTGAACTTCAGCGACCGAATTACTTGGTCCAGAACTCTTGGATTTTGTCGTTGGGAACGATCTCCTCTTTGAACGAGTAAGCACCGGTCTTCTCCGACTTAACCATTTTGATACATTTAGTGAAGTTCTTACCCGAACCGGTTTTCAGGGTTGCTACTACTTTCTTTGCCATGGTCTGCTAAAATTATTTAATTTCACGGTGAAGGGTTACTCTCTTGAGGTAGGGGTTGTATTTTTTACGCTCCAAACGCTCGGGAGTATTCTTTTTGTTTTTGGTGGTAACGTAACGCGACATTCCGGGAACGCCACTCTCTTTTTGTTCGGTGCACTCCAAGATCACCTGAACGCGAACATCTTTCTTTGCCATTTCGTCTTAATAGTTTAGATGATTAGTACACTTTTTTGGGAGCGACAGCCTCTTTCAGCGCTGCGTCGATACCCTTTTTGTTGATGGTTTTGATTCCGGCAGCCGATACCTTTACGGTGATCCAGCGGCCCTCGCTCTCCGACCAGAAACGTTTGTTCTTCAAATTGGGATTGAAGCGACGTTTGGTACGGCGGTTCGAGTGCGAAACATTGTTTCCCACTTGAGCAACTTTACCTGTAATTTCGCAAATTCTCATAGTTGTAAATTGGTATAATTTGGTTTATACGGAGCGCAAAGATAGCACTTTTTTGGAAACCACCCAAACATAGCTATCTTTTTTACTTTAAAATATTTAAAGAAATCGCCTTGCTATACAATTTCTCGTGCTGTGTAAGCTCAAAAAAAGAAAGGGAATCGGCATTATGCCAATATCCCTTTCTCGTTTCTCTTTTCGAGCGCCTGACTATCGGGGCAGAACCTCGATTTGGAGCTTCGAGTAGGCACGCTCGGCCTTTGCCAGCGCCTCCTCCACGGTGTCGGCCGAAGCCAGAATCACACCCAAGCGGCGGTGACCTACGACCTCTCCCTTGCCAAAGATGCGGATTTGGACATCCTCCTCGGCAACAACCTCCTCCAGGTTGCCAAATACAACCTTGTCGCTATCGCCCTCTACAACAATGGCTTTCGAAGCCGAGGGACGGTAGAAACGAACCGACGGAACGGGCAGACCCAACACCGCGCGAGCGTGGAGCGCGAACTCCGAGAGGTCTTGCGAAATCATGGTTACCATACCGGTGTCGTGGGGGCGGGGCGAAACCTCGCTGAACAGCACCTCGTCGCCGCAGATGAACAGCTCCACACCAAAGATACCGTAGCCACCCAGAGCGCCCGTAACTTTACGAGCAATCTCCTCGGCTTTGGCCAGAGCAATCTCGCTCATGGGTTGGGGTTGCCACGACTCGCGGTAGTCGCCATCGACCTGATGGTGTCCGATGGGCTTGAGCACGGTGGTGCCTGCCGAGTGGCGCAGGGTGAGCAGCGTAATCTCGTAGTCGAAGCTCACGAAGCCCTCGACAATAACGCGACCAGCACCCGCGCGACCACCCTCTTGGGCGATTTGCCACGAGCGGTCGATGTCGGCCTCGGTGCGACAAACGCTCTGTCCGTGTCCCGACGAGCTCATCACGGGCTTAACTACGCAGGGGGTGCCGATGGCCTTAACCGCAGCCTCAAACTCCTCGCGGGTCTCGGCGAAGCGGTAGGGCGAGGTGGGAAGACCCAGCTCCTCGGCAGCCAAGCGACGAATACCCTCGCGGTTCATGGTGAGCCATGTGGCTTTGGCGGTTGGTGTTACGTTGTAGCCCTCTTTCTCCAGCTCGACGAGCGTGGGAGTTGCGATGGCCTCAATCTCGGGGATGATGTAATCGGGTTTCTCGGTCTCGATAATCTCGCGCAGACGCTCGCCGTCGAGCATCGACAGCACGTACGAGCGGTGTGCGATTTGCATTGCGGGGGCGTT
Organism: Rikenellaceae bacterium; assembly: GCA_045632975.1. GTDB lineage: Bacteria > Bacteroidota > Bacteroidia > Bacteroidales > Rikenellaceae > UBA940. The sequence goes on from JAZQXR010000055.1 coordinate 15,644, forward strand.
GGGATACTTGTCGAGTGCTACCACTTCGACGCCATAGCGTTGCAGTTCGATTGCGACCTCTTTGCCGAGTTCACCCGAGCCGCACAGGATAGCTTTGCGACCTACGGGTGTGAATGTAGTTCCAATTTTAACCACGGTTGAAAGTGTATTTTGAATGGTTTTATTTGTTTCTTGCTCCAAAGATAGAAATTTTCATTGAGTTACGCAATAATGAGGCCGCTTTAATGAGTGTAATAAAAGAAAGGAGCCCTCGGTCTCTAAAAGAAAGGAGCCCATAGGGCGCTAAAAGAAAAAAGGAACGCAACTGCGTTCAATAAGATATTCGCGTCGTAGACGTAAGCAAGCCTTGTAGGGTGGGGTGAATAGAAAGAACCCCCATAGGTCATTAAAAGAAAAAGGAGCGCAACTGCGTTCAATAAAATATTCGCGTCGTAGACGCAAGCCTCCCCTCGCAGGGGAGGTAGGGAGGGGTCGTATAAAAAGGAGCCCATAGGGCACTAAAAGAAAAAGGAACGCAACTGCGTTCCTTTTTCTTTTAGTGCCCAGGACGAGACTCGAACTCACACGGACTAATGTCCACTACCCCCTCAAAGTAGCGTGTCTACCAATTCCACCACCTGGGCTTAAATGCGGTGCAAAGATACGCACTTTTTTTCATCCTCCAAATTTTTGGCGACTTTTTTTCGAAAAAAGTGCATTTTCACCCCTCCGATAGGCTAAAAAGCGCTCTTGAAACCTATCATTACACCAGCTCCGAGCGAGCGATAGTGGTTGAAGGTGTAGAGCTTGCTGCCCGCAAGATTGGTTCCGTTGACAAACAGCCACCACCCTTTATTGATGTGGAGATTGAGTGTTACGTTCACATCGACACATGCCGGAACTCGATTCAACACCACACTGCCAGCAACATCCTCGGCCATCATTGTGGTAGAGGTTGCGCCTGCCATCTCGTAGAATTTGCGTGCACCAATCAGCTTTGCACTCGCCTCGATGGTGAACTTCTTTTTGTGACGATACTTCACGTCGAGCGCAACATCGTACGAAGGAGTGCCACCGCCATTGCTCTTGCGTGCCAGATGTTTGGTCTGATAGCAGTAGTAGTGGGCAGACAGCGCAGTCGAGAGTACACCCGCATATATATACTCGGCGCTTGCACCAACGCTGTAGCGCTCGGCATTGTCAATAATCACTCCGAACGAGTCGGCAAACTGCGAGCCCATGGGCTTGTAGAGCGACACGAAGTGATACATGTTGTCGAAGTGCGTGTAGTTGAAGTAGAGTCCATAGGAGATTGATTGGAGAGCATTGCCCGTGAAACCCGCTTCGGCCTCAATCTTTGCACCCGTGGGAGCTGTTACACCTGCGGCGATGTAGGGGTTGGCTCTTGATAACGACTCGAAACTGCCGTCGATGAAATCACCCGTAGCTTTAATATAAGGTATAAGATAACCACTCAACGGGTCAATCGAGAAATCGACATGGGGGAAGACATAGCTCTTGCCTACCGACTCAAAACCGCGACTTGTGCGATAGCCATAATCGACACCCACGCCGAGACGTACATCCTCGTAACGCATCAGGTATCGGGGGCGTAAAACAAAACTCTGTGCGCCGCGCTCGGAGAGTCGTGCGATGCCATAGTAACTGTTGTACTCCACCGCAGCGTCGAATCCGTGCATGCCGAACATCTTGGCTACGCGACCATCAATATTGATATCGGCCATTTGTGTGCCGCGAATATCGTGGGTGAATCCTGCATCCATGCCTGCGCCAAAGTTGAGTGTCGAGAGGTTGGCAAAGTCGTGACCAAAGTAGATGTTCCCATGTGCACGACCATAGTCCACGAGCGACTCTTTGGCTGTGGGGAGTAGTGCGATGGTATCCTCCGTAGCGGGTGACCCTGTCCAGAAAGCGGGGTTGGTGAATGCTCCAAAGCGGTGCAGCACGCGGTTGTCGTAACCTACATCGCCACGCAGAGTCATCTTGCCCCAGCGTTGTGAACCGAAGAAGCCTACGGCATTGTATAGCGAGATGGCATTCTGGAGTGTGTCGAGGTCGCTTCGACGTCGGCTGTATGAGCCGCGATGGTTGATGTAGCCGCCCAGCACTCGCTCCGAGTTCTCACGATTGTTGAGATAGAGGTCGAATTGGGTTCGTGGTTGGAAACCGAAAGCAATAGCCACATAGCCCGGATTGTTGGTGCGATAGGGTGTGGCGTTCACTTGTGCGGGGCTGATTGGGCGCGACGAGAATGTGGTGTAGCAGGCCACCGGCTTGATGGAGTAGTCGATTTCGGGTTGCAGACGTACGGTGTCGTCCATGCGGGGGCGTACAATCAGCTTGGTAGCACCATTGACGGTGGGCACATAGGCCTTTGTCACCTCGATGCTCTTGGTAATATCCTGTTGTGCGTAGGTTGTGCTCACGCCCACAACTATCAGGGCGAGAAGCGCGGCTATATGTCTAATCTTTTTCATCTTCGTGGGGGAGGGTTACTGCAATTTCTGAATACGTGCAAGGGCGTCGGCAATCACACCGTCATCGGCGGGCGAGTAGCCATCGACAATGCTCTGATAGGTGGCGCGTGCTTGGAACGAATCGCCGCTGATGGCGTAGATGTCGCCCAGCAATAGGAATGCACGACCCATCCAATACATGTGCGAGGTGTTGGCCTCCGAGAATGCAAAGATTCGTTTCTGTGCATCTTCGTACATGCCGCGGTTGAACAGCGACTCGATGATTCGATATGTCGCTTCGGCACCCTCTTTCGAGAGGGGGTCTTCGGCAAGCTCGGCGTATATCTCCTCGGCTTGTGCATGCTGGCCTTTGGTGCGCAGGATAGAGGCCTCGGTGTAGAGTATCTTGCGACGTGTGGGCAGTGATACCTCGGCAACTCCATCCAGCTCATCGCCCAGTGTGAGGATGCGGGCTGTGTCGGCCGACGATACCACGGCATCAACATAACCGTCGAGTGCAGATGTTACTTTGGCAGGAGTACTCTCCGTACGGCTCAACATGCGGAATGCATCGGCTGCATCGGCATAGCGCTCAACCGAGAGGGCAAGTTTCGATAGGGTCTCGAGTCCGCGCAGGGTGAAGTCGTTCTTCTTCATGGCGGCAAGCTGTTGGTAGCGTTCGATAGCGCCATCTGTATTGCCTGTCTTGGCGAGTGCATCCGCAAGGTAGAATGTAGCATCAGCCAGACGCACACCATTGGGAAAGCTCTCCAGATAGCCCTCAAGTGCGGGTGCTGCTTTTGTGGCATCGCCCGTCAGATAGACCTTCTCGGCGGCGGTGAACTTGAGCGAATCGCGTTGCAGAACCGAGATATCGGTCTCCATGCCTGCCTTCTCGGCGTAGGCAAAGTAGCTATCCACATCGTTGATGTCGACATAGATGGAGCGGATGGCTGCAAGTGCACTTTGCGCATCGGATGATTTGGGTGACTCCTCGATAACTCGTTTGTAGAACGAGAGTGCCTTCTGATTCTCGCCCATATTGAGGTAGGCGAGTCCGATGGATGATAGTACCTCGGTGCGGGCATCATTGTTGGGGTATTTGTTTACGAACAGCTCGAGTGTGGATGCACCCTCTGCAAAGCGGTCTTGGCTGATGTAGGTGCGACCAAGCTCATAGATGGCTTTCTCTTGGTATTGGCCCATGCCGTGAGCAACGATAGCCTCAAGGCTCTCAATCTTGCGCGGCATGCGTCCCAGCAGTCCGAGCATCATGGCTCGTTGGTATTCGGCGTAGTAGCGTTGGGGTGCGCCGGTCTTGATGGCTCCGTCGTAGCTCTCGATGGCACGCCAATAGCTGCGCTCCATGTGGAAGATGTCGCCCTGACGGTTGAATGCGTCGGCGCGATACTCGTCGGAGTTCTTGTAGCGCGATAGGAACGTAGCAAAACCTTTGGCCGCCTCGCTCCAATTCTTGGTGTTGAAGTGGCAGTAGGCTATGCTGTAGTGCGCCATGGGGTTCTCCGGTTCGGTGAGAGGGGATACCTTCAGGTATGCCTTGTATTTGGGAATGGCGGCGGTGAAGTTCGACTTCGAGTAGAGAATCTCACCCTGCCAGAACGAGCTCAATGCTGTGTATTTGGCGTTGTAGCGATACTGTTCCGAGATTTTGAAAAGGCGCTCGGCTTCGTCCACATTACCGTCGTTGTAGTATTCCAGCGCGTGGAAGTAGGTGATTTTTTGGAGTGCCGCTTTGATGTTGTTGTCGGGGTTGGGCATCTGCATGATGGCCTCGTATGCGGCTTTGTAGTTGTGCGAGTTGTAGTAGGCCGCAATCAGATACTCGCGCACTTGGGGCACGCGTGGCGAGGTGGGGTAGAGCTTGATATAGCGATCCAGCACATTGATAGCCTCGTTGAAACGACCGCCACCCGACTCATATTGGAGCTTGCCGTAGTTGTAGAGTGCGTCTTCGGCGATGGTGGGGTTGTAGTTCTTGGCTGCGGCAATCGAGAACGACTGCATAGCGAGGCGCTTTTGTTTCATCTTCAGATAGCAGTCAGCAAGGTGGTAGCTGGCATTCTGCGAGAGCTCGTCGTCGGGACCGCACACCTTCGAGAGGAGTTGTGCCGCGGTGCGGAAGTTGCTGTGCTTGTAGTTTGCAAAACCTATAACGTAGTTCTCGCTTCGACCCATCTCGCCACCCAGGTTTTGGTACTCGCCCATGTATTTGAGTGTCTTGGCGTAGTTTGATAGGTGGAAATAGGACTCGCCCATAATTCGGCACAGGTCGCTTCGGCGCTCATCTTCGGCCGAGGCAATAAGTGCGTCGCCATGCTCAACCACATACTTGTAGTCGCCGTCGAGGAACTTGATTTGAATCAGATAGAATGGGATAATCTTGGCGTAGGGCGACGATTTGGCCAGCGATGCAAACTTCTCTCCGGCGGCCTTGTAGTTGCCCTCCTTGTAGTCGATGTAACCGAGAAAATATACTGCGTGGGGGGTGTATTGACTGCCCTCGGGAACTTGTGACAGCGACAAGCGGGCCATCGCATAGTCGTTGGCTATAAAGTTACAGTGACCCATCTTGAAGGAGAATTCGTCGAAGTTCTCGGCCGAGAGGGTCGCGCCGTCCACGTGCATAAAGTTGGTGAGTGCCTCGGTGTAGTTGCCGTTGTTGTACTCCAGAGCGCCGATGTAGAAGCGGACATTGTTGTTGTGGAGCGAGTTGGGGTATCTCTCGAGCAGCAGACGCAGAATGTCGAGCGACCCCTTTTGTCCCATTTTGACACCGCACACAGCCTCCATGTAGAGCAGTTGCTCGGAGAGCCCCTCTTCGGTTTGGGGAGCGAGCTTGCGGGCTGCTTTAATCTCTTGGGTTGCGGCGGCCCAATTGCCATTTTCGAAGAGCGACACGGCCAGGTCGCGGTGGCGTTTCCAATCGGGGTTTTGGGGCGAGGCCGAGGTGTTGAGGGTTGCTGCGAGTGTCAGCACAAGGCACACGAGGGTGCGTCCCAAGTGGTGTATATATTCGGTTTTTCTCATATCTGTTAAGCTAAATGCGCCCGCGCACACGCGCGAAAGCCACGCAAATATATAGCTTTTCCGTGAAAAAACCAACAAGGCTCCTCGGTGCGCTCTATTTTGAGGTTGTTTTGAGCCTTTTTTTGAGATTTTTGTACTCGGTCAGATAGGCCACAACCGAGCCTACGCGGATTGGTGACTCAATCCACAGTGGGATTCGATTCTCATCGGCGCTCAACCATACATAGCAGCTGGTGCCATCCTTGAAGGTCTCCCAGCCCGAGGTCGCAATGGTACAGGTGAATTTGTAGGCGGGAATATGGCCGATGCCTTTGAGTCGGATTTCGTCCTCGCCGAGATAGGTATAGGTGATTATTCGCACCGTATCTTCGAGCACCATGTGAAGGTCATTCGGAGCCCCCTTGCGATACTCCGAGGGGTCGATTGTGCGCAGGTTGTAGAACAATGCCACGGGGTCGTAGTGGTTCTCGCCGAGAGTCATTGTCTTGTGTTGTGCACTCTTCCAACGTGCTTTCTTCCATGTGGTTGCGACTTGACACTTCTCCCAATCGTAGATGTAGTGTGCATCGAAAATATACTTCTCCTCGCGCAGTGCAATATCGAGCTGTGTGGGGCGCAGACTCGCCGTGTCGATGTGCGAAGTGTAGGTGTCGTCGAGGTCGAAAAACCAGCGGAAAAAGGGTAGTGTACGACCATTGGCCGTAATCTTGTAGTTCGGGCGGCCGTGGTGGTCTACTACTTCGCAATCGAGCGTTGCCTTGCCTACGGGAGTTTTGGGCACCAGCTTGGCGCGATAGCCCACGGCAAACGTAAGGCTCTCGCCATGGCCAAAGGGGGTGCCACTATCGGCAAAAACCGAAATGGATGTTAGTAGCAGTGTTGCTATTAGTGTTGTTATCTTGTTGGTCTTCATTTTCTTATGAAATCATGCTAAAATCCTCGCCACGGCCTCGGGTGTAGCGTGCCACGAGTGCTGCGAGCGAGCGGTTTTGGGGTTGTTCAAGATAGGGGTCGGCCTCCAGAATTTCGCGTGCTATGCGTCGCGTGTGCTCGATGATTTGGGCATCGCGGCTGATGTCGGCAATCTTCAGGTCGAAGGCCATGCCACTCTGCTGTGTGCCACTCAAATCACCCGCGCCACGCAGCTTCATGTCGAGCTCGGCAAGCTCAAATCCATCGCACGTCTCGACCATTGCGCCGAGTCGTTTGCGGGCGTCGGCCGAGAGCTTGTCGCCACTCATCAGCACACAGTAGGACTGCTCGCCACCACGACCAACCCGTCCGCGGAGCTGGTGGAGCTGCGAAAGTCCGAATCGCTCGGCACTCTCGATGACCATCACCGTAGCGTTGGGTACATCGACACCCACCTCGATAACCGATGTGGCCATCAGAATGTGGGCTGTGCCCTGTTTGAAGAGGGCCATGCTCGCCTCCTTCTCGTCGTTGCTCATCTTGCCGTGCACCACGGCAGTGCAGTATTTGGGTGGTTGGAACTCGTCGGTTATTGCTTCGTACCCCTCGTACAAGTTGCGATAGTCCATTGTCTCGCTCTCTCGGATTAGCGGATAGACCACATAGACCTGGCGACCTTTGGCAATCTCGCGGTGCATGAATCCGAATAGCGCCAATCGGTGCGACTCGGTCATGTGGACGGTCTTGATAGGCTTGCGTCCCGGGGGAAGCTGGTCTATTACGGATACCTCGAGGTCGCCGTAGAGGGTCATAGCAAGGGTTCGAGGAATGGGTGTTGCACTCATCACAAGGATATGTGGTGGACGGGTGTTTTTGGTCCACATGCGACTACGTTGTTCGACACCGAAGCGGTGTTGCTCGTCGATAACGACCAATCCGAGGTTGGCAAATGCCACGCGGTCTTCGAGCAGGGCATGGGTGCCTATTAGTATCTGTATTGAGCCGTCAGCAAGCCCCTCCAGTGCGTGTTTGCGCTCTGCCGCTTTGGAGGCTCCGGTGAGCACCCCAACGCCAATGCCGAGTCCCTCGGTCATGCGCGAAATGGTTGCAAAGTGCTGGCGGGCAAGGATTTCGGTGGGTG
>JAZQXR010000056.1:0-28099 GCA_045632975.1 Rikenellaceae bacterium
CGAAGTGTTCAAAGGCTCCCCAGGCGAGCCCGACGACCACGACCACGCCGAAGAGGCCGCTATCAAGAAGGCACTGCAAGCGGGCGCCGGGCTCAAAGGTGCAACCATCTACACCAGCATGGAGCCATGCACAACGCGCAAATCTCACCCCAAATCGTGCACCGAGCTGATTCTCGAACACGGCTTTGCGCGAGTGGTCTATGCGCTTGCCGAGCCACCTCGCTTTGCCACCTGCGTGGGAGTATGCACCCTGCGTAATGCGGGCATCGAGGTTGTTCACATCCCCGAGCTCGCACATCGAGTCGAAGAGATAAATGCCTACCTAAATGAGTAAGTGTATGTCACAACATCAACACACCACAGCAGTCGACCGCCTGTGGACGCGCGACTACATATTTTTGTGCATAGCCAACTTTATGATGTGCTTTGCATTCTACCTTTTGGTTCCCACCCTGCCCTTCTATCTGACAGAGGTATTCGGTGCTACCAAGTCGGTCATCGGTATGGTGCTGTCGTGCTACACTATTGCGGTGCTTGCAGTACGCCCGTTCTCGGGATATATCGCCGATACATTCCAGCGCAAACCGGTCTATCTGATAGCCTACTATCTGTTTGTGAGCATATTCTGCGGTTACCTTGTGGCGGGTTCACTGACAATACTGATGATTATTCGTATTGCTCATGGACTTGCATTCGGAATGATTACAACCACAGGTAATACGCTGGTGATAGACGTTCTTCCATCAAGTCGCCGAGGTGAGGGCTTGGGCTACTACGGAGTGGTTAATAATCTCTCGATGAGTATTGGCCCGATGATTGGCCTATTCATAGCCGATACGGGCAACTTCAATATGATTTTCTTGAGTTCGATTACCACGGGTGTCATAGGTATGGTTTTCGCCACCCTCGCCCGCGTGCCAAAGAAAATCCCCAACACAACCAACAACGTAATCTCCATCGACCGATTCATTCTGGTAAAAGGACTTCGTGCATGCCTCACGCTGTTGCTGCTGGCCATCCCCTACGGCATGACGACCTCGTTTATTGCCATGTACGCCAAAGAGTTGGGCATAACCTCCAATACAGGACTATTCTTCACGGTTATGGCCGTAGGACTTATTGTATCGCGCATCGGCTCGGGCAAACGTGTCGACCGAGGTCTTGTAACACAAGTTATCACACAGGGTATCATCATAGCCACCGTCGGTATTATTGCAGAGTCGTTGCTCGGTGTAGCCGCAGGCATAAGCCTCACCCTGGGCTATGTAGGCTATTTTGGTGCAGCATTCCTTGTCGGCTATGGCTACGGAACGATGTTCCCAGCCTACAATACGCTGTTCATCAATCTCGCGCCCAATAGCCGTCGGGCTACGGCAAACGCCACTTACCTTACAGGCTGGGACGTAGGTATGGGACTTGGAATGTGGTTCGGAGGTCGTGCGGCGGACTTCTGGGGACTGCGCATGGTATATATCATCGACGTTGCGTTGGCCATAATGGCTTTTGCTTGGTTTGTTACCGTCGCCGCGCCCCACTTCAACCGAAACAAATTGCGATAGTCAATTCAAAAAAAACACAAGCGAGGGTGTCCAACATCGGTCGGACACCCTCGTTTTGTCAGGAGTTGTATAAGCCGTAACTTTACTCCTCTTCGGCGGTAGCTTCGAGTAGTGCTTTGGATAGTTGTTTTTTGGATTTAACACCAAGTTTTTGGAGCTTTTCGCACTGACCGACAAGGTTTCCGCGACCGGTGGAAAGCTTCTTCATAGCCTCCTCGTATGAGGCATTAGCCTTACCCAGCGTTGCGCCAACCATTTCGAGGTCAGCTACAAAGCCAACAAACTTCTCATACAACTTCGCTCCCTGTTCGGCTATATCAAGGGCATTGCGCGACTGCGAATCGCGATACCACAAATCGTCGATAATCTTGAGCAGCGCAAACAGGTTGGTCGGCGAGGCGATAATTACATTCTTGCGATAGGCTTCCTCCCAAAGCGTACCATCAGCCTGAAGCGCAGCCATAAAGGCGGGCTCGTTGGGCATAAACATAATAACAAAATCGGGAGTACGCTCCTTGATAAGACCAAGAGCCTGATAGTTCTTGCGGCTCAACTCCTCGACATGACGACGTGCCGACTCCACATGCGCTTTTATACAAACCTCTCGCTCGGCATCATCCTCGGCTCCCACATAACCGACGTATGCCGTCAGCGACACCTTGGAGTCAATAATAATCTGCTTGCCACCGGGCAGGTTCATCACCACATCGGGGCGGAGGTTGCGTCCCTCCTCATCCTTGAAGTTCTCCTGCGTGGTATAGTGTACTCCTCGTTGGAAGTTGAAACTCTCGAGAATCGTAGCCAATACCATCTCTCCCCAATCGCCCTGATACTTCGAATCGCCCTTCAGCGCACGGGTCAGGTTAGCTGTTTCGGAGGTGATTTGCTGATTGAGTCGCTGAAGATTTTTCAGCTCATTTTGGATTGCGCCCTGCTGTGTCAGTTCCGTGGCATGAATTCGCTCGACACGTTCTTTGAAGTCGCGCAGATTATCTCCAAAGGGTTTCAAAAGAATCTGCAAGGACTCTTTATTTGTAGCTTTGAACTTCTCACTCTCGGCCGCAAGCACCTCTGATGCAAGCAGTTTGAACTCCCCACGCATCAGTTCACGATTCTTTTCGGCAGCTTCGCGCTCACCTCGCAGCTGTCCATCAAGTAGCTCGGCACGGGTATTTGCCGCGGCCATCTGTTCGCGCAAAGTCACACTCTCGGAGGCGAGTTGTTGTTCACGCACACGGCTCTCGGCAAGTTCCCCTTCAAGTTCGGCAACACGAGCCTCGGTGTGGGTCTTTTCGGCCTCGGCGTGAGTTAATTTTCCGCGCATCACAAGGAATACTACTACGGCCAAAACGGCCATAATCACGGCAATAGATATGTATACAATCTCCATAAGCGGTCAAATTAGTCGGTTTACTGCTCAAAGATACGAATTTTCACGGAAAAATTAGTACCTTTGTCACTATTAAGTAATATACTCCACCTATGAGAAACAGAATACTTGCTCCCTCAATGCTTTCGGCAGACTTTGGACATCTGGCCGACGATACAAAAATGGTTGACCGTAGCGCAGCCCAATGGATTCACATCGACGTTATGGATGGCGTGTTTGTACCCAACATTTCGTTCGGTTTCCCCGTGCTGAAGGCTATCAAAGCAGCATCCAACAAGTTCTGCGATGTACACCTGATGATTGTCAACCCCGAGAAGTACGTTGAGCGTTTTGCCAAAGCGGGTGCCGACCTTGTAACATTCCACATCGAGGCCACCGAAGACGTAGAGGGTACCATCGAGCTTATTCGCAAGAGTGGCGTCAAAGTGGGCATCTCCATCAAGCCCGGTACTCCGGCCGAGGTACTCGATAACCTTTTGGATAAAATCGACCTCATCCTGGTAATGAGTGTTGAGCCCGGTTTCGGAGGACAAAGCTTTATGCCCAATAGCGTAGACAAGGTAAAATATCTGCGCGAGGAGATTGACCGCCGCGGACTGAACGTAACCATCGAGATTGATGGTGGTGTGTCGGCTGCCAATGCGGGCATGCTCTACGAGGCTGGTTGCGATGCACTCGTCGCAGGTAGCGCTGTGTTTGGCGCGCCCGACCCCGAGGCCGAGATTGAGAAAATTCTTAACGCATAGGGCAGATGGTTTCACTCGACAACGTAACCGTCAGTTTTTCGGGTACCGAGCTGTTCAGTGGGGTATCGTTTCTGATTAACCCCAAGGAGCGTGTAGGCTTGGTCGGCAAGAACGGAGCCGGCAAAACCACAATTCTCAAACTCATAACCGGCGAACAGCCCGCATCGGAGGGTAAAGTTACGGTATTTGAGGATTGCACCGTCGGCTACCTTCCCCAACAGATGCGCGTTACGGATACCACATCGCTCGTTGACGAGACGGCCAAGGCATTTGACGAGGTGTTGGCACTCGAAGCCGAGATTGCCCGCATTAACGAGCAGCTTGCCGTGCGCGAGGACTACGAGAGTGCCGAGTACGAGCAGATGCTACACCGACTAAACGATGCCACGGACCGCTATCACCTGTTGGGTGGTGCGAGTCGTGACGCCGAGATTGAGCGCACACTGCTTGGTTTGGGATTCCGCCGTGAGGAGTTCACCAAATCGACAAGCGCGTTCAGCGGTGGTTGGCGCATGCGTATCGAGCTTGCCAAACTGCTGTTGCGTCGCCCGTCGATTCTTCTGCTGGATGAGCCCACCAACCACCTCGACATCGAGAGTATCCAATGGTTGGAGAACTACCTGAAGGAGTACGCCGGTTCGGTGCTTCTTATTTCGCACGACCGCGCGTTTCTGGACAACGTAACCACTCGCACCATCGAGCTGTCGTGTGGCAAGGTGTACGACTACAAGGTTTCGTATAGCCGCTTTGTCGAGTTGCGCCGCGAACGCCGCGAGCAACAGATGGCCGCTTTTGCCAACCAGCAACGCATGATTGAGAAGAGCGAGGAGTTTATCGAGCGATTCCGCTACAAACCCACCAAGTCGAATCAGGTTCAATCTCGAATCAAACAGCTCGAGAAGATTGAGCGCATCGAGATTGACGACGAAGATACAAGCGTATTCAACATAAAATTCCCGCCCGCGCCACGTTCGGGTCAGATTGTGGCCGAGATTAAGAGTGTGGGCAAGAGCTTTGGCGAGCACCGAGTGTTTGGCGGTGCCGAGATTACCATCGAGAGAGGTGAGAAGATAGCCTTTGTCGGTCGAAATGGCGAGGGTAAAACAACACTCGCCCGCATGATTATCGGAGAGCTTGCCCCCTCGGAGGGTTCAATCCGCATGGGAGCAAACGTAAATGTCGGCTACTACGCCCAGAATCAAGATGATTTGATGAATGGCGAGTTCACCGTATTCGACACGCTCGACAAGGTTGCAGTGGGTGACATTCGTACTCGCCTGCGCGACATCCTCGGAGCATTCCTTTTCCACGGCGAGGACATTGACAAGAAGGTTAAAGTGCTGTCGGGTGGTGAGCGTTCGCGCCTTGCCATGGCCCGTATGATGCTCGAACCGCGCAACCTGCTTGTGCTCGACGAGCCGACCAACCACATGGATATGCGCTCAAAAGACATTCTCAAAGGGGCGCTCCAAAAGTACGACGGCACACTGATTCTGGTATCGCACGACCGCGATTTTCTGGACGGCATTGTAGACAAGGTCTATGAGTTCCGAGATGGTGGCGTGAAGGAGTATTTGGGAGGCATCTACTACTTCCTCGAGAAACGCAAATTGGAGTCGTTGCGCGAGGTGGAGATTAAGCAGAAAGAGGAGCCGTCAAGCAACACTGCCGCTCCTTCTCGAGGCAAGGAGGAGTACCTCCAACGCAAAGAGAGCGAGAAAGAGGTTCGTCGTATCAAGAACGCTATCACCAAAGTCGAGAGCGAGATTGAACGACTCGAGGGCGAGATTGCCGAATGGGACAACAAACTTGCCGACCCCGAAGCTCACGGGCTCGACATCAGCGACGCAAAACTGTTCGACAGCTACAACGAGCTCAAACGTCAACTCGACCACCAGATGCACGAGTGGGAGAAACTTAACTACGAATTGGATATTGTAACAAACTAAATATGGACAACATTGTATTCGGCATACGCCCCGTAATCGAAGCTATCGAGTCGGGTCGCCAAATCGAGAAAGTATATGTACGAAAAGGTTCGGAGGGTCAGCTGCTCGCCGAACTCAAATCGGTGTGCAAAGCACAGAAGATTCACATGCAGGAGGTTCCCGTCGAGAAACTCAACCGCATGACACGACTCAACCACCAAGGTGTAGTGGCGACCATTGCACCCATCGTATACGCCGATTTGGAGGAGATTCTGGCTGGTGTGCCCGAGGGCGAGCCCGGACTGATTGTGCTGCTCGACAGCATTACCGATGTGCGTAACTTCGGAGCGATTGCACGAAGTGCCGAGTGTGTGGGCGCACATGGCGTTATAACCTCGCTCAAGAGTTCGGCTCCTGTCAATGCCGAAGCGCTGAAATCTTCGGCGGGTGCACTCAATATCATCCCCGTTGCCCGAGTAGGCAGCATTCGCAACACACTGAAAGCACTTCAAGCCGAGGGTTATCAAGTTGCAGCCGCCACCGAGAAAGCTACCCAATCGGTCTATGAAGCCGACTTCACCAAACCCACAGTAGTGGTTATGGGTAGCGAGGACACCGGAATCTCGAAAGAGGTGCTCAAGATGTGCGACTGCCAAGTGGCTATCCCCATGCGCGGCCGTATCGAATCGCTCAATGTGAGCGCCGCTGCAGCGGTAATTCTGTTTGAGGTGCTCCGTCAACGAATCAAATAGATGAAACACCAAACACTATACAACGACGCAGTGGAGTTGCTGTGCAAACTCGTAGCAACACCATCGATGAGCCGCAGCGAAGAGAATACCGCACCGCTCATCGAGGAGTTTCTGCGCTCGCATGGCGTTGAGCAGGTACATCGACACCTGAATAATGTGTGGGCATACAACCGTCATTTCGATGCTACGAAGCCCACCATTCTGCTCAACTCGCACCACGATACCGTTAAGCCCAACCCGGCATATACACGCGACCCCTACTCGCCCACTATCGAGGATGGACGCTTGTACGGTTTGGGAAGCAACGATGCAGGAGCGAGTGCCGTAGGTTTGTTGTCGACGTTTTTGCACTTCTACAACTGCGAGAATCTGCGCTACAACCTTTGCGTTGCCATCACCGCCGAAGAGGAGGTTTCGGGACGTGGAGGTATCGAGAGTATTCTCGACAAGATTGGCGCGATAGATTTTGCAATCGTAGGTGAGCCTACCGAGATGCAGATGGCTATCGCCGAACGCGGTCTGGTGGTGCTCGACTGCACGGCCCACGGCAAGGCGGGACATGCGGCCCGAGACGAGGGCGACAATGCCATTTATCGTGCAATGCGCGATATTGAGTGGTTCCGCACCTACACATTCCCGCTGATTAGCGAGATGTTTGGCGCTGTCAAGATGAGCGTTACACAGATTGACGCCGGCACACAGCACAATGTGGTACCCGCCGAGTGTCACTTTGTGGTTGATGTTCGCGTTACGGACCGCTACACCAACCAACAGATAGTAGACTCCATCCGCGAGCATGTCGAGTGCGAGGTTAAGGAGCGCTCTCTGCGACTCAAGCCCTCGTATATTGCCCCTACACACCCTGCCGTTCAAGCGGGTTTGGAGCTTGGGCTTACCACCTTTGGCTCGCCCACAAGTTCCGACCAAATGCTGCTGGATGTACCCTCGCTCAAGATGGGTATCGGACATAGTGCTCGCTCACACAGCGCCGACGAGTATGTTCTGCTAGACGAGATTGCCGGCGGCATCGACCTTTACATTGAATTACTAACCAAAGTTATAGCATAAGCAATATGAAATTGTGGCAAAAAGAGATTGACGTCAATCAGAACGTCGACCGTTTCACCGTAGGCAAAGACCGCGAGCTGGATGTACTGTTGGCACGTGCCGATGTGCTCGGTTCGTTGGCCCACACCCGTATGCTGGAGAGCATCGGACTGATGTCGAGTGAGGATTTGGCAAGCGTCCAAAAGGAGCTTAAAGAGATATTTGCAAGCGTAGAGCGCGGCGAGTTCAACATCGAGGATGGTGTTGAGGATGTTCACTCGCAGGTTGAGTTTCTGCTCACCGAACGTATCGGCGATGCGGGTAAGAAGATTCACAGCGGACGAAGCCGCAACGACCAAGTGTTGGTTGACCTGCGTATCTTTCTGCGTCGTGAGCTGTTCGAAACCGTCATGCACATCAAAGAGCTGTTCGACACTCTGCAAAAACTATCGGAGAAGTACAAAGATGTGCTGATGCCCGGATACACCCACCTCCAAATCGCAATGCCCTCGTCGTTCGGTCTTTGGTTTGGCGCCTATGCCGAGAGCCTTATGGATGACACCCAAATGGCACTCGCAGCCTATCGCATCTGCAACCGCAACCCGCTCGGCTCGGCAGCCGGCTACGGTTCGTCGTTCCCGCTCAACCGCACCATGACCACCAACCTGCTCGGATTCGACTCGATGGACTACAACGTGGTTTACGCCCAGATGGGTCGTGGTAAGACCGAGCGCGTAGTAGCTCAAGCCATCGGTGCATTCGCCGCAACTATCGGCAAGTTTGCAATGGACAACACGCTGTTCCTGAACCAAAACTTCAGTTTCATCAGCTATCCTGCGGAGTTGACTACCGGTTCGAGCATCATGCCCCACAAAAAGAATCCCGACGTATGGGAGATTATCCGTGGCAAGTGCAATCTGCTGCAAGCCCTGCCCAACCAAATCTCCATGCTCACCACCAACCTTCCCACGGGCTACCACCGCGACCTTCAACTGCTCAAAGAGGTGTTGTTCCCTGCGCTGGCCGACATGCGTGATATTATCGCAATGGCCAACATGATGTTGCAGAACATCTCGGTTGTGGAGTCTATTGTGACCGACCCCAAGTACAAATATATGTTCAGTGTGGAGGTTGTTAATAATATGGTACTCGAGGGCGCACCCTTCCGCGAGGCGTACAAGACCGTGGGCCTCAACATCGAGCACGGCAAGTTCGAAGCACCCTCGACCGTTTGCCACACCCACGAGGGAAGCATTGGCAATCTGTGCAACGACCGTATTGGCGAGTTGATGGATAAGGTTATTGCCGAGTTTGGTTTCGACCGAGTGGAGAAAGCCGAGTGGGAGTTGTCACATTAGAGATATGACCCAAGAGTTACACCACGAGATACTTGGAGAGATACGCTTGCAACGCCGTGCGGGTTGCAAGCGTATCTCTATTAGGGTATCACGCACCGGCATGGTGACAGTTACCTATCCGTGGTATGTACTTCGCAGCCGAGCATTGGCCTTTGCAGAGAGCAAGGCCGATTGGATTATATCCACGCGCCAAAGAGTCCTGCAAGCCACAGCCCATCCCACCATCGAGAGCGGATATCGCACGCGCTTTCATGCTGTTAGAATTGAGTACGGCGGTCGTCGCACGTTACAAATCTGCAAGGAAGAGGTTATAATAACACTAAAGTGTGGCGAGGAGATTGGCGAAGAGCCTGCACAAGAGTACATCAGAGGCTGTATTGTCGAAACATTGCGAAGTGAGGCACACAATCACATTCCACGCATCGTGGATGAGCTTGCCCACCGCCATGGATTTCGATACAACGGCATAACCATCAAAAACATGCACAGCAAATGGGGTAGCTGTTCGGCTACCGACCATCTTAATTTCTCGCTCTATTTGATGAGATTGCCAGACTCACTTATCGAGTTTGTGGTGCTTCACGAGCTATGCCACACGGTACACAAGAACCATTCGGCGCAGTTCCATGCGCTACTCGATAGCCTATGTGGAGGAGGTGAGCAGAGTCTAAATCGAGCGCTTCGCGCCCATGGCAAATGTATGGGGCTATCCCCTTTGGATTAGGCTCTTCCGAGGATGAAGATTGCGGGACGTTTGTTGATGTCGGGCATCTTGCGGCTACGCCACACCTTGACGGGTGCGGTCGAAACATACTCCTCGGGGCCCGAGAGGTCTGCTGCAACGGTAAGGATGGTCTCGGCTGCAAGAGTTTTCAACATATCATCCATCAGTTTGATATTTCGATAGGGAGCCTCAATAAAAATCTGTGCCTGCCCCTCGGTTTGAGCACGTTTCTCGAATCTGCGAATGGCTTGTGCTCGCTCGGCAGGCTTCACCGGCAAGTAACCGTTAAAAGCGAAACTCTGTCCATTCTGTCCCGAAGCCATAAGTGCCATAAGAATCGATGAGGGGCCAACCATAGGGACCACCCTCACACCATGGCGATGAGCCGCAGCAACGATAGCCGCACCCGGATCGGCAACACCCGGAAGTCCCGCCTCCGAAATCACACCACAATCTCGACCCGCCAGCACAGGAGCGAGCAGTCCTTCGACCTCTCTTGGGTCGGTATGCTCATTCAGTTCGGCAAAGGTAAGGCTCTCGATGGGGCGTCCCATGCCCATTTTCGACAGAAAGCGTCGCGCAGTGCGGGTATTCTCAACCACAAAGTAGTCAATCTTTCGCACCACATCGTCATTGGCCGCGGGAAGCACGGCCGACATTTCGCCCTCGGCAATGGGGCAAGGTATCATATAGATAGTTCCGCTCATTACTCTTTGGTATAGATTCGTTTAACACGTTCCGACACGCTTGTCAGCACCTCGTAACTAATTGTTCCCAACTGTCGGGCCATATCCTCGGCGGTATTACCGGGGGTTGCGGAGAAAACCACAACCTCACTACCCTCGCCCGCTTCGGGTATATCCGTAATATCAATCATACAGCTATCCATACAGACACGCCCAACGATAGGCGCCAAACAGCCCTCTACAAGCATCGACCATCCGCCACAGCTCAAGTGACGGTCGAGACCATCGGCATAACCGATAGGGATAGTTGCGATAACTGAATCACGTTCCACACGTCCCATACGGCCATAGCCTATAGTTTCACCCGCTGCAAGTCGAGCCACGCGCACGATACGTGTGCGCAGTGACGCGATAGGACGAAGACCCTCGACCTCGGTACCAAAGCCATAAAGGCCTATGCCCAATCTACACATATCGAACTGTGCACGGGGGAAACGCACCATGCCTGCCGTATTACAAATATGGCGAATCAC
This sequence comes from Rikenellaceae bacterium, assembly GCA_045632975.1. Classification (GTDB taxonomy): domain Bacteria; phylum Bacteroidota; class Bacteroidia; order Bacteroidales; family Rikenellaceae; genus UBA940. The sequence continues at coordinate 10,724 of JAZQXR010000056.1, forward strand.
AGGATAGCCCACGCTCTCGGCAATGCGACTGCTCAAAGAGTCGAAATAGTCGATTTGATTCTCGGTAAACTCATCGCTCGACGCATCATCAGCCACACACAGGTGTGAGAACACGGAGCTTACGCGCACAAGGTTGCGATAGCGGCCAAGTATCTCGACAAGTCCATCGAAATCCTCATTTCGGAAGCCAAGTCGGTGCATACCACTATCTATTTTGATATGAATGGGATAGTCAGTGCGAGATGCTGCACTAACCTCCGCAGCAAAGTCTGCCAGCGAACGGAAATTGTAAATCTCGGGCTCGAGGTTATGGGCCACCATAAGACCGAAGCTGTCCGCATCGGCATTGAGCACCACAATCGGCATAGTAATACCACCACGGCGCAGCACCACTCCCTCGTCAGCAAAAGCCACAGCGAGGTAGTCTACGCCCTGTTGTTGGAGTGTTTGGGCTATCTCGGCTCGACCGTGTCCGTAGCTTGCTGCCTTGACCATAGCCGTAAGGCGCACACCCGGAGCAAGGTGCGAGCGATATATTTTGAGGTTACGCACCATCGAATCGAGCTCAACCTCGAGGGTTGTCGTATGACTTTGTCGTTGCAGGGCATGTGTTATGCGCTTCATATCGCTATGATCGGCAACACGCACCAGCACTGCTCGATGCTCGATATCGCTCACGGCAAGAGAGCGCAGAAGCTCATCGACCGTGGGATAAATCTTAACCTCGCACATAGCCTCTTGCAGCTCCTCGGCATGCAGTAGAGCTTGCTCTCCCACACACAGCAGCGTATCAATCTCGGCCTGTGCGACCTTATGTGCCATACTCCTGAACTCTTTGTTTTGATTTGCGGCGAAGGAGAGCACAACCACACGTTTGCGGTCGGGCGACACTCGTCGCAGATAGTCCAATGCGGGCTCAAGAGCATTATCATCACCGCCAAAGGTATCACACACAATCAGCGACGAGTAGATACCATCTTTTATCTCAAGTTTGGTAGATGAGGGTTGCTCTCCGAGTCGTGCGGCTGTTTGCTCCGCGTCAAAGCCCAGCACTTCGTACAGAGCCACAACACGCGAGCCATTCTCACGGGCTGTATGCCCACCCTCAACCTCACACATAGCCTCGTACGGATGCGAATCAACTACATTTGCGCTCGGGGCTATGGTTTTTATATATTGTTTTATACTCTCGTCGGTAGTGTCACAGATGATGGTTCGGCACCCCACAAAGAGTTTTAGTTTTTCGGCAAGTTTACAGTTTCGGTCACTGAAGTTCTCGTCGTGTGCGCTACCAAGTGTGGTAAAGATACCCACTTGCGGGCGAATCACACGCTCCAGACGTTCCATCTCTCCGGGCTTGGAGATACCCGCCTCGATAACGGCAATATCCACACCCTCGGGCATCATCAACAGCGACAACGGCACACCGATTTGAGAGTTATAGCTCTTGGGGCTACGATAGACCTTCACCCCTTCGGGTGCGGCACCTGCAATCCACTCTTTGACCACGGTTTTGCCTGCGCTACCCGTAACGGCGACCATACACCCCTCAAAGCCAGCACGGTAATCCTCTGCCAAGCGTTGCAGCGCCTCGGTACTACCCTCCACGACAACAAAACCTGCACCCTCAAACTTCGAGCAATCTACCTCGTGTTCGACAAGGAACGCACGACAGCCCTTGTTGTATGCATCCAATAGGTAATCGTGTCCGTCACGGCTCTCGGTACGAATGGCGGCAAAGAGCGTCGATGAGTCAATAGCAAAGCTACGGCTGTCGATAACAACCGAGCGCACCACGACATCCTCGCCAAAGTGCCTGCCCGAACATACTCGGGCTATCCGTGTCAATAAGTATTGCATTGGGTCTGTGTTTTAATCTCCAAAACGGACAATGGTTATACCTGCGCCACCACGGTCAGCATGTTCATCCTCGTAGCTTTCAACCGAGCTTACGGTACGCAGATAGCGTCTAATCTCATCCTTGAGCGCACCACTACCCTTACCGTGCAGGATACTTACATATCCGATACCAACCATAATGGCATCATCAATAAAGTTCTGCACCTCGGCAAGTGCCTCATCGACTCTCATACCGCGCACATCAATATTGTCGCGGAAGTTGAGTTTGCGTGCCGACACATCCACACTCACAACTGTTCGTGCTGTTGTAGGTCGGGTTTGGGCCTTATACTCGGAGTTGGATATAACCGTAAGTTTGCTCTTCTCGACAGTCGAGAGAATCTGCCCGAAAGCGACAACGGCACGCTTGCCCTTAACACTCTGAACCTCGCCCACGACATTCTGTCCCACCATACGTACCTTGCTGCCGGCAACAACCTCCAACACTACAGGAGCTGCGACCTCAACGCTATCCTTTGTCTGCGTTTTGCCCTGTGCGGCACGTTCGCGGCGACGCTCCTGACGACGTTTTACACGTTCCATCTCGGACTCGATACGTTTTGCTCGCTCGGCATCATGCTCTCCGCCACGTTCTACCGACTCTTTAAACTCATCCAGCTCCTTACGCGCCAATCGGGTAAGCTCCTTCTCGGCCTGACTCTCGCGGATGACCTTAATGGTATTCTCAATCTGCTTATTGGCCTCCGACACAATGCGTTGAGCCTCGGCCTTTGCCGTACGAAGAATCTCTGCCCGCTCGGCCTTAATCTGTGCCAAGCGCTCGGCATAGTCTGCCTCAATCTGCTCCACACGACGGTCTGTTATACGGATGCGGTCGCGTTTCTGTTCCCAATAGCGGCGGTCTCGAGCAATCTCACGAAGCTGACGTTCGAGATCCATGTGCTCGCTGCCGGCCTTGTCGCTCGCCGTCTTGATAATACTTTCGGGGAGTCCTATTCGTCGCGCTATCTCCACAGCAAACGAGCTACCCGGAGTTCCCATTTCCAAACGGAACAGCGGGCGAATAGCACCCACATCAAACATCATCGCACCATTGATAATACCGCGCGTGTTCGATGCATAGAACTTAATATTTGAGTAGTGGGTAGTTACAACTCCATACGTTCCGCGCTCAACGAGCTGTTCGAGTATAGCCTCGGCAATAGCGCCACCAATCACGGGCTCTGTACCCGTACCGAACTCATCAATCAGCACCAGCGACTGCGAGGTGGCATATTGCAACAGTGTTTTCATATTGAGCAGGTGCGACGAGTAGGTACTCAAGTCGTTGTCGATGCTCTGTTGGTCGCCAATGTCTATAAACAGCGAGTCGAAAACGGGCAATTCGGAGTTCTCGAGTGCAGGGATAAGGAATCCGCACTGGAACATATATTGGACAATACCGACGCACTTCAGGCACACCGATTTACCACCGGCATTGGGGCCCGAAATTACGGCGATGTGGCGGTCGCGGTCGAGGGTTATATCAAGCGGGATAAGTTCGCGTCCCTCTCGCGCGAGGTTTTGTTGCAGAAGCGGGTGGCGAGCCTTGCGCAATTCGAGTCGTCCATCACAGGACATGATGGGGTTCACACACTCCATCTCGATAGCCCAGCGAGCCTTGGCACGAATCATATCCATAGTGGTGAGGTAGTCGCCCGTCTTCTCTATATCGGCAACCTCGCCCCGAATCCAATCGGTAAACTCCGAAAGGATACGCACCACCTCGTGTCGCTCGGCATACTCCAGCTCGCGCAGCTCGTTATTGATTTCGACAACCTCCATCGGTTCAACGTAGTAGGTACGTCCTGTTGCCGATTGGCCTTGGATAAGTCCGTTGATTTTGCGTTTGTTGTTCGACAGCACGGGTATTACTGCGCGGCCATCACGAATCGACACCGTAGCATCGCTCTCAACAACACCTGCGCTCTGCGCCTCGGCCAAAATGGCACGAAGTCGCTTACCCGCCTCACCTTGACGACTACGAATCTGTCGGCGGATGGAATACAGCTCGGCCGAAGCACTATCTTTGACCTCGCCAAAGCGGTCTATAATCGAATCGATATGTCCTGTGATATGTGGGAAGGTCGTTGTCGACGCAGCGGTTGCACCAAGCACGGGATACAGACCTGGTTCCTTGGCGGCAAAGAACGAGACCATCTCGGCTGCCGTTTCGAGTGCTGCACGGAGCAGAACTATCTCGTCCGTTTCGAGAAATGTTCCCACAACTCGGACTTTGGCTACAAGTGCCGAGATATCGGCAATCTCTCCACTCGGGAATCCTCCCTCGTTGCGCAACACACGACACAGCTCGTCAACCCTCGCAAGGCGGTCGACAAGCGTATCTATCTGTTTATCATCCAGAAAGCCCTCGGCCTGCAACTTACGCACGGCTGCTGGCGAGCTACACAGCTCGGCAACCTGCGCGCGAACGCGGTCGAAGCCTATCTTCTGTTCGAAGTTTGCAGGACAAATCATTTGGCATCTACCCTACTTGGTACTCTCTTTCTCCTTGCGGCCGAACACGGTCACATTGATATATCGTTTGGGATTCTCCTTGAGGTCAGCCAACAGGTGAGACAAGTTATCAACAGCGTCAACCAACGAGCTATACAGCTCGGGGTCGTTGATAGCTTTGCTCACAGTACCATCGCCGTTATTCACACTATTAAGCACTACGCTCAACTCTGCAAGTGTAGTCGAAAGATTATCCACCACGCCACGAACATTCGCCTCCTCGAGCGAGGTTGTAATGCCGGCAACATCCTCAACAATGGTATCAATCTTATCGGAATTACGCTCCAGGTTTGCGGCAAGCGAATTCAGGCCATCAACAATACCGCGAATCTCACTACTCTTATCAGCCAGCAGTCGATTAACATTGGCGGTAATTGCATCTACATTAGCCACTGCACCCTTGATGGTTTGGCTATTATCGGCAATCACACCGTTAATACCATCGAGCGCCTCGTTTACTTTGTTAAGAGTTGTTTGCAGACCATCTGCCAGAGTTCCAACCTGTGAGGTCAGCGCGCCAATCATATCGGGTTCTACATCGGCAGTGATGGTGCTCTCGGGCTCATACACCTCCGATGCGCTACCCAACTCCAAGCACACGCCCTTGCCTCCCATCAGGCTCACACTATAAAGGCGGGCACGAGTATCAATGGGGAGGGGATATTTTTTCTCCACCTGCATGGTCACACGTACGCCATCGCTTTGGGGGTCAAGTTGCACATCTGTAACGACACCAACCTGCATACCCTTAATATCAACGGGCGAAGAGACCTCCAATCCGCTAATATTGTCGTACACCACATAATAGTTATAGGTACTACTAAAGATGTTCTGTCCTTTGAAGTAGTTAAACAGTCCATACAGCGCAAACATCATAACAAGCGCAAATGCTCCTACTTTTACCTCTCTTTTCATTATTTTCAGTTTTTGTTACTAATTCGTTTTTGGGCCTCGGCAAGCGATATCTGTTCATCACCATCAAAGGCGACAACAAAGGCGTCCTTAAAGCTCTTTTTAGCCTCGGCGAGTACCTTTCGTGCCTCATCGACAGAGTCATAGCCACCGATAAAATATTTATACCACGAGCCAATTTTTCGCTCGACAGCAACCTTCTCATAGGGAGTGAGTTTAGCCGAGGATTTGGCAAGCGACGAGCGAGATGTGACAAGTTGAACGTAAAACTTAACGCCACTATTATTCACCACCTTGGGCTGCTCCTCCTTTGCCACCTCGACACTCTCCGTAGCAATCTGACTAACGGCAGAGTTCTTATCTATATTGCTTTTGTACAGCGCAATCGCCTCATATAGTGAGCGTGCATAGGTCTCGATACTCGTCTCCTTGACCATATAGTTACGGTCGGCCTCATTCGAAATAAAGCCTATCTCGGTAAGAATACTCGGCATGGCAGTCTTCCACAATACGAGGAAACCCGCTTGGTGCGTTCCGCGGTTGCGCATGCCGGGAATATTGGCACAATAGCGCTGTTGCACCAACTCTGCAAGCTCCATACTCTTATCGAGGTAGAGGTTCTGCATCAACGAGAAGATAATATAACTCTCGGGCGACGAGGGGTCAAAACCCTCGTATTTAGTTTTGTAGTCATCCTCATAGGTAATTACCGAGTTCTCTCGCATCACCTCTTGGAGGTTCTGTCCACTCTTGTCCATACCGAGCACATATGTCGAGTGTCCGTTGGCAGAACTCTTCTCGCTGGCATTGACGTGAATCGACACAAAGAGGTCGGCGTTGGCCCTATTGGCTATATTTCCACGCTCGTAGAGGTTGATTTTAACATCGGTGCGGCGCGTTTGAATAACCTTTACGCTCGGCATACCCTCCCGAATCAACTCTTCGAGACGCAGTGCAATCTTAAAGTTAATATCTTTCTCGTACAACTTACCATGAACGGCACCCGGGTCAACTCCTCCGTGACCGGCATCAATAACAATAGTACGCAGAGCCTCGGTGCTTTGCGCATTGCACACTCCACAGCACAACATTGCCGCCAGAGCCATCGTTATTGAGACGAAACGAATTTTAATCGTAATATTCATTGCCGAGAATTGCGGTTGTCCGCTTTTTTAATTACATTTGTCGGTTGAAAACTCCCGAAAAAGCGCGGAGCGCGTGACGCACAAAAGCGACACGCCAAGGGGCTCTCGGGCGTTTTGCCGACAACGTCGGCAAAGTTAATGATTTTTACGGAATTTTGGCTCGATTTTTCGAAAAATATAGTTTGCGACAAGCATTTTCAGCGGTTTGTACGGCCATAGTTTTGGTTGTATGCGCCCTTGATGCACACGCCGGAGAGTTTCGTTCTTCGGTGCGCGAGATTGTGGAGTGGAGCGCCACGCAGGACTCCACCACCCTCGAGCGACGTGCTGGCCGCCGACGCCGAGCCAACACCGAAGAGCCCACCACAAAGAGCGACTCGACCCCGGCCCTCTCGGACTACACACCCATCTTCGGCGAGGAGGAGCCCGTAGCCGACACCGCCAAGAAGAAAAAGGCATTCCTTGACGATATCGTTTACGGTAAGAACAAAGACTCATTGGTCTACAATGTACAGGAGGGCAAGATTTACATCTATACACAGGGCGATGTGAAATATCAGCGCATGAACCTGAAAGCCGACTACATGACCCTGACGGTAAACAGCAAAGAGATTTTCGCCAAAGGTTACACCGAGGACACCCTGCGTGGCATCGAGCATGTGCGACCCGAGTTTATCGACAGCGGTGCTAACTACACCATGGACTCGATGACCTACAACATGAGTAGTGCAAAGGCCAACATCCACGGAGTAGCTACCAAAGATGGCGAGGGTTATCTGATTGGTCGTAAGGTTAAAAAGATGCCCGACAACTCCATTAACCTTGCCGGCGGTAAGTACACCACTTGTGACCACACCGACCACCCGCACTTCTATATCCAAATGACTAAAGCGAAGGTAATCCCCGGCAAGAAGGTGATTACCGGTCCCGCATACTTCGTAATGGAGGATGTACCCCTCTACCCCGTCGGACTGCCGGGAGGTTTCTTCCCCATATCGACCGGCCCCAAATCGGGATTCATCATGCCGACCTATGGAGAGGAGAGCTCGCGTGGTTTCTATCTGCGTGATGGTGGTTACTACTTTACCTTTGGCGAGCATGCCGACCTCACGCTGTTGGGCGGTATCTACACTCTCGGTTCGTGGCAGGCCTCGGCCTCATCGCGCTATGTGGTGCGCTACAAGTTCAGTGGTAATGTGAATGCCAACTACGCCCGCACCGTAACCGATGGCGATGGTGTAGGTAACTTCAAGCTCACTTGGACACACCAACAAGACTCCAAGTTCCGTCCGAGTTCGTCATTCTCGGCCAACGTAAACTTCGCAACCGCGGGCTACAACAAACAGGCTTCGACCAACGCCCTCGAATCGGCTAACACCCAAACCAACTCGTCAATTGCATACTCAAAGAGCTGGTCGGGCAAATTGGCAGGTTCGTTCTCAACCAACATGCAGTTGTCTCAAAACTCGCGCAACAAGACTATTGCAGCATCGTTCCCCACAGCCGTATTCAGCATATCGCGTATGAACCCCTTCAAGAGCAAGTTCTCGACAGGCGGCAAGGAGAAGTGGTATGAGAAAATCTCTATGAGCTATACCGCAAGCATGACAAACACCGTCACCACCACCGAGGACGAGTTCCTCACCCGCGAGACGTTGCTCAAAATGAAGAACGGTATTCAACACCAAATACCCATCTCGGCATCGTTCAACCTGCTGAAGTATATCAGCCTGTCGCCTTCGTTCAATTACAACGCACGTTGGTACTTCAAGAAGGAGAACAAGGAGTGGGATCCCATCAACCACGAGCTCGTAACACTCGACCCGACATGGGGATTCTACCACCTTCATAACTGGAGCTTGAGCGCCTCGGCATCGACCAAACTCTATGGTATGCTCTCGTTTGCCGGTCGTGACCCGCTGATTCGAGCTATTCGCCACGTCATCACTCCGCAAGCAAGTTTCTCGTTTGCGCCCGATTTCAGTAAGATGAAGTATGGTTACTACGAGGTTGTGCAGAGTGACTCGACGGGTCGTTATCAGACCTACTCGCCCTACTCCAACAACGCTTATGGCGTTCCGGGTTCGGGTCGTACGGGTTCGCTCTCGTTCAGTGTGGCAAACTCGCTCGAGATGAAGGTTCGCAGTCGCACCGACTCGACCGGCATGAAGAAGATTAAACTTATCGACAACTTCTCGTTCAGCGGTTCGTACAACTTCTTGGCCGACTCGCTCAATCTGTCGAATATCAACTTGAGCCTGCGTACAACCATCTATGGCAACTTCGGTCTGAACTTGAGCGCCATACTTGATATGTATAAAGTAGACAAGAACGGACGCAAGATAAATCAGTTCAACATCGGCAATGGAAAGTTTGGTCGTATTGCCAGCACAGGTTGGAGTTTTGCATATACATTCAACTCCAAACGCTCAAATCAACCGGCGATAAACGACATCAACAGCGGTGCAATGATGTTCCTAAATCCATTTGACACCTCAATCGAGATGGACCCGCACATACGAAGGCAGATGATGGTCTCGACATACTACGACTTCAGTATCCCGTGGAACCTCGGATTCAGCTACTCTATCAACTATACCAACAATGGTATAAAGAAGAATATCACACAAGCCGTGCAGTTCAACGGAAGCCTCAACCTTACGCCCAAATGGGCTATTACATTCAATGGAGGTTACGACATTATGGCGCGGAAGCTCTCGATTGGTACATTCACTCTGACACGAGATTTGCACTGCTGGCAGATGAACTTCAACTGGACACCTATCGGCACATGTAAAGGATGGAGTTTCCACATTGGAGTCAAGTCGTCACTGCTGGCCGACCTGAAGTACGACAAGTCGCGTAGCCGCTTCGATAGTTTGTACGACGATTAGTCGATGGAATAACACACAAAACGAGCGTGTCCGAAAACTTGTTGGACACGCTCGTTTTGGTAATGATGTTTATTATTTACATAATTCGGCTATCTCCGCCCCCGACATGGAGATAAGGTCATCGGGCGCGATACAAATCTGCAAACCACGGACACCCGCACTCACATATATCGTATCGTACAGGATACAGGTTTCGTGGATGTAGGTCGGGAACTGTTTTCGCATACCGATAGGCGAACATCCACCACGGATATATCCCGTAGTGGGCAACAGCTCTTTTACCTGAATCATCTCGGCACTCTTGTTACCCGACACACGGGCGGCACTCTTCAAATCGACCTCGAGGTCACCCGGTACGACACACACGAATATACCCGTGCGGTCGCCACGCAGCACAAGTGTTTTGAACACTCTCTCAATCGGTTCTCCAAGCTGTTCGGCCACATGGTCTGCCGCGAGGTTCGACTCATCGACCTCATACGGGACAAGCGAATACTCAATACGCGCGGCATCGAGCAGTCGTGCTGCATTAGTTTTTGCTATTTTGGCCATCGAATGCGGGTTTACCTAAACTTTGTGCCATAACAACGGTATATCGTGCGGAGTCAAGACCCAGAAGCGAGAGCAACTCACTCTCGACAAAGCTGGCTCGAGTTACGGCCGCAAGACCATTAGCCGCAGCCCACAGGTTGGCATTCTGCACACAGCAAGCAGCATCTTGTCCTGCGAGGAAGCGCTTCAAGTTCTCCAAATGAGCAGGCGCATTGTCATACACACTCAAATCGGCCACATATACCAGATTGAGAGGTGCGGTTGCGACAAACTCCTGGCGACCCGTAATTGCCAAATGGTCGCCCTCCACAACAAGTGTCAAAGTGTGCGAAGCCGCATCGTAGGCATATACGCCATCAGCGAAGAATGCATAGACAGTAAGCGGATAGAGCGCCAAAGCCGATGGTGCAGTACGTTTGCCGCACTCGGGGCGGTTGATACCCGCAGCAGCCCACAATACGCCCGACACTTGGTCGATAGATAGAGGCTCGGCAGACATTTCACGCACGGTACGGCGAGCACCGAGTGCCGCAACAAACGAAGTTCCATTATCAACAGGAGTCGGAAGTACAATTTTCTGTTCCATAATATATCTCATTTAACAACACTTGCCGCGCCCTGCTCCACAGAGCGAGTACGCGGCAAGTGCTTTTTAGTTTATAAACGTTTCTACTTCACCTCGAATGCCACCTCGCCACGCAAATCCTGGCTCGATGCACCGATAATAGCTTTATACTCACCGGGGAGCACATTCCAATCGTGCATCTTCTCATCGAAGTATGCCAACGACGAGTAGTCGAGAGGGATGGTTACGGTCTTGGTTTCACCCGCCTTGAGCGCAACCTTCGCAAAGCCTTTGAGCTCCTTTACGGCACGATATTCCAACGAGCCTTTGGGCGCCGACACATAGAGCTGAACAATCTCCTTGCCATCAACCTTACCGGTATTGGTCACATCTACTGACACCTCAAATTTGGATGTAGCACTACCCTTTGCTCTATTGATGCGAACATTGTTATACTCAAAGGTTGTGTAGCTCAAACCATGGCCGAAGGGGAAGTTAGGTGTAATACCCTTCATATCGATATAGCGGTAGCCAACGAAGATATCATCACGATACACTTGGTGGTGGCTCTCATCGCCGGGGTAGTCACCCATCACGTGAGCACCACACTGCTCGAGATTAGTGTAATAGGTATAGGGGAGTTTACCCGAAGGGTTAACCTCACCGGTAATCACCGAAGCCAGAGCTCGACCGGCCTCCGAGCCACAGTGCCAGCCCTGAACAATAGCGGGGACGCTATCTTTCCACGGCATAGCGACACCTGTACCCGAAACCACAACCACAGCATAGTTGGGGTTTGCGCCACACAGAGCGCTGATAAGCTCGTTTTGACCATAGGGCAAGTCCATAGTCTTACGGTCAACACCCTCGGCGTCTTGGCCACCTTTGTAGTAGAGTCCTGCGAAGAATATTACGGCATCCGCCTCGCGTGCAGCCTTAACAATATCCTTGACGTTCTCAACCTTTGCTTTGCTGTCGGGCGAATAGCCTTTCATATAGGTAATCTCTGCCTCGGGGTAAGCGGCACGAACACCATCGAGCGGAAAGATTTCGTATGCCGCTTTGAGCGTAGTGCTACTACCACTCTTCATCATGCTGGCCGTTGCAACATCACCAACCACGAGAAGTTTCTTAACAGCAGCGGGCTTCATCGGGAGAACTGCGCTCTCGTTTTTGAGCAGAACAATACCACCCTGTGCAATAGAGAGGGCCGTAGCCGAGTGCTCGGGGCTCACGAAGCTACCATAGGGGCGATCCTTGCTCATAGTGGTACGGAATACCATGCGCAATACGCGGCGCACCTTATCATCCAGAACATCTTGAGGAACTTTGCCCGCCTCAACAAGCGAGCGAAGGGTATCACCAAAGTGGTACGAGTCGTAGGCATTTGCCTTACCTTTCGAAAGGCCATCAGTCCATGTTCCGAACTCGAGGTCGAGACCGTTGTAGATTGCTTGGTGGGTATCGTGAGTTCCACCCCAATCCGAGATAACGACACCATCCCAGCCCCACTCACCTTTCAGAATGTTGTTGAGCAGATATTGGTTATGACAGCAGTGTTCGCCTTTGTACTTCATGTACGCACCCATGATAGACCATGAGCCGCCCTCGAGCATTGCAGCTTTGAACGCGGGCAGATAGATCTCATACAGAGCGCGGTCACTAATCTCGACATCGACAAAGTGACGACGCGTCTCTTGGTTGTTGAGTGCGAAGTGTTTCACACAGGTTGCAACGCCATTGGTTTGGACACCCTTAACATAGGGCACGGCCAGACGGCTCACCAGATAGGGATCTTCACCCATATACTCGTGGTTGCGGCCACACAGCGGTGTACGATAGATATTCACACCGGGACCGAGCAGAACGGTTTTGTTGCGGTAGCGAGCCTCCTCACCAATAGCAACACCATAGTTCGAAGCAAGCTCCGTATCCCACGTTGCGGCAAGGCATGTAAGCGAGGGGTATGCAGTACAAGCATCATTGGTCCACTCCGCGCCCGACCACTTATCCCACATGCACTCCTCACGGACACCGTGCGACGAGTCAGTACACCAAACCTCGGGAATACCCAAACGGGGAACACCCGGAGCCGAGAACTTGGATTGAGCATGAATAAATGCCACCTTCTCGTCGAGGGTCATACGCGAGAGTGCATCCTCAACACGCACCTCAATAGGTGCATCTTCATTCAAATAGGCAGGCTGTTTGGTCCTGTTTTGAGCCGAAAGTGACGTTGCACAAATCAGCACGGTAACCAAGCAGACACTCTTAACAATTCGTTTCATGTAGCTTTAGGTTAATGAGTTGGTATTATTAGATGTTGTTGGCGTTATTTCTTGAGTTCCATGCGGTCGATAAGCGCCGACACCTCGGGTTTGTGGCCACGGAAGCGCACATAGAGTGTCATGGGGTGCTCGTGTCCACCTTGACTCAACACATTACGACGGAACGACTCTGCAACCTCGCGGCTAAAGATACCGTTCTCCTTGAACATTGCGAATGCATCGGCATCCAGCACCTCGGCCCACTTGTACGAGTAGTAGCCCGCTGCATAACCGCCCGAGAAGATGTGAGTGAACGAGGTGGTAATAGCAGTACCATCAACACGAGTCAGCACTTGGGTAGGAGCTACAGCAGCAATCTCAAACTCCTCGACGCTTTGCTCAATGGGAGCTGTAATGCTATGGTATGCCATATCGAGCAGACCGAACGAGAGTTGGCGAACGTTGCCATAAGCAGCCAAGTAGTTGCGTGCTGCGATGATATTACGAACCATCTCGGCGGGCATCTTCTCGCCTGTTTGGTAGTGAACGGCTGCCATATCGAGGAACTCTGGCTCGGTCGCCCAGTTCTCCATGATTTGTGAGGGGAGCTCTACGAAGTCGCGATATACGGCAGTGCCCGACAACGACTCGTATTTACCCTCGGCCAGCAGACCGTGCAGGCAGTGACCAAACTCGTGCAGGAAGGTCTCGAACTCATCGAAAGTCAGAAGTGAAGGTGCACTCTCGGTGGGTTTGGTGAAGTTGCAGCACATCGAAATCAGAGGCATGATATTCTCGCCATCTGCCGAGATAGCTTTATCACGGAACGAGGTCATCCATGCACCGCCACGTTTGCTCTCGCGGGGGAAGAAGTCCATATAGAGGACACCGATAGTAGTACCATCAGCCTCGGTAACCTCATACACGGTCACTTCGGGATGGTAGGGCTCGATGTCGTCGCGCTTAACAAAGCGAATACCATAGAGTTTCTCGGCAAGACCGAAGATAGCCTGTTTGGTATGCTCAAGCTCGAAGTAGGGTTTTGTCAGCTCCTCGCTTACATTATAGTTCTCGTTTTTGTATTTCTCGCTGAAGTAAGCCCAATCCCACGGCATCATCTCGAAATCGGCACCGTAGATACCACTCTTCTTGGCATAGTTCTCGATAGCCTTAACCTCGGCATCGGCATAGCTCTTGGTTGCGGTGAGAAGTTCACCCAACAGGCCATTCACACCCTCCACGTTGAGTGCCATACGCTCCTCGAGCACAAAATCAGCATAGGTATTGTAACCGAGCAGTTGTGCCATCTGCATACGCAACTCTGCAATGCGTTTGGCATTCTCCGAGTTATCGAACTCACCACCAAAGCTCTTCGAAGCGCTTGCACGATATAGTTTCTCTTTGAGCTCGCGGTCGGTCGAATAGGTCATAAAGGGCGACATACTTGCATATTGCAGATTCACAGTCCAACCCTCTTGGCCTTTGGCCTTTGCCTCCGAAGCCATCGCATCACGCACGAAGTCGGGCAACTCGGCAACTTTAGCCGAATCCTCGGGAGCGATATTGATGCTGAATGCATTGGTCGCAGCCAATACATTTTGACCGAATTTGAGTGTCAGGCTCGACAGCTCAGTCGACAGCTCGCGATATTTCTGTTTTTGCTCCTCATTGAGACCTGCACCACTACGCACAAAGCCTTTGTAGGTTTTGACAAGCAGCATGCTATCCTCGGTATCGAGGTTAAGTTGCTCTCGGCTCTCCCACACGGTACGAACACGCTCATAGAGCACGGGGTCAAGCATCATATCGTTGCTGAACTCCACCAACATAGGCTGAATCTCTTGGGCAAGAGCTTGCATCTCGTCGTTGGTGACGGTCATATTGAGGTTAAAGAAGATGTTTCCTACATTGTTGAGCAGTTTGCCACCACGCTCCAAAGCCACCACGGTATTCTCGAAGGTGGGCGCCTCGGGATTCTCTACCACACCGCGCAACTCTTCGCGTGCCTGTTGCAGGGCTACCTCGAAGGCGGGTTTGAAGTGAGCAAGCTCGATTTTGGTAAATTCGGGGGTGTCGAAGGGCGTCGAAGCCGCATCAAGCAGGGGGTTGCGATCTGCCGCACAACCGGCAAGTGCAAATGCTGTCATAAGTGTAATGAGTGTTTTCTTCATCATACGGTATCTTTATTTAATTTATTGCGTTATATCAGGAATCAATCTGAACAATCTCGATACCCACACGGCGCAACAGGTCGAGTCCGTCCTCGTTGCGGTAGGGGTCGCTATACACCACGCGTCGAATACCCGCCTGAATAATCAGTTTGGCGCACTCGATACAGGGCGAAGCCGTAATATAGAGGGTTGCTCCGTCGCAGTTATTGGCACTCTTTGCCACTTTGGTGATGGCATTAGCCTCGGCGTGCAGAACATAGGGTTTGGTGAGTCCCATATCATCCTCACAGATATTCTCGAAGCCGGCGGGGGTGCCGTTATATCCGTCCGAGATAATCATCTTATCCTTAACGATAAGTGCACCGACTTGGCGGCGCACACAATATGAGTTTTCGGCCCACACACGAGCCATTCGCAGGTAACGACTATCGAGTTGTCGCTGTTTTTCTTCTTGGTATCCCATGGGTTTACTATTTAGCGAGAGGGTTCTTCTTGGATTTTGTCACCACAAAGTCTTTCAGGTAGAAAGGCTCATAGTAGGCTATATTCTCAAAGTTTTTCTGGTCGAATGCTCGTTGTGCCAAGCGGGCAAGTCCGCGAGCCGAGGGGGCGACCTCTATAAAGCGGGCATCGGGCAACACCTCGCGGCACTTGGCAGCTCCATCACCCAGAATAATCAGTTCGCCACCATTAGCTGCAACCGAGGCACGTTGGTCGGCAAAGCTATCGGCATCTATAATCTTCGCTTCGACATGCGACAGGGCATTTCCTGCCGAATCAAAGACACAGGTATATACTTCCATGCGGCGGGCATCAATCATAGGCACAAGCAGTGCCTTATCCCACTCGGCAACCGAGAGCACTCCCGCTTCGTAGTCCTCCGTAGCAACCTCCACAAGCGATGCAAGCGAGCCCACCGAGATAAGTGGAATACCCAATCCGTAGCACAAGCCTTTGGCAAACGACACGCCGATACGGAGTCCCGTATAAGAGCCCGGGCCAGCACTAACCGCCACAGCATCCAAATCGTCGGGGTCGAGGCCATTGGCGCGCAGAATCTCGTCGGCAAACACGCCGATATTACCGGCATGGTCGCGTCCGCCATCGCTCTCACGCACGGCAACAACCTCACCCTTTACGGACAGGGCCACAGAACAGATTGCTGCGCTCGTTTCGATACACAGTATATTAGCCATTTTGTTTGTCTTGATTTTGTTTACAATGTGATGCGACGTGCGCGATCCATCTCGCGTTTGGCATCTTTCTCCTTGATGTACTCGCGTTTGTCGAAGCTCTTGCGTCCACGACACAAGCCGATAGCCACTTTAGCCAGACCACGCTCGTTGATAAAAACACGCAGACCCACAATCGTCAGACCCACATCCTGCGTTGCACGTGCCAACTTATCGAGTTCGCGCTTTTGCAACAACAGTTTGCGGTCACGTTTGGGCTGGTGGTTATTATAGGTACCCCACTCATACTCCGAAATATTGAGGCCCTTGATATAGAGTTCACCTCGGTCGAAGTAGCAATAGCAGTCGTTCATCGACGCCTTGCCACGACGCAGAGATTTAATCTCGGTACCGACCAGCACGATACCGGCCAGATACTCATCCAGAATCTCGTAATCGTAGGTTGCCCTCTTATTTCGGATATTTATGTTGCGGTAATCACCCATCAGCCACTACAAGTTTGTGATGTTTTTACTTACGAAATCCCACTTGAGCTCGAGGTATTGAATCATGCGATCGAGTGCCGAATCCCACGGAATCTGCTCATCACCATTCTCACGACGACCATCCTCCAGCAGGTTCTGCTCGTGGAGGTTCCAGTTAGCCTCGGCCGACAGGCGCAAATAGTCTCGTTGATCCTCGATATACTGCAACAACTCGGGCAGCAGGGGCTCGATATAGGTACGCCATTGCGATACCAGCTCTTGCTCGAAGGGACGATAGCGACACATCTCGGGCATATACAGCGCATTGAAGTTCTCCCAATTGCTTGCTCGCGAGGGGATGTAAGAGCGGTAGTCAAAGTCCCACGCAGGGCCACAGTACCACTTGTCATCACCGCGTTGTTTGTGGGTATACCAGCTATTGGGGCCTTGAGGCTCGGTAGTACCAGAGAGCTCGAATACCAACCATTGTGCCGCCCACGAAGGCATGTCGATATATTTCTCCATCAGTTCGGGAATATTCTCGCCCGATGCGAACCAGTTGTCGATGGTCATTACATAGTTCATGATGTAGTCGCGTTGTGCCTCGTTGCTATCCTCAATTTTGGGAACTTTGACACTTGCGCCCGAGCCACCACGCAAGTAGGGCATATCCCAGCACCATTGACCCGAGTCACTACCATAGTGGAACTCTACGATATAGCCTCCGGTAATAGCCTCACCTTGGGTATCGGTGGGCAACATCTCGGCGATATTCACACGATTCTTGTCAATACGCA
>JAZQXR010000057.1:0-4006 GCA_045632975.1 Rikenellaceae bacterium
CGGCACGACTATACCAGCGAATCTCCATGTCGTCGAGGTGGTAGCAGCGGTCGAGTCGGGTAGGGTACATGCGCCACGGCTCTACGAGTTTGGGCGCGGAGTCTTGACCAACTGTAATGGGCGATTGGGCTACGCGAAGTTCGTCGAACACGCCCTCCGAGAGGAACATGCGAAGTATCTGTGCTCCACCCTCGACCATGAGCGTTTGACACCCCATCTTCTCAAGCTCATCAGTCACGATACGTGCCGACAGATTCTTGCGACATATTACGCGGGTGGCCTGCTCAACGCATCCCGAGGGGCTCTCGGTGAATACAATGGCATCGCCGTTGGGTGAGAAGAATTTGAGGTTGGGGTCAAGCTGTCCGGTGCGGGTCATGGTGATGCGACTGATGTCGGGTGGCATGCCACGGGCCACGCGTTCGGAGCGTATCAACTCCGATTTGATTCGGAGTCCGGGGTTGTCGCGTCGCAAGGTCTCGGCGCCAACAAGTATGGCGTCGCACTCGCCGCGCAGGGCATAGACCTCGTCCCAATCCTTTTCGTTGGATATGACAAGTCGTTGTTCGGAGCAGTCGTCAAGACACCAGTCTGACGAGAGCGCTACGGATAGAACTATTCGCATCTTCGGAGTGTGATTATAGCAATTTGCGGAGGTGTGCCAATGCGTATGGGAATACCGGCAAAACCGACACCTTCGCTTATGTATAGTGTTTTGCCGCCTTTGTCATAGCGACCACCCCACTCGTCGTAGAGTAGGGACGCGGGCGAGAAGCGATGTCCGCGCACGGTTATGACACACTGCATGGCGTGGGTGTGTCCCGATAGGGTTAGGTCGCCCGCCTCGGAGGCTGCAATGCGGTGCCAATATTGGGGAATATGACTTACGGCAATGTTGAAACTTCCTTCGGGGATGGTGCTCATCAGTGAGTCAATATTTACACCACCCACATCTCGTTTATGGCGGTCGTCAGCAGCCTTGCGGTTGAACTCAATGCCCGTAATCACAATGCTGTCGCCACCGTAGTGAATCCATCTCGAATCGTTGTCAAGGCGCATCCAGCCCATCGTGTCGATAATAGCTTTGAGGTCGGCAGTCGATTGGGCAACGCTGTATTCGAGCGTGTCGCGTCGATAGTAGCCCAAATCGTGGTTGCCCATAACCGAGTACACAGGCATGCGAAGTCGAGCAAGGATGCTCCGTTTGTGGGGTGTGAGTTCGCTGTTGCGGATATTGACAATGTCGCCACCATTGACAGCAAACAAACACTCTGCCGAATTGAGCGAATCTACCACCGAGTTTAGAAGTTTGTCGCTCGATGTAAGACAACCTATATGAACATCGGTGAAGAATCCGATGCGGACACCATCGAACGCCTCGGGTAGATTGTCAAAACTACACTCCACATGTTCTACGTGCAGATTGCGTGTCGGATACACCGTTCCGGCAATCATCATCGTAAGGAATAGCGTAGCCAGAATCAACGAACGCCTCATCCAGGCTCGTCGGCGTGTTGGGCGTCTGCGGCCGAGCATCCATCCTGCGGCGATAATCACTTTGGTGCAAGCGGTGAGCAGAAATAGATAGCCACAAAATACAGGTATCAATGGCGCTCGCTCGCCGATAGGGTTTATGTAGGGCACAATGCGGGTTACTATGTCACACACAAAAGCAAACACACCATAGGCCCACATGCCCACTCGGGCATTGCGTTTGCGCAGGGCTATCACAACCACCATATCAATGATGATAGCCAGCGCGGTCAGTGTCCAATAGAAAAAAGCCATTACTAAAACCTGAAAAAGTGCGACAAAGATACGAAAATATTGGCACATATCTTGCCACTTGCGAGCTGTTGCAGTCTCTGATTGCCACTTTTTATTATGAACCTAATATATGTATGTTATGAAAAGAGTTTTACTAATGTTGGCAACAGCGTTGTTTGCTGTCGAGGGATTGAAGGCGCAGTCGCCCGAAACCTCCTCTTACAAGCCTCATGTTGTGGTGCTGGGGCTCTATAAGTACCACCCTGCTCATCGTGATTCGGTGGAGCGCCAAGCCGGCGAGATGGCAGCCATTATCTTTGATAGGAACCATGTGGATGGTTTCAAGCAGTCGCATCGCCCAAATGTGATTATGACCTCGCATAATAATCGTATTTCGCTGGCTCTCGGCGGATTCGTGAGTCTGCGTGCGGGTTATGATTTCGAGGGTATTTCGAATAATACCGACTTTATACCTGCCGACATCGCCACCCACAGCACCTATGCCAATCGTCAAAAACTGTTTATGAGTGCGACTACATCAAGGCTGTTCTTCCGAGGTATTGCCCATACGGGTGCGCTGGGCGATGTTGTGACCTATATCGAGACCGATTTCCGTGGCTACAAGAGTAATCTTGCTCTGCGCCAAGCCTTTGTGTCGTTCAAGGGTCTTTTGTTAGGTCGCACATATACTACATTCTGCGACTTGCAGGCAGCCCCCAATACGATTGATTTTCAGGGTCCCAATGCCTACAATAGCAATTTCAATGAGGTGATTCGCTACACACATACCTTTGGCTATGAGCCCGGACGAGGATTTACAATCTCGGCTGCTGCCGAGACGCCCTCGGTCGATGGTACTTATATCCCCGACGAAATAGCCGCACAAACTCAACGTATTCCCGACTTTGTAGCCTATGCGGAGTATGCGTGGGGACGCTACCAGCGTAGCCATATCCGCGTATCGGGTGTTGCCCGCACAATGTACTACCGCGATTTGTTAGAGAATAAGAATCGCAAGGAGGTGGGTTATGGTGTTCAGTTGAGCGGTAACATTGCATTTGCTCGCCACTTTAATATTACCATGAACGGAGTCTATGGCAAGGGTATTACCCCGTATCTGCAAGACCTCACCGGCTCGGGACTCGATGTTGTGCCCAAACCCGATGACAAGGGCGAGATGCAGATGCCTACCATGTGGGGTTGGTTCGCTGCACTGCAATACAATATTACGCCGAGAATCTTTGTGTCGGGAGGTTATTCCGAGGTTAATGTCGACCATGCGCACGGTTACAAGCCGGGTGGCGAGTACAAGAAAGGACAATACATATTTGCCAACGTATTCTACAAACTTGCCCCCAACTGCCGCATAGCTCTCGAGTACCTCTATGGAACTCGCAAAAATCAGGATGGAGCCAAGGGTCATGCCAACCGCGTGCAAACCATGATTCAGTACAATTTTTAGAGAAATTGTTTGGCAGATTGAAAAAAGATGTGTAAGTTTGCGTCTGTATCCGAGAAACTTATGCACAACCGTATTAACATAGCACGTTGGTGGTGGCTTCCGTTGGCAATCAAACAATGGTAGCAGACTGATGCGCGTGTTAAGCACAATAAGATAACAGATTGGATGCCCCCGTTGTTTGATATACGACGGGGGCATTTGAATATACAAGTAACCCAAAACAAACACCAAACAAGAATAAATAACACAACTATGGTAACCAAGAAAATCTTGCTTCCCGAGAGTGAAAATCCTAAACAGTGGTACAATATCGTGGCCGATATGCCTAACAAGCCTCTGCCGCCGCTTCATCCACAGACCCACAAACCTATGTCGGTCGACGATCTGTCGGTTATCTTCGCACGCGAACTTGCCGAGCAAGAGTTGAGCACCGAACGCTATATCGACATCCCCCAAGATGTTCAAGATATCTTCCGTATCTGGCGTAACACTCCGCTGGTACGCGCACACGGTTTGGAGCGTATGTTGCAAACCCCTGCCAAAATTTACTTCAAGAATGAGAGCGTTTCGCCCTCGGGCTCACACAAGACCAACTCGGCTGTGCCTCAAGCCTACTACAACAAGATGCAGGGTATCAAACACCTGACTACCGAGACCGGAGCAGGACAATGGGGCTCGGCAATCGCCATGGCTGGTAAGCACTTCGGTATCGACGTTGATGTATATATGGTAAAGGTGAGCTGCGAGCAGAAGCCCTATCGCCGTATGATGATGAAG
>JAZQXR010000058.1:0-9882 GCA_045632975.1 Rikenellaceae bacterium
CTACGCGCTTCTCGAGGATGGCCAGCAGCATACTCAATCGGCGATGGTCGTACCCTGTTGCGGTGCGTTGGGGTGTTCCGTACGCGGCGTTGCTTACCAGCGCTTGGGTCTCAATAAGATAGGGTCTGATGCCGTCTACGGCGGCGCCCACGGCTACTCCGCTCAAAGGCTCCTCGTAGTGTCCGAGCAGTATCTCCGAGGGGTTGTCCACCTCGCGCAGACCCTCGGCGCACATTTCGAATACGCCAATCTCGAAGGTTGCACCAAAACGGTTCTTCGCTCCGCGCAGTATGCGGTAGATGTTGCCCTCGTCGCCCTCGAATTGGAGTACCACGTCTACCATGTGCTCCAGAATCTTGGGGCCCGCAATAGCACCATCCTTGGTGATGTGACCGATGATGATAATGGGTATTCCCAGCGACTTGGCATATTTGAGCAACATGCCTGCGCACTCACGAATCTGACTTACGCTGCCGGCGGTCGACTCTACGGTGTCGGTGTAGACGGTCTGTATCGAGTCGATGATTACCAACCCCGGATTCATGGCCTCGATTTGAGCGAGGATATTCTCCAAGCATGTGTCCGAGTAGATGTAGCACTCGTGGTTGGTTCCGCCTATGCGGTCGGCGCGAATCTTGATTTGCGATGCCGACTCCTCGCCCGAAACGTAGAGCGTGGTGAGTCGATTGTCGGCGAGTGCAAGTTGCAGGCTCAAAGTAGATTTGCCGATTCCAGGCTCTCCACCCAACAGGATGAACGACCCCGGAACGAGTCCTCCGCCCAGCACGCGGTTTACCTCCGCAATACCCACGTCGATACGCTCGAACTCGGGCTTTACGACCTCATCCACACGAACGGGTGGGGTAGAGGGCTGCACCGTGCCGCGACTCTTGACGGGGGCGGTGGTTGGCTCCTCGGCCATGGTGTTCCACTCGCCACACGCGGGGCAACGTCCCATCCACTTGGGAGCCTCGTATCCGCAACTTTTGCAGAAGTATGCCTTCTTGATTTTTGCCATAATTTTCTACTTTGCTGTCGTAAAAGTACAACAAATATTTTAAACCACCAACGATTTTATCGAAAAATTGAAATAATTACAAATTTGTGCTATTTTTAATCTGTTAATCCCCTATACCTATAAATTAAGCCTACCTAACGCAATGTTAGGCAGGCTTGTCTTGTTTTGAGTTCGCTCTGTTTGGAACTTTATTAGGGGTGGAGGGGCAATCGATTACTCATCCTCGTCGTCTGTATCCTCGATTTGGTCGGCGCCTTTGATATCCTCGTCGTAGTACTCTTTGTCGTCGTCATCGTCAATCTCGTCGTCGATTTTGACGTCAATCTTTACGAGGTAGCTAATATCGTCGGTCTCGAGAAGTACGGCATAGAAAAAATCGCCGGGTCCCTTGTCTATGCGAATCATGCAGTCACTGAAACCTTCGGGGTGTTGTGCTTTAAGCAAATTCTGCAACTCCTCGGGAAGATTTTTATAACTGATTATTACTCTTTTCTTTGGTGTGTTTGTTGGTGTCATATTGGGTTATAATTTTAGTGCAAGTATACACAAAAATCGTTAATACAATGCGCTCCAACGCATTTTTTTTTCGTTGGGCACCGTTTTGGTAGCAACTTTTTCGCCAAAATTATTACCTTTACGCAAAAAAAAGCGACCACCATGCACAAACGTATATCCGAGCTGCGACAACTGCTCGATTACCACAACCACAAATACTACGTTGAGAACGCCCCCGAGATTGAAGATGTTGAGTTCGACCGTCTTATGCGCGAGCTTCAGGACTTGGAGCAAGCTCACCCCGAGTGGGACGACCCCGATTCGCCCACACATCGCGTTGGCAGCGACCTGACGCGTGAGTTCCAGAGCGTCACACACGCCTCGCCTATGCTCTCGCTGTCGAATACCTATTCGCGCGAGGAGTTGGGTGAGTTTTTCGACCGCGTGGAGCGCGAGGTCGAGGGTGTGGAGTATGTCACCGAGCTGAAGTTCGATGGCACGGCTATCTCGCTCACCTACCGCGAGGGTAGACTGTTGCGTGCGGTTACGCGTGGTGATGGAGTTCGTGGTGACGATGTTACGGCCAATGTGCGTACCATAGGCTCGGTGCCCTTGCGTCTGCGTGGTGAGGGTTATCCCGTGCAGTTCGAGATTCGTGGCGAGGTGCTGATGCCTTATGCCTCGTTCGATAGGCTCAATGCCGAGCGTGCCGCTGCCGAGGAGCAACTCTTTGCCAATCCGCGTAATGCTGCTGCGGGTAGTCTCAAACAACAAAATCCCGCAGTCACGGCCCAACGTGGTCTGGACTGCTTCCTATACTTCTTTGCGGGCGAGCATAACCCCTTTGCAACCCACATGGAGAGCCTCGAGGCTGTGCGAGAGTGGGGATTCAAGGTGTCGGAACTCTCGCAGGTGTGCCGCTCGCGTGAGGAGGTCTATGCCTATATCGACCGAGTGGATGAACTGCGCCACTCGCTCCCCTTTGCGACGGATGGCGTGGTTGTCAAGGTGAATAGCTATGCCCACCAGAGCCGTTTGGGCTTTACCGCCAAGTCACCCCGATGGGCTGTGGCGTATAAGTTCAAGGCCGAGCAGGCCGCGACCCGACTTGTGAGTGTCGATTTCCAAGTAGGACGTACCGGTGCAGTTACTCCCGTGGCAAACCTCGAACCCGTGTTGCTTGCCGGAACGGTTGTCAAACGTGCTACACTCCACAACGCCGACCAGATGGCAGCCCTCGATATTCGTGTGGGAGATACGGTCTATGTCGAGAAGGGTGGCGAGATTATCCCCAAGATTACTGCCGTTGAGCTCGATGCCCGACCCGCGGATGCCGTGCCTACCCCCTTTGTCGAGGTGTGCCCCGAGTGTGGAACGCCCCTTGTGCGCCCCGAGGGTGAGGCCAAGTTCTTCTGCCCCAATGTGGATGAGTGCCCGCCGCAGATTGTGGGTAGGATTGCCCACTTTGTCGCTCGCAAGGCTATGAATATTGAGTCGCTGGGCGAGGAGACCATAGCACTGCTCCACTCGGCGGGGCTTATTCGGGATGTGGCCGACCTCTATGACCTGACCGCCGACCAAATAGCTCGTTTGCCACGTCTGGGCGAGCGCTCGGCTGCCAATATCATTCAGAGTATAGCCGCTTCGTGTGAAGTGCCTTTTGCCCGCGTGCTCTTTGCGCTGGGTATCCGCTATGTGGGCGAGACTACGGCCAAGACCATTGCAGCCCACTTTGGCAATATCGACGCATTGATGGCCGCCTCGCGTGAGGCGCTCTCCGAGACCGAGGATGTGGGTGGCCGAATTGCCGATTGTATTATCGAGTTCTTTGCCGACGAGAAGAATCGCCGCC
This sequence comes from Rikenellaceae bacterium, assembly GCA_045632975.1. Lineage (GTDB taxonomy): Bacteria > Bacteroidota > Bacteroidia > Bacteroidales > Rikenellaceae > UBA940. Next base: position 3,366 of record JAZQXR010000058.1, read on the forward strand.
GTATCGAGCGTCTGCGTGCCGCAGGACTCCAATTCGAACAGCAGAGCCGCTCTGCGGTGTCGTCGGAACTTGCGGGTAGGAGCTTCGTTATCTCGGGTACGTTTGCTACGCATGGCCGCGACCAGCTCAAAGAGCTTATCGAGGAGCATGGCGGACGTAACGTAGCTGCCGTGTCGGCCAAGGTGGACTATCTTGTTGCGGGCGACAATATGGGCCCCGCCAAGCGGGCCAAAGCCGAGAAACTTGGGGTGAGAATCATCTCGCTTGCCGAGCTTCTGGACATGATTTCGCCCTCGGCCGAAAAGCCCGCACCCGAGCCAGCCCAAACCAAAGAGAGTATGCCTATTCAGGGTAGCTTGTTTTAGCCAAATAAATTTGTAACTTTGCAAGATTAAAACCCAAATAATAATAGAGAATAATATGAACAAATGCGATTATAAAGGCGTCGGAGTGGCGCTTATAACCCCTTTCAATGCCGACGGTAGTGTCGACTTTGGAGCGCTTGGAACTATGGTGGACTCGGTAATCTCGGGCGGTGTCGATTATATCGTTGCCCTCGGAACAACTGCCGAGACCCCCGCTATCATTCAGGATGAGCGTGAGGCAATAGCCCGCTATATCAAGAGCCTGAACAATGGACGTGTGCCTCTGGTTATCGGTATCGGTGGCAACTGCACCAAAGAGGTTATCGATGCTATCGTGCGCTTCGACTTGCGCGGCTTCGATGCGGTGTTGAGTGTAGCTCCCTACTACAACCGCCCTTCGCAAGAGGGTATCTACCAACACTATAAGGCTATCGCACAGGCTTCGCCCCTGCCTATCATTCTCTACAACGTACCCTCGCGTACGGGTGTTAATATCACCGCCGAGACTACCCTCCGCCTTGCAGAGGTGCCCAATATCATCGGTATCAAGGAGGCCAGCGGCAATATGGAGCAGATTCGCCATATCCTGCGCGAGAAACCCGCAGATTTCTTTGTGTTGTCGGGCGATGATTCGCTCACACTCGACATTATGGACGAGGGAGGTCTGGGTGTAATCTCGGTTGCGGCCAACTGCTTCCCCAAGAGTTTTTGTAGCATGATTCACTCCCAACAAGCGGGACATAAGGCCGAGGCTCGTGCCGTTGAGGCCAAGCTGAAACCCGCAATGAAGATGCTCTTCGAGGAGGGTAATCCCACCGGTGTCAAGAGTGCACTCTATGCCAAAGGTCTGATTCAACCCTACCTGCGTCTGCCTATGATTATCGGCTCGGACGACCTGATTGAGCGTCTGCGTGTGGCCGTAAATGAGAATGAGTAGAGCTGTCCAACGGACTTTTTTGCTTGTCGGAATCCAATTTAATGGGGCGCGCTCCGTTATATGGACATGAGATACTTTCTGAAAGATATAGTTATTGCTTTGGTCGTGATATTCGCGGCGCAGAGTGTTGTGGCCCAAGAGCTGCGGGTGCCCGATGACGAGGATGTGTTTGTGCGTACAGCCGACCAGAGCTCACCGTGGTACTACCCCGAGCTGATGATGCGATATGTGGTTGGCGATACGACACTTACCGCTATCGACTACCACTACCTCTACTACGGCTACGCCTATGATGCGAACTATCGACCGCTGGAGAATATTCCCGATAATACCGAGGTGCTCGAACTGTTGAGTGGTCTCGGTACGGCGGGTGCTACTCGCAGTCAGGCCGAGCGACTGCTCCTCGCTGCCAAAGATGTGATGCTGGTAGACCCTTTCAGCCCATCGAATATCAATGTAATGACCTATGCCTATGGCATATTGGGCGATACCATCAACGAACGAATCAGTGCCGACCGCTTCAATAAGGTTGTGGCGACCATCGAGTCGTCGGGAACGGGTCTGCGCGAGAACTCGCCGATGCACGTTCTGCGTCACGAACATGTGAACGATTTGATGCTCGCCAAGGGGCTGAATATTGTCAATCGCACGGTGCGCTCGACCAAGGTGGAGTATGTGCAGGTGCAACGAGGTGGCCGCAATGCCAAAGGCTACTACTTCAACTTCGAACGCATATATTGGAAACGACCCGAGATGGTGCCCGAGCGCGAGAAGAGCAATTGGATGATTAACGGAATGCCACTAAACAAACGTCGATGAAAAGAGTTATCTTTATACTGCTAACCGCTCTGTGCGCTCTCGGTTGTACTCCAGGCAATGAGGAGTATGTGAAGGCCGCGAGTTCGGTTGTGCGTGTAGGCTACGAGGGCTCGACCATAAGGGTTAAGGTTAGCGCCGGAGGTGATTGGTATGCGCTCTCGGATGCAGAGTGGTGCAAGGCTACGGTTGGTGGCTCCCATCTGAACCTTGAGTATGATACAAACCTGGGTGAACGTCGCTCGGCGAGTGTGGTGCTGACATGTGGCGCCGCTGTCGATACGGTCCGAGTGATTCAACTTGCCTACAACGAGACCGATTATGTAGATGTAGAGAGTGATCATATTGTTGCCGATATGGGTGCCGATACGCTCCGATTGGAGGTGCACTCCAACGACGAGTGGAGCTATCTTGTGGAGCAGGGTAGTGAGTGGTGCAGTGTCGAAAAGATAGATGGCCGTACCCTCCAAGTGGGTTTCGGGGTGAACAAAGGGGAACCCCGTCAGGCGATTGTTTCGCTTACCTGTGGTGAGGCCGAAACCGAGTTGCACATAACCCAAGATATGAGCCAACAGGTGCTTGTGGCCTACTATATGGGCTCCAACAACTTGAGCCAAATGCTACTCGACAATATGGAGCAGATGGAGAGTGCTATTGCCGAAGGGGCGCTCGGAGGTCATGGACGTGTGCTGGTGTTCCTCGACCGATACAATGGCGCCGCGCTATACGAACTTATCGATAAGGGAGGCTCGTGTAGCCGTACTATGCTCAAAAACTACGAAACGATAGATTGTACCGACCCCGAGGTGATGTCGATGGTGCTGGCCGATGTTGAGGCGCTTGCTCCTGCCCACCACTACGGTTTTGTCTTTGGTGGTCACGGCACGGGCTGGGTTCACAAGGAGCTCAAGATGAGTGACATGAACTCATTTGGAGATTGGGTGCGTAAACAGGGAGTGGGCCATGGCGTCGAACACTCCGAGTTGTGGCTGAAAAGCTATGCCGAGGGCGATTGGAAGACCCGAGCAGTGGGCTATGATGGCTCCCAAGCCATGAATGTCGAACAGCTGGTCGAGGGTCTTGCCGAACTGAAACCCGACTTTGTGCTATTTGATGCCTGCCTGATGGGTGGTGTCGAGGTAGCGTGGGAGCTGCGCGAGGTGAGCCGCTACCTGATAGCTTCGCCTATCGAGATTATGATTCAGGGATTCCCCTATACGGCTATTACCAAACAGCTGTTCTCCGATTGGAATGACCTTTCTGCCCTGTGCAAACTCTTTATCGACCACTACTCCCAAGCCGTTATGCCCAATGCCGCAATATCGCTGGTTGACCTCTCCAAACTCGACAATCTGGCCGATGCTACTGCTGATGTGCTTGCCTCGGCACGCAAGGTCGAGCGTGAGTGGATGAGCAGCGTGGACTCGCTGCAATATTACGAAGGACTTGTCAACCACGTCTACTACGACCTGGGCGAGTGTGTAGAGCGTGTGGCTACCGATTCTGTGGCGCTCGGTCGATTCCGCACGGCTCTTGACGAGGTTGTGTTGTGGGAGGGACACACCGAATATGGCTACTCGGACTACAATCGCGGTGAGTTCTTGCTGCGTAGCTGTTCGGGCCTTTCGGTCTATGTTTCTCGTCCCGAAAGATACCCCAAGTTCCATACCTATTATAATAAGACGGGGTGGGCACAGCGTGCAGGTGTAATTTGTGCAAATAACTAACAATTAATATAAATATGAAAAAGATTTTTACACTGCTAATGGTTTGTCTGACCATGTTGGCTTGTGAGCCCGAACAGATTGAACAACAGGATTTCATCCAAGCTTCGAAGATGGATGTCGCAGTTCCCGCAGCAGCATCGACTATCAGCGTAAACGTGTCGGCAAGTGGTGAGTGGAACTACTCGGCCGATGTTGAGTGGCTGCTTCTCGACCGCCTTGAGAACCGTCTTACCATCGAGGTTGAGGCTAACACCGCCGAGGAGCGCGAGGCAACTATCACCCTTACTTGTGGCGAGGCTACCAGCTACATTAACCTTTACCAAGCGGATGGCACCGTGATTATCGAGGACGAGATTACGGTTGCAAATATGGAGGTTATGGTACCTGCTGACTCGACCACCCTCACCGTAGGCGTGAGTGCAAATGGCGAGTGGAGTGCCATTTCGGATTCCGATTGGTGTGTGGTATCAACATCGGATAGCGGCGTAGTGCTGACTGTCGCTGCCAATACCGCAGCCGAGCGTACTGCCAACATCACCCTTACCTCGGGCGAGGCTTCGGCTACCATCGTTGTGACCCAAGCGGATGGCACCATTGAGGACGAAATCTCGGTGGCTAACATCGCTTTCACCATGCCCGCAAATGCATCGACCCTGCTTGTGAAGGTTACTGCAAATGGCGAGTGGACTGCCACCTCTGACGCTTCGTGGTGCAAAGCCGAGTGTACTGCCGAGGGTCTGTTGCTTACCCTTGAGGCAAACGCTTCGGAGTTGCGTACCGCCAATATCACCCTCACCTCGGGCGAGGCTACCACATCGATTACCTTGAGCCAAGAGGCCGATGGCTCGATTGAGGTTGCACCTACCGAGCTGACCTTTGATGCTGCGGGTGGTTCGCTCAACGTTGCTGTGAACACCATCATCAAGTGGAGCGTTAAGACCACCGATAAGTGGATTACCCCCACCGTGGATGGCGACATTATTACAATCACCGCCAAGGCTAACGACACTGCGGATGCACGTCAAGGTGTGGTTGAGGTACACTATGTTGATTCGGAGACCAAACTGCCTTCGGTAATCGAGATTGGTGTGTCGCAAGCCGCATTGGTTGAGGTTTCGACCGAGGCTATTGAGTTTGCAGCAGACCAAACCACCGCCAAGTTCACCATCAAGGCTTCGGGCGATTGGACCGCAACCCCCTCGATGGCAGGTGCTTCGTGGCTCAACGGCATTGTGCCCTCGTGGCTTACCGTATCGCAAAGCGAGGGTAGCGCAGGCGAGGCCGAGATTACTGTAAACATCCAAAAAAGCTATATGGAGCGTGAGGCTGCAATCAATGTCAAAGTGGGCAAGGTTACCAAACAGGTTGCCATCACCCAAAAGGCTATGCCCTCGCCCGTAACTGGCAAGACCGTGCGCGTGATGACTTGGAACCAAAATGTGAAGGGTAACAAGGATATTGCAGATGTTATTCTGAACAACAATATCGACTTCGTGGCACTCCAAGAGGTTGATGTCAAGACCGGACGTTCGGGTGGCGTGGACCAAATCGAGAGCCTCAAGAAACTCACCGGTTATGAGGGCGCATATTTCTGTAAGACTATCAACTTCGACGGTGGCGAGTACGGTATCGGTATTCTCTCGAAGAAAGCTGCTATCTCGACCCGTTTTGTGGATTTGCAAAGTATCGGCGAGTCTCGCAAACTCTTCATCGCCGAGTATGACGACTTTGTATTTGCATCGACCCACTACTCGTATTCGGGCGAGAGCCAAATGCGTATCGACCACCTCGCATCGGCCAAGATTACCGTTAACGAGCTGTCGAAATATACCGACAAGACCATCGTGCTGGGTGGTGACTTCAACACCGAGACCGATATTGACAAACGTCAGACACACGGCCATCTGATGACCATGATGGACCTGATTATCGACCCCACAATGATGACTTGGCCCGGAACACTCCCCGCAGGCGAGATGTACTTGCTCGACTTCCTCTTTGTGAAGAGCGTTACACCTTACGTCTGGACCGATGGCGGTTACATCAACAAAACCGTATCCGACCACTGTCCCGTATGGGCAGAGCTTCGTTTCTTCGAGGAGTAAACGGATATGTTCGCGACTTTTCTTCGTGAGAAGTCGCCCAAAAGACTTTGAGAGAAACTGCGTTTCTCGTTATTCGGCACCGTGGTCGCGGTGTTTGATAGGGAGCGCCTAAAGGCGCAGAAAAAAGTAAAAGGGAACGTCTGTTCGCAAGTGAACTTGCACAGACGTTCCCTTTTACTTTTCCCGCCACAAATGTGGCCAATCCACCCAATCAAACACCACATTCACACTCCCTAAATCCGTTAAATTACATACACCCCCTAACTTCCCTTTTTCGGGAGTTTAGGGATAAAAGCAAAAGCCCCGACCTCCGACGGGTCATGGCTTTATTGAATGATTTGAGTTGTTAAGGAAATTTTGTGCCGCAAGGTAAGGATGAATCCGGCTTGCGACCGAGTAGTCAAATAATTTAGGCGATTTCAAGGCATGTGAAGAGGCGGGATGCGCAACATACTGACGTATGTGAGCAATCCCGCCTCAAGCAATAACGCCGAAAGCGTCAAATTATTTGGTTACTATTTACGGTAGATTTTGGTGTAGCCGTAGATAGCCTCCTCACCCAACTCC
>JAZQXR010000059.1:0-1958 GCA_045632975.1 Rikenellaceae bacterium
TGGACCTGTAGTGCCATAGTGCGAGCCGAGGAAGTTGGCGCAGATGATGAAGTAGCGCGATGCGTCGAGCAACTTACCCTCACCAATCATCTCGGGCCACCACGACTCCACATCCGACGATGCTGTCAAGGCGTGACACACCCAGATGATATTCGAATCATCCTCATTGCGCTCACCATAGGTGTCGTATGCGATTGTCACCTCAGGCAACATCTCGCCCGACTCCAAGTGCAAAGGCGTTTTATCGTGAAAAAATTTAGCCATTCGCTAATTTTTAATTTTGCATTCTGAATTCCGAATCTGCTTTTACTCCTCCATTCGCTGGAAGCCCTGCTCGAAGTCCTCGATAATATCCTCTACAGCCTCCAAGCCCGCCGAGATACGGAGCAAGGTTGGAGCGATGCCCGCACGAACCTTAGCATCATCGCTCAACTGCTTGTGAGTGGTAGATGCAGGGTGAGTAACCACGGTAATCGAGTCGCCAATCATAGTCATATTGGCAGCCAACTTCAACCCCTCAACGAAGCGAACTGTACCCTCCAAGGTACCCTCCAACTCTACCGAAATAACACACGCAGCACCCTTGCGGAAGTACTTCTGCGCCAACTCGTAGCTCGGATTATCCTCGAAGCCTACGTAGCTCACCGACTTAACATTCTTGTTTGCACGGAAGAACTCAGCCAACTTAGCAGTAGACTCAGCCTCGTGGCGCACACGCAACGAAAGGGTCTCGAGACCAAGCATCATCAAGTAGGTGTCAAATGGCGAAGGGCAGCAACCAAAGTCACGCAAGCCATCCACACGGCACTTTACGATAAATGCCTGATTGCCGAAGGTCTTCCACAAGTTCAAGCCGTGGTAACCCTCCGACGGACCATCAATCTCCGGATAGCGACCATTGCCCCAATCGAATGTACCACCATCAACGATGATACCGCCCATAGCTGTGCCGTGACCGTTAATCCACTTGGTAGCCGAGTCGCAGATGATATCGGCGCCCCAATCGAATGGATTGCAGAGGTAGCCGCAAGCTCCAAAGGTGTTATCCACAACGAGTGGCATCTGGTGAGCGTGAGCAACCTTTGCCAAAGCCTCCATATCGGCTACGATACATCCCGGATTCGACATCGACTCCACGAATACGAAGCGTGTCTTTTCGTCAATCAACGCCTCGATAGCCTCAGCTGAAGCATCTTTCGCAAAACGCACCTCAACGCCGAGGTTACGCAACGAAATCGAGAACTGGTTGTGAGTACCACCGTACACATATGGCGAAGTGACAATATTGTCGCCCGCCTTAGCCAGAGCTGTTACGGTGAGCAAAATCGCCGACATACCCGACGAAGTTGCCAAGGCTCCCACACCGCCATACAACGCAGCTACACGATTCTCGTAGTTAGCGGTTGTCGGGTTGTGGATTCGTGTATATATATTGCCGGCCTCGCTCAACTCGAAGAGATTAGCCGCATAGTCGCAACTCTTGAAGTGGTATGCTGCAGTCGGATAGATTGCCAAGCCACGTGAAAGGGTGTGGTCAGGTGCATAGCCACCGTGAATTTGAAGTGTCTCGAAACGGAGTTTTTTCTCGCTCATCGTAGTAATCTTAAAAATAACATATTTTTATTCGGGCAAAGGTAAGAAAAAAAGCGCAAAAGTGTACCGCCTAACCTACAAATATTTAGTTTTTAGTTCGATATGGCCTAAAACAAAAAAACGGACTGCGCAATGCAGCCCGTTTTTATTGTTATTGTAAATGGTTACTCCTTAACCTTCTTACCCCAGTTGAGGATTGGCAAGAGGAACGAAATCACCGACGCACCAATCCAGAAGAGTGCAGCCTGAGAGAAGTCGTAATGCTTAACCACCTGCTCAACCATCTCACCCGCCTCATTAGCTACGGTTGTAACTGTCTCGGTGAGATTCTTGTCGATCAACCAACCGCTCACAACATCCTGAAT
>JAZQXR010000060.1:0-25466 GCA_045632975.1 Rikenellaceae bacterium
GCCATGCGTCGATTTGGCCTGCGTCCGACAGAAGGAATTGGATGATGGTACCGCGCTCGGCAGCCTCCTCGATGTCGAACAGAGTCTCACCGGGAACCCAACCGTCAGCTACGGCTTTATCCCACGATTTACCACCTTTGCGTTGGCCAACGATTACGTTGAAACCGTTGTCACGCAGGTTAAGGCTTTGGCCGGGGCCTTGAACGCCATAACCGATTACTGCGATAGTCTCATTTTTCAGAGTCTCGAGTGCTTTCTCCAGAGGGAACTCCGCTCTGGTAACGACGTTCTCTTCAACGCCGCCAAAAATCATTTTTGCCATTTGTTTTGAATGTTTTAAAGTTATTGTTTACTCATTTATATTTGCATCAAGGCGAGCTTTGAGCTCGTTCATGTGTTGAAGGTACTCATCAAGCAGCTCACGGCGCGATTTAACCACCGCAATTTGACCCGAACGAACGAATTGGTACACGCCATAGGGTTTAAGCTCTTCGAACAGGGCCGCTGTTTCGTGTTTGTGACCGGTTTTCTCAATTACGATATAGTCGTCCGAGATTTCGAGGATACGCAGTTGGTAGCGACGAACAAGTTGCTCCACGTTTTTGTGCAGAGCCACCTTGTAGAGCGCAATCTCCTGCATTACCACATCCTCGGGCTCATATACAAAGGCCTTGAGAATATCGACACGTTTTTCCACCTGCTTAACCATACGCTCCACGCGGTCGGGTGTTTCGCACACCACGATAGTGAACTTGTGTATTCCGGCGAGGGCCGACTCCGAGGTGGTAAGGCTCTCGATATTGACATTGTGGTAGGTGAAAATCGAGGTAATCTGACCAAGCAGACCAACCTTGTTTTCGGAGAATATCGTAATGACGAAATCTCGTTTCTCCATATTATTTTGTTGTGTCATAGTGTCGCGTTTTTACTTTTTGAACTCAAGCATCATATCCGACACACCTGCGCCGGGGGCAACCATAGGCAGCACATTATCTTCGCGCTCGACACGCACCTCAAGCAGGAACGCACCTTTCGACTCACGCATGCGGGCAATGGCCGAAGCCAAATCCTCGCGTTTCTCTACACATGCGTAACCGAGCGAGTTTGCGCGTGCAATATCCTCGAAGTTGGGGTCCATCAAATCGGTGAACGAGTAGCGGCGGTCGAAGAACATCTCTTGCCATTGACGCACATTGCCCAAGTAGTAGTTATTCAGCAGGACAATCTTAACATCCACCTCCGATTGCATGATGGTGGTAAGCTCCTGTATGGTCATTTGCAGACCGCCATCTCCCACAAAGAGGCACACATCGCGCTCGGGGGTAGCAAGTTTGGCACCGATAGCCGCAGGCAGACCGAATCCCATAGTACCCAGGCCTCCCGAGGTAACTACACTTCGGGGCGAGCGGAAGCGGAAATAACGGGTTGCCATAAGTTGTTGTTGACCTACGTCGGTAACGAGCACGGCATTATCCTCGAATGCGGTAGATACTGCATCCACAACTTCGCCCATCTTGATATGGCCTTCGGTGGGGTGTATAGCATCTTTAACCACTTTGTCGTACTCCTCGGCATTTGCCTCGTGCAGCTCGGTCATCCAGTCGTCGTAGCGACGCTCCTCGATAGCTTCGGTGAGCAGCGGAAGGGTTTGTGCCAAATCACCGAGCACGGGGGCATCGGCATATATAATTTTGTTAATCTCGGCGGGGTCAATCTCGAGGTGAACCACTTTGGCATTGAGGCCATATTTCTTCACATCACACGTTACGCGGTCATCAAAGCGCATGCCGAGTGCTATAAGCAGGTCACACTCTTCGTTCTTGATGTTGGCCGCATAGCAACCGTGCATACCGAGCATACCCAAATATTGAGGGTGGTCGCTGGGAATAGCCGACAGACCGAGCATGGTGGCACCAGCGGGGATTCCACTCTTGCGAAGGAATTCGTCGAGCGCCTTCTCGGCACCGGCAAGAGTCACACCCTGGCCAACCAGAGCCATAGGTTTCTTTGCGTTATTGATAAGTTCGGCCGCAATCTTGATTTGCTCCATATCGGGGTCGGGCGAAGGGACATAACCGCGGATAAAATTAAGCGGTTTGTAGTCCAACTCTACCAACTCCTGTTGTGCATTCTTGGTAAAGTCAATAGCCACAGGGCCGGGACGACCCGAGCGAGCAATAAAGAATGCACGCGCCATAACATCGGCAATCTCCGAGGCGTGTTTGATTTGGCAAGTCCATTTGGTTACCACTTGGGCCAAACCCACAAAGTTCACCTCTTGGAAGGCATCACTACCGAGCAGCGACACGGGCACCTGTCCACTGATAACCACCAGCGGGGTAGAGTCGAGCATCGCATCAGCAAGTCCGGTAATGGTGTTGGTCGCACCCGGACCCGAGGTCACGGTACACACACCCACGCGACCACTACTGCGGGCATAACCTTGTGCAGCGTGCACACAGCCTTGCTCATGGCGCATCAAGATATGGCGAATACGGTCGGTATAGTCATACAGAGAGTTGTAAAACGGCATAATGCCACCTCCGGGATAGCCAAAGATGGTATCTACACCTTCGCGGAGCAACACTTCGAGCATTGCTTCACCTCCGGTCATAAGTCGTTTTTCGTTCATATAGTTTATTTAAGTAAGGTTTTACATCTGTGTGGGGGAGAGGTTACTCCTCCTCTCCGGGCAGCATGCGTACTGCACCCTTATCGGCCGAGCTCACGAGCATTGCATAAGCACGGAGCGAACGGGGTACAACGCGGTCACGATTCTTGGGCGCAAACACACCACCAAGTGCTGCGCGACGCTCCTCGAGAACCTCATCGCTAACCTCGAGGTTAATCGAACGCGAGGGAATATCGATAACGATCTTGTCGCCGGTCTCAACCAGCGCAATAGCGCCACCTGCCGCCGCCTCGGGCGAAACGTGACCAATCGACAGACCGCTGGTACCACCCGAGAAACGACCGTCAGTAATCAGCGCACACTGTTTGTCGATATGCTTGCTCTTCAGGTACGAGGTGGGGTAGAGCATCTCCTGCATACCGGGGCCACCTTTGGGACCCTCGTAGCGAATAATCACCACGTCACCGGGTTGAACAACATCTCCGAGGATGCCGTCAATGGCTTGCTCTTGTGACTCAAATACACGAGCCGTACCCTCAAAGTGGAACAGAGCCTCGTCCACGCCTGCGGTCTTGATGATACAGCCATCTTTGGCGATATTACCAAACAGCACGCCCAGGCCGCCATCATTAAAATATGCGTGATCGAAATCACGGATACAACCCTTCTCGCGGTCGCACTCCATCGAGTCGAAATAGTTGTTGTTGGTACCAAGACCGATATTGAGCAGTCCGCTGGGAGCACTCAAGTAGTTGCATCGAGCCTCATCGGTAAACTTATCACTTGCCACATCATTAGCCTCAAGGTATGCCGCCAGCGAAGGATAGTCCACACGATAAACCGATGTATCGAGCAGACCTGCGCGAGCCAACAGACCGAGAATAGCAGCGATACCACCGGCGCGGTTCACATCCTCCATATGGTATGCCGAGTTGGGCGACACCTTACACAGGACGGGCACGCGACGCGAGAGTGCATCGATATCTTTCATGGTAAAATCAACACCTGCCTCACGAGCAACAGCCAACAGGTGGAGTACGGTATTCGACGAACCACCCATTGCAATATCAAGAGCCATTGCATTGAGGAACGCAGCACGGGTTGCAATACTTTTGGGCAGAACGCTCTCGTCACCCTCAAAGTAGTAGCGCTCGGCCATCTCAACGATACGACGTGCCGCTCTTTCGAACAAGCGGCGACGATTCTCGTGAGTAGCGAGGATAGTACCATTACCCGCTTGCGACAGTCCGAGGGCCTCGGTAAGCGAGTTCATCGAGTTGGCGGTAAACATACCCGAGCAACAGCCACAACCGGGACATGCAAGGCGCTCGAGTTTGGCTACGCGCTCGTCGTCCATCGACTCATCGGCAGCCTTAACCATAGCGGTAATAAGGTCGGCTTTACCACCCTCAAAGTTACCAGCCTCCATAGGTCCTCCACTAACAAAGATTGTGGGAATATTCAGACGCATGGTAGCCATAAGCATACCGGGGGTAATCTTATCGCAGTTGCTAATACATACCAGCGCATCAACTTTGTGGGCATTTGCCATATACTCGACGCTATCGGCAATAATCTCACGCGAAGGCAACGAGTAGAGCATGCCATCGTGACCCATTGCGATACCATCATCAATGGCTATGGTGTTGAATTCAGCTGCGAAGCAACCGAGTTTTTCGATCTCTTGTTTGACTTGTTGACCGATTTCGTGCAGATGCACATGACCGGGAACAAGTTGGGTAAATGAGTTTGCAATACCGATGATGGGGCGTCCGAAATGTTCATCTTTCATTCCGTTGGCGCGCCACAGGCTACGAGCTCCTGCCATACGACGTGTCTCTGTCGTAGTAGCACTTTTGAGTTTAATCGGCATAGTCGTAATGTTTTAATATTTTGTAATTTTCAACTTCAATTAAAAAAGCAAAAAGCCCATCCAAGTATTGTCGGAAAGGCTTTCAGGGAACATATCGTTCAACATCACAGAAAAGCTTTCCGACAGTGCGATAGCACCACCGAACCACCTACGATGCTGATAATGACATGAACTGACATAGATTAGCCTTAAGTTTGGGTTAACTCAACAAATCTTACCGCAAATTTACATATTTTCGACGGATAAACAAGCATATTTATAAATATTTTCAATAACAATTTCAACATCACGCACACATTACTGATTATCAACATCATAGCACATACATAATGTTCTACATTTCATCATCAACAGCCGAGAGCACTATCAATTCGTAGGCAAAAACCAATCTAAACCACACCTCAATACAAAAGATTGTAACACAAAAAAGGGCAAAATTCGAAAAAAAATAGTAACTTGCACTGCTGTTGATGTTCACTTGTAGCACAAAGCTACTGATATTCAGCTAATAACCCAAACAAACTCTCCCCGAAGAGAATCATAGACATATTTAAAATACAGAAAAAATGGGAAAAACTCTTCTCGACAAAATTTGGGATGCGCACACTGTGCGTGTCGAGGACGGCGGAAGATGCGTTCTCTACATTGATCGCGAGTACATTCACGAGGTGACTTCGCCCGTGGCATTCCTCGGTCTGAACGGCCGTGGCGCCAAAGTGGCACGCCCTGCGCAAATTACCGCAACAATGGACCACGACATTCCTACCGAAAATCAAGACCAACCTATCAAAGACCCCAAAGCACGTGCTCAAGTTGATGCACTGATTGCCAACTGCGCAGAGCACGGCATCGAGCTGTTCAAGATGGGCGATGCTGGTCACGGTATTGTTCACATCATGGGTCCCGAGCAAGGCCTTACCCAACCCGGTATGACCATTGTTTGCGGAGACAGCCACACCTCGACCCACGGCGCTATGGGTGCCGTTGCGTTCGGTGTAGGTACCTCGGAGGTTGAGATGGTTCTGGCAAGCCAATGCCTTATCCAATCGAAGCCCAAGACCATGCGAATCACCGTCGACGGCCAACTGCGCAAAGGCGTAGAGGCAAAAGACATCATCCTGTATATCATCTCGAAGATTTCGGCTTCGGGCGGTACAGGCCACTTCATCGAGTTTGCAGGTGAGGCTATTCGCTCGCTGTCGATGGAGGGTCGTATGACCGTCTGCAACATGAGTATCGAGTGTGGTGCTCGTGGTGGTATGATTGCCCCCGACCAAACTACCTTCGACTATCTCCGTGGCCGCAACCGCGTAGCCAAAGGCGAGGAGTTCGATGCACTGGTTGAGAAATGGCGCGAGCTGCGTAGCGACGACGATGCTGTATTCGACATGGAGTACCACTTCGACGCTGCCGACATCGAGCCCATGATTACCTATGGCACCAACCCCGGTCTGGGTGTAGGTATCACCGGCACCATTCCCGCCGGTACCGATGCCAAAGCGCTCGAGTATATGGATTTCAAAGAGGGCGACGCCATGATTGGCAAGAAGGTGGACTATGTATTCGTTGGTAGCTGTACCAATGGCCGTATCGAGGACCTTCGTCGCTTCACCTACCTTGTTCAAGGCCACAAGAAGGCAGAGGGCGTTACCGCATGGATTGTTCCCGGCTCGAAGATGGTAGAGAAACAGGCTCTGGAGGAGGGCTTGGACAAGATTCTTGCCGAGGCAGGATTCACCTTGCGCCAACCCGGTTGCTCGGCTTGCCTTGCCATGAACGACGACAAGATTCCCGCAGGCATGTATAGCGTATCAACCTCGAACCGCAACTTCGAGGGACGCCAAGGCCCCGGTGCTCGTACCATGCTTTGTGGCGCAGCCGTAGCTGCTGCAGCCGCCATCAGTGGCTCGGTTCAAGACCCGAGAGTTGTGTTTAACGATAAAATTAAGTAGTGTTATGCCGATTCCCAAATTTACAACCCTGCAATGCTGTGCGGTGCCCGTAGTTCACGAGAATATCGACACCGACCAAATCATACCTGCACGCTTCCTTACCGCCGTTGAGCGTAAGGGATTTGGTGCAAACCTTTTCCGCGATTGGCGTTACGACAAACAGGACAACCCCATCGCATCATTCCCTCTGAACGATGCTCGCTACTCGGGTCAGATTCTGGTAGCCGGCAAGAACTTCGGTTGCGGCTCGAGCCGTGAGCACGCTGCATGGGCCATCTTTGACTATGGTTTCCGTGTGGTTGTGTCGAGCTTCTTTGCCGACATTTTCCGTGGCAATGCGCTCAACAATGGTCTGCTGCCCGTGATGGTAAGCGAGGAGTTCCTCGCCGAGATGTTTGCTCGTATCGAGGCTGATAAATCAACCACTTTCACCGTTGATTTGCCCGAGCAAACCATCACCATCGACGCCACCGGCCGTAGCGAGAAGTTCGAGATTGATGCCTACAAGAAAAAATGTCTGCTCGGTGGTTTCGACGATGTGGACTACCTGCGTAGCATCAGCGACCAAATCGAGGAGTACGAAAAACGCACAAAATAGCATACCGTCGTGATCGAGATAATGGACACCACCCTGCGTGACGGGGAACAGACATCGGGAGTATCGTTGAGCGCTCAAGAGAAGTTGAGCGTAGCTCGTTTGCTACTCGAAGACCTTCACGCCGACCGCATTGAGATAGCCTCGGCCCGTGTTTCGCAAGGCGAACACGAGGCCGTGCGCCTCATTACGGAGTGGGCGGCCGAGAAAGGTTATCTTGACCGCGTCGAGGCGCTCGGATTTGTCGATGGCGACGTGTCGCTCAAATGGCTCTCGGAGGTTGGCTGTCGCGTGGTAAACCTGCTGGCTAAAGGCTCGCTCAAACACTGCGAGAAACAACTCCGCAAGAGCCCCGACCAACACATCGCCGATATTCGTCGTACGGTGGAGCTCGCCCACTCAATGGGCATCACCACCAACCTCTATCTGGAGGATTGGTCGAATGGCATGAAACACTCGCCCGACTATGTATTCCACATGGTTGACGAGCTGAAGGATTTGGATATCAAGCGCTTCCTGCTGCCTGACACACTTGGCGTACTCGACCCCGAGAACACCTACACTTTTGCTCGTCAGATGGTAGAGCGATACCCATCGCTACACTTCGACTTCCACCCCCACAACGACTACGACCTTTCGGTTGCCAATGTATTGGCGGCAATCAAAGCCGGTTTTAAAGGCGTTCACACAACCGTCAACGGCTTGGGCGAGAGAGCGGGCAATGCACCTTTGGCAAGCGTTGTGGCAGCCATTCATGACCACACAGACCACCGCACCAATATCGTTGAGAGCAAAATCAACAAGGTAAGTCGCATGGTCGAAACCTATACGGGCATACACATCCCTGCCAACAAGCCTGTGGTGGGAGAGAATGTATTCACCCAATGTGCGGGCATCCACGCCGATGGTGACAACAAGAGCAACCTATACTTCAACGACCTTCTGCCCGAACGATTCGGCCGCGTGCGCGAATATGCACTTGGCAAGACCTCCGGCAAGGCCAATATCGCCAAAAATCTCGAGGCTCTGGGTATTGAGCTCGACGAGGTCTCGATGCGCAAGGTTACCGAGCGTATCATCGAGCTGGGTGACAAGAAGGAGCAGGTTACGGCCGACGACCTGCCTTACATCATCTCCGATGTATTGCGTCAGGACATCCACGGCACAAAAGTCAATATTGTCAGCTACTCGCTGTCGTTGGCTCGTGGACTCAAGCCTATTGCAGCCGTTCGTATCGACATCGACGGTAAGCAGTATGAGGCTTGTGCAGCGGGAGATGGTCAGTACGATGCGTTCATGCGTGCGTTACGCAACATCTACAAAGTGCAACTCGGGCGAGAGTTCCCTATGCTGACCAACTATGTGGTTAGTATCCCTCCCGGCGGTCGTACTGATGCATTCGTTCAGACAATCATCACCTGGGAGTTCCGTGGCGAGCACTTCAAGACCCGTGGTCTTGACGCCGACCAAACCGAGGCGGCAATCAAAGCTACCTCCAAAATGCTCAACAAAATCGAAAATATGTAAAGGTGTGAGCTTAATCCATATCACAAACAAAGGCTGTCTGCACATTGCAGACAGCCTTTGTTGTATTGTTTCGGTAAATCCTTTTAGAAGATGTAGTTCAGACCGATATTGGTACCAAACTTGCCATCCTGCTCGCGGTGGAAGGGGAATGCAAACTCGGCCGAGAGGATGAAGTTGCGGTTCATAACCAGCTTCACACCAAAACCAGCACTCATATGCAGACGCTCTTTCTCACCCGAGTAAATCAAGTCCACCTCCTTCTGTGTGAGGGGTTGAGTACCATCAAGCGAGCGGTGAGTTGCACGAATCTGTTTCATCTCATCCAGACGATAGGGCTGAACGCATGCACCCATATCGAAGAAGGGGTTTGTTGCCAAATACCAGTTCTGTTTGATAAACTTAAACGAAACGAGTTTGAAACGCATCTCGAAGTTGGCCCAAGCATAACCATCACCAACCACACGGTTGTAGTTCATACCACGCACGGTATTGATACTACCGATACCATCCGACACAATTTGACGCAGGTAGAGTGTATTGATGTTTTGCAGCGAGTAGAACGGAGCCTCACCCGCAAGTTTACCCTGATAAGCCGCGTGGTAAGCAAATACAATCTTATCATTCCACAGGGGGACATATTGGCGGAAGTGGGCCGCGAGTTTCAGGTAGTGATTGCGTCGTTGGAAAATATCGGGCGAACCATAAGCATAAACCTCCGACCAGATACCGCGCGTGGGGTCAGCCTCATGCTCGCGGTTGTCGAATACTACGCCGGCTTTGAACTCGATATGCGAGCCACCTTTAGCCTCATTAGCACGGATAAGGCCAGCCTTTTGATAGAGTTGGTATAGCGAACCGCTATTGATACCTTCGGCGGCAAGGTGCTCGTTATTGGTATTGTTATACTTTTTGTGATTGATGTCATCCATCTTGTAGTACCAATATGATGCGCCCGCAGCCCAACGAAACTTGTCGGTGTAGATATTACCCTGGAAGTCAGCCATTACGCGCAGCATATTACGGCGAACGCTATACATAGCGATTCCGAGGTCGCGGTTGCTATCATAGTTGGGGATGATGGTGGTTGCATTACCATTATATCCATACATAGGATACATGGTGCTCAAAAAGTAGGTTGCCGCAGCCGTGAGTCGCACCTTGGGTATAAGGTACTTCGAATCATAGAAAAAGTGCAACTTCATCTGTCCTCCTGTACTATACGACAAGTCCACATTGAACTTGTGCATATAACCGGGATAGGTCGAGCCATCACCATAGTAGAACAGCTCACACAGCGCACCCATTTGGAAACCTGTATCGCTATTGTAACCAATCGAGGGGAAAGGAGCCACATTCCAGCCCGTTTTGATGGTTTGTTTATCTTTATTGCCTCCTTTATCGGCTGCAACAAGGTTGTGCGAGGTCAACAGCATAAGCGCTGCCGCCAACAGTGTATAAAGTTTTTTCATAATAAAATCTGTTTAGAGTTTGCTTAAGAGCTCATACATTACAAAACCCAGATAGTTACCCACAGCATAACCTATAAGACCCGCGCTGATACCCGTAATAAGGGTATTCTTATTACGCATCGCGGCCGAGAACATAGGCACGAAGGGGGGCGAGTTGATAAATGCGACCGACGAGATAATCATCGAATCCGCATCCACCTTCAACAGGCGACAAATAAGGGCGTGGACAAACAGCGAACCGAATATAGCTATCGACATAAATCCGATTTGGTAAAGACCACCCATAATATTGAGGTTCGAGAGGTCGGCCATCGAGGCAATAGCCAGCGAGAAGATGTAAATCAGATACATACCCATATCATAGCTCTTGTCGAGTTTCTGCACCGGTTTAATCAGCGAACCGCTAATACCCAGCGTAGTAAGCATCAGGATAAACGCTACTTGGAACCACTCCTTGGGCACCACCACAGCCGCGAATCCGGCGGCAAGAGCCACAATCACCAGCGTCACGCCCAACACTTTACCCATCTGAACAAAGCCCTCGCGAGTAAAGAATCGCGCATAGGGGTTGGCCTTTGCGAGTTTCACTTGACGGTCAATTTCGGCTTGATCCTCGGCCGATATATCTCCACCACGCTCACCATAAAGACGACGGAATAGCTTGATACCAACACTCAACAAGAAGATAAAATATATGAAACATATAATAATATCATAGGTATTGAGCAGGATATATGTCTCATTATCCATATTGAGCATGGTCTTGATGGCAGCCATATTGAGTGTTCCTCCGGTACACTTGCCGGCAATCATACCACCAATCTCGGCTCCGTTGTGAAGTTGCTTGCCGAACATCAAATAGCCACACACTGTTGCCAAACATACAGACAACACACCACTAAACACAACTTTGAACTGAAGTTTAATCTCCTCGCGACGGAACGTACACCCGAAAAGCATCATAGGGATTGCCAGCGGTACCATCACATTTGGAAGCACGCTTTGGAATTTCTGAATTTCATCGGGCATAAAGGGGAGATTGCCGATAACAACGCCGATAGCGTATAATGTCATGATAGGGCCAATTTTGCCAAACAGCGGAACCCTACGGCACAACCACAACACACCCGCCGGAGTAACACAAAACAGTATTGCTAACAATACATAGTTAAGAATAGTCATAGGCTAATTACTTTTGTTTATACTCTATTTAGTCGGCAAATATAATAAAAGGTGTCAAAAAACATCCATTTTCACCCTTTCTCACCCCTAAAATAGGTATTTATACGAACACCCCATATATGAAATAGCAGTTTGTTTTATCAGTTCACCCGTTCAAATTCACCTTTATACACAACAACTTCGGACTTTATTGACCGTAAAATGCGACAAAACGAAATAAAATGCTAAATTTGCATACTGAATCGTACCACAAAGCGGTACGATTCCCCAAACCTGGCAACCAATGACAGACCGAGAGATAATAGACGCCCTGATAGCTCGAGATGAGAGGATAACCGAGCAGTTCTTTTTTGGGAGCTGCCGTCCGCTGTTTTTGAGCATCATTCGCAATATATACTCTTACGAGGTAGATTACGACGAGTTCGTTAATGAATTCTATCTGCACCTTATGGAGAATGACGCCTACCGATTAAGGCAGTTTCAAGGGCGCAGTTCCATCTATCAGTGGATGAAGGTCGTAGCCATTCGCTACTTCATCGCCAAACGTAAGGCTATGATAGATACGGAGTCCAAAGAGGCTCTTTTAGATAAAGCCGCAAAGAGCAAGGGCGCTGACAATCAGCAACGCCTTACGGCGAAGATGGATGTTGAGCAGCTACTATCGCACATGCCCAACCAGCGATTTGCGTACGTAATCCGCAGACTGGTTCTGCAAGAGGCCGATCCCAGAGTCGTTGCCTTCGAGCTCGGGACCAACGTAGATAATTTGTATAACATTAAGAAACGTGCTATTGCCGCCTTAACCGAGATAGCACTTAAGGAGGTTGAGAAATATGAAAGATATTCTTGCAAATAACATCTCGGACGAGGTATTGGCCTCATTCCTCGACGGCAACGCGACAGCCACAGAGAGTTGTGAGATTATTGATGCACTTGTCGATGACGCCGAGTTGCGCGAAATAATGCAAATCTCCTGCGCTGTGGACGCCGAGCTCGGT
This sequence comes from Rikenellaceae bacterium, assembly GCA_045632975.1. Lineage (GTDB taxonomy): Bacteria > Bacteroidota > Bacteroidia > Bacteroidales > Rikenellaceae > UBA940. The sequence continues at coordinate 12,229 of JAZQXR010000060.1, forward strand.
CTTCAACAATCGGAGTTCGAATTGCTACCGATGACCGCTATGGCTGCATCTTGCGATGCGGGCAGTTTTTGCAGTTTGGAGTGTGAAAAGGCGATTCTCCAAAAGTTCGGCATTGAGTTCGACGAGCCACAACTTCTCGCCTCGGCTGTCCGCAACGGATGGCAAAAGGAGCACGGCACAGCGCTCCACAACGTAGGTCGACATGCCGAAAGCATGGGACTTGTCGCCACGCGTCAATACAATGCCACTCTAAACGATATTGCTACGGCACTTGACACTGACAAAGGAGTCATCGTAGCCGTTGATGGTGGCGAGCTACTTGGAGATAGGGTAGAGGAGCGCAACGAGGACATATTCATTGGCCAAATTCCCGACCATACCGTTGTTGTGCTCGCAGTTGATGCAGAGCGCAACAACATAACCATATTCGACCCCAACTCACCAAACCGCGAGGACACCTACACACTCGAGCAGTTCGAGAACGCGTGGGCCGATTCGCAGAACTATTTGGTGATAATCTCACAAAAAGATATGGCTATTTACGACCCCAAGCCTATCGACCTATCGGACGTTGAATTGACCGAAGATTTGAACGAGCTGCGCGAAGCCATTGCCGAGAATGCTCACGACGTGTGGGCTCTGGAGCGCAAGGCACAAGGCTGGACATATGGTCCCGAGCGCAATGACACCACCAAGCAGACACCCTGCATGGTGCCTTACTCCATGCTTCCCGAGAGCGAAAAGACCTTCGACCGCGATATGGCGATGAACACCCTCAAGCTCCTCCTCAAACTCGGCTACGACATCATCAAACGAAGAAAATAGAACAACATATATGGAATACGACGTATTTATAAGCTATTCTCACAAAGATTATATTGACGAGAATAAACAAATTATTCCCGGAAATATAGTTAGCCAAATTAAAGAGTTATTTGACGCCAACAATATTTCGTATTGGCTTGATGAGCAAGGGTATTCAGGTCAAGAGTTCACATCTGTAATCACACAAAAGATTAAAGCGTCAAAGATATTCTTATTTGTTTCTTCCAAGAACTCAAATGAGTCTCTATGGACTAGAAACGAGATTGGTGTAGCAATACATCACCAAAAGACAATCATACCCTTCCGTTATGATGATTCGACTTATGACGACTCGGTAATTATGCTCATCATAGGATTCGAGCATATTGACTATTACAAAAATCCCAAGATGGGATTTGCTCGTTTATTGTCTTCTATCCAAGGTCACTTAAAAGACATGGCCACAAGGAAAGAGATGGAGCGTCAAGCGGAGGAACGTCGTCGCCGTGATGAAATTTCGAAACAAGAACGTGCCGCAAAATTGCAAAGTCTGCGCGAAAGGGTTGAGAATCTCGAAAATCGAAAAAACGAGCTCGAGAAAGAGATCTTGTCACAAGACAAATATTTAACCGATTTGCGTAATGAGAAACGCATTATCGAAACAAATATCATCAACCTACAAGAAGAGATTCTAACGTTGAGTCACAATTATTACAATCAACTTGAGTACACCACCGAGAAGACAACCATTCCACCCTCTATTGCACATACCAAACCGCACTATGTTAAGCCTAATATTCAAACGAAAGAACTATTCAACAAACTTGCAAAGTGTGGAAAATATATCATCAATAAGTTCAAATCTCTTTTAGTGGTTAAACCCATAAAATCTAAAAGGATACTATTTTTCATAGTGCCCCTATTAGTCTTTTTGAGTTTAGGCATTGTTATCCCGTATGGTTACGCCAGACATTGCGGAGTTAAAAGCAACTACATCAATAGAGGCTACTACCTTATCGGTGGCTTATCGCGTCCGTATCGAGCTGAATGTATCGGGAAAGCATACTTGAAAGAATCTTATTATAATAGCAAGAAGAGCTATTACTCCATTGATGTTGATCGAGATTTAGGCGAAGCGCTAAAGTGGTTCAAACGATCAAAAAACCAAGAACTCATAACCAAATGTGAGCAGTTTATCGAGATCGAGCAGAATGGATATTTTGACTCTGACATATATGGCAAATGTGGCAGAAATAGAATAACGGGAGAGATTGTCAAAATAGATGTACCTCAATACAATAAGCCTGACTCCTTAAAACGAGATCTTGAATACTCAATCAATCTATTGGGCGCTAGACATAACGACGGTACTCTGGAGTTAGATAACGCAACCATGATAGATATAGTAGATACCTTATCACGTAAATACGTAATGGGCCATTTCCAAGGAAATTCTGTAACCATTAGATTCAAGCAGGATGGGAATGTTATATCCGAAAGAACCATCCCTGTAGAAGCTATAAGGAAACCTATCATTAAGATTAAACGCATATCTGATCAAGAAATATTAGCATACATAGAGAACCCTATTGAGAATGCTTATTTGGAATGCAGCTACAATAATAGCTTTGCTCTCAATGATTACCGCAAGGATGACAACTCCATACGTTTTCGTCTAGATTGGACTAGGGAGTCCTGCACGTTACAGCTTCGATACAGGAAGAGAGGGTATGACCACTATACTATCGCAGAAAAAGAGATACGTATACGAACCATGAGAGATAAATTAGAGTATTGGGAATAACAACATTTCAACAAGCCACACTATGCAAACGATTACTATTCTACTGACGGCATTGTTTCCGATTGCGGTGCTGATATTCTACATCTACCGCAAAGACAAATACACTCCGGAGCCAACCGGACAACTACTGAAAGCCTTTGGATTGGGACTGCTGTCCGTGCCGCTGTCGCTGTGCATTTCGTTACCGCTCGGCGCTCTAGGAGCATATCCCGAGATTCCGACAACCGTATGGGGCAGCATCCGAACTGCCTTCTTCGGCGCGGCCATTCCCGAAGAGATTGCCAAGTTGGTTATCCTATGGCTGATTCTGCGCAAAAACCGCCATTTCGACGAGAAGATGGACGGCATAGTTTACGCTGTGTGTGTATCGCTCGGATTCGCAGCGCTGGAGAATGTAATGTATCTATTCTCCAATGCCGATGATTATATGTCGGTCGGTATTGTTCGCGCATTGTTTGCCGTGCCGGGTCACTTCTGCGATGGTATTCTTATGGGTTATTACTACTCGCTGGCGAAGTTCTACCCCCACGCGCCCAAACGCAACCACGCCTTAATACTTATTGCGCCCATCATTGCACACGGCCTGTACGATGCGATACTGATGGTTAGCGATGCAACACCCGCCATCAGCGGCATTCTGACAATTGTATTCTTGGTATTCTGCCACAGACTTTGGAAACTCGGCAGCAAGAGCATCCATGAGCACTTGAAAAGAGATGGTATAATCCAATAAAAGACCTAACCCATGACTCTACCCAACTACATATCCAATTTTATTGATAATTTTTGGAAGTATAACTTTGATGGTTTCGGAACATTCTGCGACTGGACAAAACATACAATTGGCTCGAGCAAAATGCCGTTTGATTTCACGCCAATCATCCATTGGTTTGTACTATTCGTGGTGTTTGCGCTGGTAATTTACGTTCTGCTGTTGCGCAACCACAAGGCGTTAAGAGTACTATCAAAGCATTTGACAACAGTCTCTTTCGTTGTATGGCTGTGTGGTGTATTTATCTACATAGTTGGTTTTGTCGATGTAGGCGTAAATGGCATTTCGGTAGTTCCGCGTGCCATCATCTCATCATTTAAGATGTTTCTTGTTGCTAATGAGTTGGCCCGCATACCAGAGTTCTTGCGACAAGACGCTCTATACATGCTCATCTTCTCCATCACCCATTTTGTCGCAGCATTCATATCCTTCTTGTTCATATTCCGCTTGGTGGGCTACAAGATGAGGGCTTCGTGGAGAATGAACACCCACAGAATATTCCGCGCCAAAGGTCATGTGACCCATCTGTTCTGGGGTGTCAACAACGCTTCGTGCCTGATGGCAGAAAGCATCCGCTCGAACTCGCAACACGAAAAAGACACTATCATATTCGTAGATGTCGATAAGGAGCCCGAGAACGACACTCAACGCAAAGCCACATTGAGTTTTATCACAAACGTCATCACCATAAACAACAGCGAGATTGAGCGTCTTGACAATATTGATGCGCTTGTAGACCACTGCTATTCAGTTCCAATCAAGCCACCCAAGGAGGGCGAGAAGATTGATTTCTGGCGCTTACTCGGGCTGAATAACATCCGCAAAATTCTCAAAAAATCCGAATGTATTCACATATACATACTATCGGATGATGAGATGGACAACATGGCCCATGCCCTGAATATGCTGAATGACAATACTCTTTGCAAGCTGGCCAACAACAAGAAAACGCCCCAAGAGTGCACCATCCACATTCACGCTCGCAAGGACGCTAACAATGAGATTTTCGACCACTACTCCCAATACAACGTCGGTAGCCAAAATATCCGAATTAAGCTTGTGGACTCGGCATATATCGCCGTCGAAGACCTCAAACGAGAGAATATGCCACAACCCGTGGAGTGCGTTATGGGGCGAATGACAAAGGCAGGCTCACAAGTTGAGTTCGGGTTGGTTGATAGCGTACCTTTCAACTCGCTTGTGATTGGATTCGGAGAGACAGGCCAAGAGGCTTTTAAGTTCCTCTACGAGTTCTCGGCTCTATTGGACAAGAACGAGCAGAAAATCCCCTTCAAGTGCACAGTCATTGACGAGCACATGGACAAAATCTCGGGACTTGTGCATCACAAACTCCATAAAATAATCGAGGCACAAGAGCTCCAGCTAATTCAAGACCGTGTCAACACCAAATCCTATTGGGATAGGCTCACGTCTATGTTGCCACAACTCGACTACGTTGTTGTAACCATCAACAACGACGACGAGGGCCTGTCATGCGCTGTAAACCTGTTCAAATATGCACTTCAGGTCAAAAGCAATAATGATCCGAAGCTCCACATCGTGCTACGTTGCTACAACAGCGACAACGTTGCCCGTATGGACAAGGTTGCCAATAGTCTTAATAGCAATGTTGATACTTCGCTTGTGCAAATGTACATCTTCGGCAAGGCAAAGGAGATATATAGCAACGACACTATCCTGATGGAGCACACGCTCAACGAGGCCCAGAACTTCCATTGGGTCTACGAGAACAAAAAACTTGCAACTGCCCAAGAGCAATGGAAAAACGATTTCGTTGAATCCTCCGAGGGCGTATCAGCCATCGACAAAACGATTGCAAAGGCTAAAGATAATGGCCAGATATTGACTCGTTTCCACGCCATCTACGACATCAATCGCAAAATATCTCAAGATATTGCCAATGCACAGCACCAACGCACCAAACTTATGCTTATGGAGCTTTGTAAGGACCAACGTGGCCGATTGAACGAGCTGTACCAGATTGTCAACACCCGAAAAGAGACGACAACATCCTACGAAAGTGATAATCAGGATGCAAAACGCCTGCTCATAAACCTTGCAAAGATGGAGCACGAGCGCTGGATGGCGGCCCACAAACTCATGGGTATCACTTATGGCCCAAAGACAGATATGACCAAGAAACAGCACGAAAATATGGTCGGATGGAACGAGCTCAACGAATTAACCCGCTCCTACGACTGCAAAGTCATCGAAACCACCATCAAGTTGGCTTACATAGATATAGACAAGAAATTATAAAATTAGGAGATATGAAACAACGCAACAAGCGCAAGACTATACACTATGACATATTTATAAGCTACCGTCGAAGCTCGTACGACACTGCGAATCTGATTGCAACTCGATTGAGAGCAGCTGGATACTCCGTATTCTTCGATATGGAGACTCTTCGTTCGGGCAAATTCAACGTACAGCTATACGAAGTGATAGACAACTGCAAAGATTTTGTTGTTGTACTACCACCTAATGCATTAGACCGATGCGTAAACGAGGATGATTGGGTTCGATTAGAGGTCTGCCGAGCTATGGCTGCAGACAAGAATATAATCCCCGTAATGCTCAATGGTTTTACATGGCCAAACCCTATGCCTACGGGTATGGAAGATTTATGCGAATACCAAGCTCTGACGGCTAGCTCTATTGAGTATTTTGACATGGCATTGGAACGTTTGCAAAAACGCTATCTGACCAGCAAAAGCCATATAGCTGTTGCCCGCTTATTGAAAGTTTCAAGTATCGTTGTATTGTCGTTACTCTCCGTTATAGCGATATTGTGGGGCGTGTTTTTAACATTATCAAAGGATGTTTGCACAAAGTACGCAACCGAGATAACCCAAGACGCAGGCTATGTACATATGATAGCTGACGAGAATCAGCGAGTTAAACGGGATTGGGAAGAGTTCAACAAAACGTATGAATACAAACATAGTCCGGAGCGTATTGCAGCTATGCAGGAGAGCATGCTGAATCGCATAGAGAGCACCGAACAGATTCTCAAACAATTGTGGACAGTAGAGTCAACACCAATGACCGTCACTCCATACCATAGTTTTCTGTTGTCGTTGCATGGAATCAATTCCGAGGAGATTGCTTTATCGCCTGCTTTTGCGACACTCCACTACAACGACTACATGGAACAGCTTTCGAGGATTCGTACTGCCATCATGGAGCCTTCTGCACTGAATCGACGTTTTGTTAATACTCTCTTCGAAGTATTCGACCACACGCTCAATAGCTACTATGTATCTCTACTATCCGAGTTGTCACTATTTCCCAAGAACTCTCGCAAGACTTTTAATAAAATGCGCCCACAGTGGAGCTATTTCCCACAATCTTACAATATCGACCAAGATAGGGAGTATTACGAAGACATTATTGAAACCGAGAATAGATTGGCCAATGAACTGCTTGCTCAATATCGCAGCGTGCTGATGGAACAAGATTCCGAGCTCGAAGATATTATACGAGAGAATGAAGAGCTCAAGCAGAAGGTAAACAAAGCTCTCAAGAACTCCGAGGTAGAGCGCACGCAGAAAGAGCATGACGCAGAGATTGCCATGCGCCAAGAGAAGATTAAAGCCAAAGAGAGTATCGTAAAGGCCAGCGAAGCAGAACTCGCGGAACTCGACAAACAGTACATCGAGGTTTATAATACACTTAAGGAGAAATGTCACATCAATGCAGATGACGAGCAGAGCTACAAATGGGGCAAGATTCGTCGTTGGGGCAACTATATCAATATGCTTGTAGAGAGTCGCCAGAGTCTCGAGGAGCAGGGCATACATAGTTCATCCACAATCACTCCAAACATGGCCTACGAGAATATGCGCACCATGCTCTCCTCGTACCAAAGCAACCACCCCGAGAGCGCCGATTATATTACTGCGACCAATCTATTCTTCAAGGAGCTATCTCTCGGCTCACGAGAATACGCAGGTGTGCTAATCTTCGCCTTTAAGGATAACGCCGAACATCCATTCTTCAATATTGGCGACATAGTGGTTGAGTACAATGGCAAAACTATTAAAGACTACAATGAATTTAAGGCTGCATATAACGAGAATGCATCAGCCAAAGTTGGGCTCCTGCGAGTTGTAAATGGCAGATTCGAGAAGGTCACCCATCCTATGGAGGCGTCGGACATTGTAGGCTTTATTGATTTGACCGAATAGACTTTGGAATAAAATTAGCGACGTGTGATAGATTAAGGACGTGAAATTGTTCTATAATAGAAACGTTAACCAAAAAACAAGAAGAACAATGAACAAGAGTTATGTACCACAGCCGATGGACACGAGTGATGTTCGGTTGCCCGCGGAGCTTGATATGCTGATTGAGCAAATGGCAAGAAACGTTCACGAAGTGTGGGCGCAGAGCCGAATGGAGCAAGGATGGGTTTATGGCGAGGAGCGTAGCGACGAACTTCGACAACACCCATGCTTGATTCCCTACGAGGAGTTGCCCGAGGTAGAGAAAGCCTACGACCGCGATACAGCCCTCGGCACACTAAAACTGATAAGTAAGTTAGGTTTCAAAATTTCAAAAGAGTAGGGGACGCTCCACAAAGAAGCCCTCACAAAAGGCGGAAAATAAACTTTTTTTGGCGAGCGACAGATTCTGATGATAGAATCTGTCGCTCGTTTGCATCTATATAGTAAAAGCAAACACATACCATTATGAAGACCCTGAAAGTGCAGATAACCCTTTCGAAGACTTTTTTAACAACATAAAATAAATATAACTATGAAAAACAGCACCAATCCGAGCGCAAAGCGTTCAGCTATCAAACTTGCTATTGTAGCAGCTATTTCGTTACTATTACTCATACCGCTCTCGATGGTAATGATTGTTATCGACGAGAGGGACAACACGAAAGATTCCGTGACCTACGATATTGCACGCTCTTATGCCGACAAGCAGACCGTCTACGCACCATCACTCGAATCGGTCATCGTAATAAAGTCCGCAACCGACTCAACAAAGATGGTTACCTCCACCGTTCATAGCGAGTGTTCAAGGTTGAACTACAATGCCGAGGTGACAACCGATATACTGCATCGTTCGATTTACGATGTGATTGTCTACAACTCCCCAATAGATATTCGCGGTAGCATAAAGGTGAACGAGCATGCATTGCGGGCACTAACCAATACTATCCGATTCAAAGTCTCGGATTTCAAAGGCATCGCCAACATTCCACAATTACACTTAAGCGGGGAAACATATCCCATGACAAAGCAGCATGACGAACTTATAGCCAAAGTGAAGCTGCCCGATGGGGTTAGAATTGGTGACGAAGTAGAGTTTAATATCTCTTTCAATCTGAAGGGCACGGAGTCATTATCATTTCAACCGCAAGCCGATTTGACGACCTTGCATGTTAGCTCACCATATCCTCATCCTTGTTTTATGGAGGAATTTCTGCCAACACACCGCGAAGTGAGGGCAGATGGTTTTGTTGCCGAGTGGCAGGTATCGAGTCTAAACGTTGGCTCCATATCAGATATGATGTGTGTTAAGTTTGTGGATCCGGCCAACAACTACCAGCAAGCCATGCGCTCGGCCAAGTATGGAATGTTAATCATTATCCTTGTGTTCATGGCATCACTATTTGTCGAGTACTTCACCCGTCGCGAAATAGCCATAGTTCAGTATGTTATAATAGGAGTGTCGCTGGTGCTGTTCTACTCGTTGCTGCTCGCATTCTCGGAGATTGTCTCCTTTGGCGTGGCCTATCTGATTGCAGCCGTGATGACAATCTGGGCTTTGATACTCTATTTCAGGGCCATCCTCAAGGGACGCAGTGCATGCCTGCTCGGAGGGTTCGTAGCTATGGTATACGCGATTAACTACATACTGCTGCAAATGGAGAGCTATACATTGCTCGCCGGCTCGCTTGTGCTATTTGCGCTCCTCTGCGGGGTAATGTACCTTACAGCCAACTTGAACGGCATTGCAAAAACCTCAAAAAATGAATAACGATGAAACACCTAACCAAAATTCTTCAGATCATGCTCGGCATGGTTGCACTCGTAGTCACTGCCATCATCGCCATAGGTCGCCTTACATGGCGCACAATCAAAGGGTGGTGGAGTAGTCTTGCAAAATGGCTACAATGGCTGATTGCCACCCCACTAATTATTACACCCACCGTATTTACGATATGGCTCATATACGGATGGTACGACCACGAATTCGGCCGCTATTCCGATTGGTACAACGAGACGCTGTCTGATAATGTGGAGGTGCACAGCTTCCGCGACGACACTTATCGCGTCTACAACACTCACACACATTGCTACACTACAGGCAAGGTGAATTGGGTATCTGAAGCGCCCGAACATGATACGCTGGCCGTCTATGCGATTCCCCACAAGCGTGGCTACATCAACATCAAGAATGGCGAAATTGTGATCGATGCCGAGAGCAACACCTATCGCAAGGCATGGGTATTTTCCGAGGGTCTGGCAGCCGTAATGCAAGACAACAAGGTTGGTTTTATCAACTCCCTGGGCGAGATTGTTATTCCGTTCCAATTTGACTACTCCGACAAGGTTTGCTCCTGGCAGTTTGGCTATGTATTTCACGATGGATATTGCGTCATGACCAACAATACAGGACAAATGGGTCTTATAGACACTCTCGGCAGATGGGTTATCGAGCCCCTATACGACGAGATTTGGGCTCCCACCGAGAGCGGGCACCGAGTCATAATCAATGATGGTATGTTTGGAGTGCTCGGTCCCAACTGCCAAGAGCTTTATCCTACCGAATATGACTGTATCGACATCATGTCCGACAGCTTTGTGCTTGCCCGTGGTGGACGTATGTGGCAGGTTAATTTCGACGGCAAGGTTACCAATCCGTTCATGTATCAGGACACCTATCATCTCGGCTATCCGAGTGGTTACGATGATTGTGGCGATGTTATGTACGCCTTTGCCAACTACGTTAAGTACGAGATTATGAACCGCTATGGAATAATGGACATCAACACCGGCAGACCCATAACGCCCGCCATCTATGCCGACATCCGAATGCTCTCTTGTGACGTATTCGAGGTTCAGCACCCCGACAGCTACGAATGGAGCACGTTCAGCTCCTGCACCAACGCCATCCCGTAATTCCAAAATACCGAACGACTCCGGATGCTCTCCGAAGTCGTTCGGTATTTACTATTGAATGCCTAATGGTTCAGCGTCTCCCAATTGGGCAGGTGGCGCAATATCTCGAGGCGGAATGCACAAGGCCATGCGACAAGCCAATTATTGAATCGAGGTTGTTCGGGACGGTGCTCCCAGCGGCAGTTAAAGAAAGCCTCATTTTGGCTACCAACGGGACGTACGCTTCCATTCACATTGAGCGTACCATCCGACACCATTTGACAGCCATACGCCCATACTGCCAGAGCCTTATCTCGCCACGCGTTATTATCGGTAATCTCGGCGAGGCGCAACCATTCATCCACCCACAAAAGCGCATAGACATCGAGATGGTGGTGTTGTACCGACACCGAGGTCGCGCCAAATGTTTTGTAATCAAACTGCTGTAACTCGTCCTCGTCATAGTGGGCATTGTAGTGCCACAACCAAGTTGATAGGTAGTAAGACAGGCGTTCGGCATTGCGCACATAGTTCCTGTTGTGAGTTGTTTCGTAAAGGTTCAGCGAGGCTCGCAACAACGCAAGTGCAGACTCCTTGTCGATACACCAAGTATCAAGCGCCCCCGCTGTGGTATAACCATCGCGCACAAACTCGGAGTAGTAATAGTTGTAGGCTCGCAGCGCCGACGTAAGATATAGACTATCCTCGGTGTGCTCGTAGGCAGACAGCATAGGCGCAATCATAAAAGCACCCACAGTTCCATCCTCGAAAACGCACTCGCCCTGCTGGGTCCATCCTTTCCCATAGCAACCCGAAGGGAACTGCCTATCTCGAACGAAATCACAAATACCGAGAGCAACATTCTTTACGCGTCCTATCATTTCGGTCGAGCCGCACCTCTCAAGCAGCTCCGTAGTTTCGAAGAAATTGTATGCCGCAGTTCCAAGATTGCATGCGTCAGATACGATATTTGTGCTACCTCGCATAATCTTGTCGTAATTAACGACATAAAATCCATTCTCACTTTGCAATTTAGGCGATGTCCACGACTCCAATGCCGCAAGAGCCTTTGCCCTTGAATCTTCATCACCGTTTAGCAAATAGTCCATCAACAAGCTATTGATCAAGGATGCGTTTTGTCCACACCAGCCAATCTCGTATTTCATAAACGGACGTTGTTCCCATCCGCCCTCACCATCGGCGACAAGACCAATGCTAAATCCATTGTAATCGTCCTCCGTGGCCCACAGATACTCTTTGGCGTAGCGTATGCTATTATTCCACAGCTGTTCGGGAGTTGCCACTTTGGCATATTCCTTATCTGACGCCAAGTCCCACGCTTTGTCCAAGAATGACGAGATGTTATACTCTCCGCTTTTGAGTGGTGTCACATGTATATATGCCACCAATTGTGCCGTTTCGCCCTTCTGGAGTGACAACTGCTTGCGGCTAGCTGCGTCATACACGTTTTTGCCTACATAGGTGAATGGTTGCTCCTCTTCGGGAAGAATCAACGAGTGAGTCACACTCTCACGACTTGGCATAATTGCACACGAGAATGCTTCCTTCTCACTTGTCGGAACAACACTCCACATCGCCACGGCAAAATTTTCGCCCTCGGAGTAGGTGGCTCCGGGTATTGGTGTTCTCCTATAAGAATAAGTGTGCCATGTGCCGTCAGTTCGGAAACCTTTGGGCTCCCGGCCCAACCCCCAATGATTACCATTGTAGCAGACCGACGGAATCATTGCATACACACAACGCGATGCGTGGCTAAACCAGAGTGTCAGTCGTGCCGAGTCAATGTCCTCTATTGCCGTAAAGGTTCTCTCCACGCGGATAGTTTGATTATCTAATTGCTCGACTACATCCGAATACACTACGCTTGGATTGGGCTCCATGCCCAACTTTCCAACGAGGTTCTCGTCATAATACAGATTTCCTTCACACACCTCTAATCGCGATGCGCACGAACAACTAAACAGCACTGCCAATAGTAACATTATCCTTTTCATAGACCACAATGTTTTATAGAGATCCGTTACATAAAGAAGAAACGCCTCCAGATACTCTCTGAAAGCGTTTCGTTGATTTTTAGAGCTGTTGACGAGGATTGAACTCGTGACCTCTTCCTTACCAAGGAAGTGCTCTACCACTGAGCTACAACAGCAACTTGCTTTAAGCGGTCACAAAAGTATGGACTTTTTTTTTACCAACCAAATTTTTCGACAACTTTTTGCATCAAAAGTAGCTTTTTTTTGAAAAAACATGGATTTCACCCCTCACAGCACTCTATTTCGGGTCATCTGAACGCTTTTACGGCTCCATACCTATATATATATTATAGGCTCACCACCTGCGCTTTATTCACAAAAAAACGAGGGGTATTCCTTTTCGGAACACCCCTCGTTGAAGCTCGACTACGCGATTACTTATCCATTTTGGCCTCGATACTCAATGTCGCATGAGGTACAATACGGAGTCGCTCCTTGGGTATCAACTTACCCGTTTCGCGACAAATGCCGTAGGTTTTGTTCTCGATGCGCACCAAAGCAGCCTCGAGGTGATGGATAAACTTAAGCTGACGTTGTGCCAAGCGACCGCACTCATCCTTCGAAAGAGTTGTTGCACCCTCTTCCAGAATCTTGAAAGTGGGGGAGGTGTCCTCCGTGTCATTACTCGACGAGTGAGTGATGCTTGCGCGCAACAATTC
>JAZQXR010000061.1:0-4334 GCA_045632975.1 Rikenellaceae bacterium
CACCGCAGTTGACTGCTATATATTTATTGTGTTTGCGCGAGCTATACGCATGGATAATCTGCGGAAAAAACTCCTTACCCACGCCACTCTCGCCTGTAATCAGCACTGACAGGTCGGTCGACGCCACTCGGAGAGCAATCTCAAGGGCGCGTTCCATGGCCTCGCTTGTGCCAATAATGCCAAATCTCTGTTTTACTGCAAGGGTCTCCATTCTCTCTGCCTAAAGAATTATGGTCGATGTCACATCGCTGTTTAAGATGCCGTAGAGCATGCTAATTGCGGCAAACACCGCTGCGGCAATTGCAATAATAAGTACCCAATCCCTCTTTTTCTCCTCCGGCATGGGGGCACGACGACGGCGTTGTGCGCTATTTCGCTCGGCGGGAATCTCTTGTGTTGCGGTTCGCGGAGCCTCTACCACTTGTTTTTGCGGCATGGGAGCGCTCACAACGGGAGTTTTCACTTGGGCTTTAGGCTCTTGTGCGGGCTTTGCCGGCTCAACAGGTTGGGGTTTAGCCACAGGTTGCTCGGGTTGGTAAGTCACCGAAGAGTTAGACACAAAGGTGATGTTACCTTGTGCATTTCGGGTCAGTATGCCCAAATCAGAGAGCTCTGCCATACCGCGTGAAAGCAGTTCTCGCTCGATATGTTCAACGAAGCGGGCTACATCCTCGGTCGCTTCGAGCGGCGAGAGCGACAAGACCTGCGCAACGTGGCGCACCAGCACTCCGTCGTTGTCTTTGAACATCTCGGTAAAGACAATAGTTCCATCCGCGCGTCTCATAAAAGAGCCCAAGGCGGGCACCGTAACGCGTTTCTCGGTTTTGAGCAAATTATTTACAATACGACTTATCATAGCATCATCTTTCGGCTCCAAAATTACTATATTTATGGGAAATTATAAAATTACCGGCGCTATTTTATCCAAATGATTGATAAACCACAAAAGATTCATCATATTTGTAACGTAGATTTAACCAACTTATGATAAGGGTGCTAAATATATTGCTGTCGTGCGTAATTCTCACACTTGCAGTGTCGGCTTGTGTCACGCCAGATGACACATCCCAAACCGTAAGCATACGCCACGTCAAAAGCCTCTATATGGGTTACCCCAAGCCAATAACCTCGCCGTGGTACATCGAGGGGCGCATAATCAGTTCGGACAAAGAGGGTAACTTCTACAAAACAATTGTCGTAGAGGACAACTCCGGAGCAATCGAAATCAGAGTAGACCAGACAGATTTGCACTCCATATATCCGTGGTGTAGCGGCATACGAATATACATCGGCGACATGTGGTTGGGCGGTTACGGCTATGCTTTGGCGCTTGGAAATAAGCCACAAAAGCCCGAGCCTATCAGTAATCTACACTTTCAATATTTTCAGAAAGTAGCCGAACCCTTCCATATAGACTCTCCCTATCGCCCTACCCTGCGCACAATAGGCACAATCAGCCGCAATGATATCCAACGGTGGATAGGTCTTGATAGTGTGCAATTTATCGACAATGAGTTGGGCATGTGTTGGGCCGACAAGGACTCCACGCGAACCTATCGCCATATAGTTGACCGCAAGGGTGATACTCTGCGTGTCACAACCTCGGGCTATGCCTCGTATGCCGACACAAAAATACCGTCGGGTGCAGGACACATCGACGGTATTCTCTATCTTCGAGGCGGAACATATGAGCTCCACCCTATATCCTCGGCTCAAGCCAAAATGACGGCTCCGAGATTCTAATATTGCTCGTGTTCGTTGGGGAAGTCGCTGCTTTTGACATCATCGATATAGTGTTTGAAAGCCTCGCTCATCACATCGCCCACCGATGCATATCGACGAAGGAAACGGGGTGAGAACTCATGATTGATACCGAGCATATCATAGCTCACAAGCACCTGACCATCAACGCCACCACCGGCGCCGATGCCTATGATAGGAATGGTAAGCTCCTCGGCAACACGTTTGGCCAGCGCTGCGGGAATCTTCTCCAGGACAATGGCAAAGCAGCCTGCCGCTTCAAGCGCGTGGGCGTCGGAGATAAGTTTTTCGGCCTCGGCCTCCTCCTTTGCTCGAACGGTGTATGTGCCAAATTTGTGGATTGATTGGGGGGTAAGACCCAAGTGGCCCATCACGGGAATGCCCGCGCACAAGATGCGCTCTACGGACTCGATAATCTCGACACCACCCTCCAGCTTAACAGCATCAGCCTCGGTCTCCTTCATAATACGAATAGCCGAAGCAAGGGCCTGTTTGGAGTCACCCTGATAGGTTCCGAACGGCAAATCCACCACCACAAGGGCGCGTCGCACACCGCGCACAACCGAGCGGCCGTGATATATCATATTGTCGAGAGTCATAGGTACGGTGGTCTCGTGACCGGCCATAACGTTGGCAGCCGAATCACCCACCAGAATCACGTCAATGCCGGCAGCATCAAGGATTCTTGCCATCGAGTAGTCGTAGGCAGTGAGCATGGCGATTTTCTCGCCACGATGTTTCATTTCGAGCAGTCGGTGAGTAGTCACTGCTCTCAAAGTGCTTTCTGTTGACATTTCTTTGGGTTTTATCTGTTGGAAAAACAAAGTTACAACTGTTTTTGATATTCGCAAAACAAGCTCCACAATACAACACCACCACTTACCGAGACATTGATGGAGTGTTTGGTTCCGCGCTGGGGAATTTCGATAGCGCCACAGCATGCATCCACAACCGCTTGGTCAACGCCTGCAACCTCATTGCCGAACACAACTGCATATTTTGCCCCGGGAGTCATGCGGAACTCCTGCAACATCACGCTTCCTTCGACCTGCTCCACGGCCCACACCTCATAGCCTTCGGCTTTGAGCCTTTCGACCGCCTCAAGGGTAGTTGCCGAGTAGCTCCAATCCACCGTTTGTTCGGCACCGAGTGCTGTTTTGTGAATCTCGCGGTTAGGGGGTGTTGCGGTTATTCCACAGAGTACGATTCGCTCAATGGCAAAGGCGTCGGCGGTGCGAAAAAATGCGCCTATATTACTCATACTACGCACATTGTCAAGCACAACAACAACGGGTGTTTTGGCCACTTGGCTATACTCTTCGGGGGTCAGTCGTCCCAATTCCTGGTTGGTAATTTTTCTCATTGGTCGAAAAAATTTGCCACAAAGTTAGCTCTTTTGGTCGAAATACATAATTTTGTACTCATGAAACGACTACTTACACTCGCTTTTGCGCTTATTTTGTACTCCAATCTGTCTGCCCAAAGCCCTGCGGAGCCCCGTCTGCACGCTTTTGCGGTCCGCGATGAGCACCACTTTCTGGAGATATTCCGCCCCAACTACTTCACCACAGGCATACCCATCGACCGCACGGTAAATGCATCGACATCCGATGTTAAATTTCAAGTCAGTGTACGTAGTAATGTATGGCGTGACATGGGTGGCTCGGGCATTAACTGTTTTGTAGGTTACACGCAGACATCGCTATGGAATATCTATGAGCACTCAAGTCCGTTCTACGACAATACATACAATCCGGGACTCTACTTCGAGCGCAATTTTGTTCGCAACGGTCTTCAGACAGGCGCGTTACTCTTTGGTTATGAGCACAAATCAAATGGTCGTGCCGATGCCATGTCGCGCTCGGTTAATTATCTATTTGCAAGTTACACCCATTTGCTACCCCACAACTTTGCACTCCAAGGCAAGGTGTGGATGGGACAGAGCTATATCGAGGAGACAAATTGCCTTACGCTATACAATCGTTATTGGGGTTATTTCAACCTTACGGCAATGTGGGCCTCGACCGATCGTCGCATGGAAGCCTCGGTGATGGTTGAGCCTACGGGTAGGTTTGATGATGTGAATTTCACCGCAGAATTCGGCTATCGCATAGGCGCAAAGCTTAACAACCCCTACCTATATATACAGTTACATCGTGGCTACGACGAGGCATTGCGCGACTGCACACCCGGCCTTACACCTCGCACAATGCTCCGATTTGGTCTTTGCATACGCCCTCACACAATCAATATCCATTAGTCAAAACCGTCAAATCTGCAAATAATTTAAAAAAGTTGGCAAAAAGTTTGGAACTATAGAATTTTGTTGTACCTTTGCACTCGCAATCCGCAAGAAGGGAGCATAGCTCAGTTGGTTTAGAGCATCTGCCTTACAAGCAGAGGGTCAGGGGTTCGACTCCCTTTGCTCCCACAAGAAAAAAGGACTTATCAAACGATAAGTAATAAAATTGTCGGAACGAAGTGACTACACCCCCTCCGAGGAGGGGGCTTGGGGGAGGGGAGATAATAGACGAGAGCCAAGCTCCCACAAGACAAAAGGACTTACCGTTTGA
>JAZQXR010000062.1:0-5257 GCA_045632975.1 Rikenellaceae bacterium
CGTTTCGACGGTGTTACCTCGATGGTGTATTGGCACCGCGGATATACCGAGTTCGACTGCCGCGAGAAATTCTTCAACGAGGATGTCGATGAGGAGGCTATCTGCTACCTCACCCTTGCCAATAAGCTAACGCACGAGATTCGTCCCGATGCCGTAACCATCGCCGAAGATGTGAGCGGTATGCCGGGTATGGTTTGCCCGATTGAGGATGGCGGTGTGGGATTCGATTATCGCCTCGGCATGGCTATTCCCGACCATTGGATTAAACTGCTCAAGGAGCAAAGCGACGACGAGTGGAATATCTGGGAGATGTGGGAACTGCTTACCAACCGTCTGCCGGGTGTGCGTACCGTGGCATATTCCGAGAGCCACGACCAAGCTATGGTGGGCGACCAGACCATCGCATTCCGTCTGATGGACAAAGAGATGTATACCGCAATGGATGTCGACAGCAAGAGCTTGATTGTCGATCGAGGTATGGCTCTTCACAAGATGATACGACTGATTACCATCGCTGCGGGCGGTGATGCATACCTTAACTTTATGGGTAACGAGTTCGGTCACCCCGAGTGGATTGATTTCCCGCGCGAGGGTAATGGCTGGAGCTATAAGCATGCACGACGCCAATGGTCGCTGGCCGAGGATGAGAAACTGCGTTTCCACCAACTCGAGGCCTTTGACCGCGCGATGATTGCTCTGGTTAAGGAGAGTGGTCTGTTGGATGATGGCTACGCCTACCGACTCCAGATGGATGAGGGAGCCAAGACCATCGTCTTCAGCCATTGTGATATGATTTTTGTATTCAATTGGCACCCGACACAATCCACCGATGACTATATTATTAAGGTACGCGAGCCGGGTAAATACAAGCTGATTATGTCTACCGATGATGTGGAGTTTGGCGGCTTCGGTCGTATGGACCACACTGCCGAGCACTTTACATTCCCCTTGGAAGACGAACATTTCATGCAGGTATACAATGTTTGCCGTACCGCCTGCGTTTATAAGAGAGTAGAGTAGAGTTATGTCACGCCGTATTCGCCCACTATCGAAGTACGACCTCCGCGAGGAGTTTGTGCCCCAGCGCCTATCTCTGAAGGATGGGCAACGCTTGGTGCGTGTTCATGTCGAGGGGTATGATGACGTGGCCTTTTGGCGCGATATTTTCGATGAGTTTGAGTCCGACCGCCACACCTTCGAGATTAGCGTAGCTCCGCGCAAGGATTTGGCAAAGGGTAAGAAGGTGTTGCTCGATATGCTGTCCGAAACCTCCGAGGAGCGAATTGTGTGCGTGGATAGTGACTTTGACTATCTGCTCGACGGAGCGACCACCCAATCGCACAAGGTGCTGAATTCGCCCTTCGTGTTCCACTCCTATGCGTACTCTATCGAGAACCTGCTGTGCTATGCGCCGGGACTGCGTAGTATCTGTACCAAGGCCACCAAGAATGATATGCCTGCGTTGGATTTCGAGAGGTGGTTCGAGCAGTACTCACGCGCTATCTATCCCGTGTTCCTTTGGTATATCTACTCGGCAAAGCTGGATGATTTGACGCTTTATAAACTCGAATCGTTCAAGAATGATGTGCGTGTGCTATATGTCGACCTCGAGACCGATGGCCTTTCGACCATAGAGTGGGTTAAGCGTAAGGTTGCTCGTCGCTTGGAGTTTTTGGAACGTACCTATCCACAGTTTATTCCGCTTGTTGCGGCCGAGGGCGAACGAATGAAGACGCGCGACCTCTTTCCCGAGAATACATATCTATTTATGCAGGGTCATACCCTTATGGAGAATGTCACAATCCCCGTGTTGGAGAGTATCTGCGGCAAGTTACGCCACCTCGAGATGGAGCGTATTAACAACTCCTCGGCAAGTGGCACTCCGCTGATGAACGCGCTGGACAACTATCGCAACTCAACCCAGCTCGGAATCCGCAGTCTGCTCCTTACCAACATTCATTACAAGAGTTGTTTCCTCTACAAACGATTGAGGGATGATATACGTTTATATGTAAACCGCCTGGATTAAGAAATTGCCTAACAAGGCTCTTTTGGCATCTGCCTCGGTCGTGAAATGCTCACATACGCTGGGTATGCTGCGCTTTCACTCCCCTCGAGCAGCTTCAAAATAGCTCTTGTTATACAATTACAGACAGCATGTAAGGCTCTTTTGGCATCTGCCTTGCCCTCGAAATCCTCATTTACATCAGTAAACTGCGGTTTCTCGGCCTGCGAGCAGCTTCAAAATAGCTCTTGTTATGCAATTTCTCCAAAGTCAATAGGTAAGGCTCTTTTGGCATCTGCCTTGCCCATCGAAGTATCAAGCAATAAAAAAGCTCTTGTTCCGTCTGGAACAAGAGCTTTCTATTTGGAGCCTTCAAACGACTACTCCTCGTCGC
This sequence comes from Rikenellaceae bacterium, assembly GCA_045632975.1. Lineage (GTDB taxonomy): Bacteria > Bacteroidota > Bacteroidia > Bacteroidales > Rikenellaceae > UBA940. The sequence continues at coordinate 2,400 of JAZQXR010000062.1, forward strand.
GGTGCATGTGCTCAACGTACACAGCGTGCATCATTGCGTCACGTTTTGCGATCGAAGGTTTGGTGAAGTATTGACGGCGACGGAGCTCTTTGAGAACGCCGGTACGCTCGTATTTACGTTTGAATTTCTTAAGAGCGCGCTCGATGTTCTCGCCCTCTTTGATAGGCATAATAATCATGGTTGTAAAAATTTTATAAAGTTAATTGAATTTCGATTGGTTTATTGGTTTGTGTCGCACCTGAAAATGAGGTACGGGACGATGTTTTTCGCCTCTTGCGTAGTTAAGATTTTGTCGTTGAGAAAATCTTCCTGTGAGCACCAACCTCCTTTCAATTGCCTTTCTTTCAATAGTTTTCTAATAAGCTTGGGAGTGAAGTAGGGGTGACCTGCTAACTCCTTTGCGGGCGCAAAGTTAATATTTATTTTGGAAATACCACAACTATCAACCCAAATTTGTGATAAAATTCGTTCATAATTCTGTTCCGTAACCTGCCAAACCTGTGCAAGTTGCTCCGCGGAGTGGAATCCTCCGAGCTTTTCGCGGTAGGCGATGATTGCAGCAGCACTCTTGGGACCGATACCTACAACGTTGCAGAGTGTGGCCGAGTCGGCACTATTCAGCTCGATGGGTAGCTCCGTGGCGTCGGTCTTGGTGGATGTTGTGGGTTTGGGCGCGGGCTCATACGAGGCGTATGGGCGGAGCTCGGCGGCTATCTCTTCGGATACAATGTAGCACCTTTCGAACTCCTCGGACGAGTGGTAGCCACCTATTAGCTCTCGGTATTTGATGATGTTCTCGGCCTGCGAGGGCGTGAATCCGAGCCTTATGAATGTGGCGATGCTTGCGGTGTCGGGCATGAAGGCAAAACGCTCGGCGGTGCGCTTCGGGGTCTTGTTCTCGATGCGCTTGGGTGAGGACTTCGGTTCGAATCGTTTGAGGGCATACTTCTCGCCAATCTTGATATATGGACGAAGGCGCACAAAGGTGCTCTCGTCAATGGCGTAGCATGCGGCAAAGTCCTCGGCAATCTCGAATACCTTGCCACGCTCGCGGTACTTGATTACTGCGAGTGCTTGGTTCCGTTCGAGCCCCAGACGACACAAGTCGAAGAACTCCACCGTGTTAGGGTCAAACTCGAATAGCTCGGGCTGATGTGCTGCAATGGAGTCCACCACCGCTTCGAGTGAGGCTATGCGCTTGTCGCTTTTGCGTGGAAACGATGCCATCCATGCCAACGTACATCCAGCGGCAAGTAGCGGCAGAAGCCACAGTGCAGCCTTTAGCTCTTTTTCGGAGAGTAGTTTCATTCGATAGATGCTTTGTCGGAGTAGACTATCTCGGCGAAGTGGTCGGAGGGCGAGGGTAGGGGTGCTCCCAAGCCATACTCTCCCCATCGACTATCAACCATGCGTCGAGTCTGCTCGGCCGATGTTACTACATTGGGGAAGCGCGCGGGTGCGCCATTGCATCCCACTTTGGTGCGGCAGTCAAGGGTGAGTGTGAGTCCGACGATTTCGGCGTCTCGTCCCGGCTCTGTGTCACCACATCCGAGCCACAGTAGCTCATAGGGCGAAAGGGAGGTTGTTGCGCTGTCGAATATGGCTATGAAGTTAATCTCTATGCCATTCTGCTTGACAAATTCGGCAATATCAACCTTCGCGCCATAGGCAGCACGCACAATCAGCAGGCTCCACTCGCGGGCAAGGGAGTCGTCCACGCTCTCAACGCCTGCGCAGAGGGTGTACTCCGAGGGTAGTTTAATCTCTCGGGCTTCTCGCTCGGCCGTGAGGTCGAATATCAGTTTGCCACCCGTCGCAGGGGTTGCGGTTGCGTGGTCGAGGGCGTCGTATACTCCGCGAGCACGCTCAATGTCGAGCGTAACATCCATTTGGCGCATACGCTTGGCAATGGCCGCGGTATCGCGCACCTCCACCTTGGCCGGCAGTATTGCCAGGTATTTGGTAAACATCATCTGACCCGCACCGAGCAGTGAGAAACCCACTTTTCGGGCTTGGCCCTCATAGCTCTGGGCTATGGATACCACGGCGAGGTTGTGAGCCACACCCGCTTCGGGCATCCACATGTCACGAATCTCGGGTTGCATAACAAGTCGTATCGGGGCGAGAAATATTCGCTCGCTGGCCTTTGCAATGTAGGCGTCCTCCATGGGCGGAATACCCACAATGGTAGCAGGGTAGATGGCGTCGCGGCGGTGGGTTATGGCTGTGATGTGGAATAGCGGATAACAATCCTCCAGCGAGTAGAATCCGGTGTGGTCGCCAAAGGGACTCACTGCCGCTTTATCGTGGAGAACGAGAAGTTCCTTAAGAGGGCGGAGAAGAAAGCGGAAGACGCAGGCGTAAAGGGAGATTCATAAATGCTGCTTGAACTGTTTCTCACATTTATGAAGATCGGGATGTTCACCTTCGGCGGAGGTTACGCCATGATCTCTGTCGTGGAGAATGCCTGTGTGGAGGACAAACACTGGATCACCCACGACGATATGATGAACATAACGGTAATCGCCGAGTCGACGCCCGGTCCCATCGCGATCAACTGCGCGACCTTTGTCGGCTATAAGAAGCGGGGCCTCATTGGCGCTGCAGCTGCAACCGCCGGAATGATCCTGCCGTCTTTTCTGATCATCTACCTGGTTGCAAGATTTCTGGACAGTTTTCTGGAGATTAGCTGGATCGCACATGCCTTTGAAGGAATCAAGCTGGCTGTCGGGATATTGATCATTGATGCCGGTGTGAAAATGCTTAAACAAATCCCTGCTAAGCCGGTGCCCCGCATGGTCATGGCGTGCGCCTTTGCGGCAATGTTGATTATCGACATATTTGCACTGCGTATTTCC
>JAZQXR010000063.1:0-17763 GCA_045632975.1 Rikenellaceae bacterium
CCTTAAGAAGAGGAAGACCTCGGCGGGATACTCGTCGCACGACCATCCTTGGGCCACGCGATAAAGCTAATTATCTTGGATAATTAGGCAGCGAGTGCATAGCTATTATTGCCAGTTAATTGTTGAGTGTTCACTTTAACGAGCACCTCCACACAACGCTCGACGTGCTTACAATCAGACTCTGCCTGCTGTCAAAACCGGTCATCCCCTGATGTAAATATTGGAACATCAAAAAGCGCACCACAACATCATCGCAGTGCGCCATATTGATGTTTTTACAGTCTATTTCAAAAGTATCGTTGTACCTGTCAGACGACTATCCTCGGCTGCATAACATACGCGATGGCTCTCGAGCGAATCGTGGATGTCGGTACGCAGGTCGTGCGACGGATCACGCAGTGCCTTAACAAAATCGGCCACCAACTTGAGGTCCGAACCACCGTGGAAGGGTAGGTGGGCAATATGGCTGAAATCGAAGGTCTCGGTAGTACGCTCGCGGAACTTACGCACAATGAGTTGTTTCTCGTTACCGGTAATCTCACCATGAGTGAGGTTTACTTGTGTATAGCGACAGTCGTTGAGGGTGAACGCGTTAATTGCAAACGATACAGTAACTTCATTCTCGGTCTCGAGGTTTACCACTTGGTGGTCAGTCACATTGTTGTCGCAGCTGAATACACAACGACCATAAGGACCTTGTGCCAGCTCTTTGTCGAGAACTTCGTCGAGAGTAGACTCCTCGGGCACATCAAAGTTGGCAATCCAATCACGACGCACCTTATAGAGGTCTATTGCTGAATAGGGACACTTCTTCTCAACGATGTCGGGGCAGTGGATACAACGATCGGCAGCGCCTTTGGGCTTGTGCTCGGCTTTGAACCAGCGGAGCGAGCCAAACGAGCTGACCTTGGTGCACTTCGACCCTGCCATCCAAAGCGCCAAATCCACATCGTGACTACACTTGGAGATAAGCATAGGATTGGTCTTCTCGGCACGGCTCCAGCTACCACGCACAAAACCGTGAGTCACACGGTCGAGATTGATGTCTGCGGTATGGTTAATCGAGATAACTTCGCCGAGCTCACCCGAGTCGATTATCTCTTTGATTTTCATAAAGTAAGGGTGGAATCGCAAAACGTGACACACGCCTACTTGAAGACCCTTTTCGCGAGCCCCGTTTGCAATGGCTTCGCACTGCTCAAGGGTTTGTGCGATAGGCTTTTCGAGCAGGATGTTATATCCTTTTTCGATAGCCATCATGGCGGGTTCATAGTGTTTGTCCTCGGGGGTACATATCATCACAGCTTCGACATCAAGGTCGGCTTTGAAGAAGTCATAATAGTTGTGAAAACGACCCTCTGCGGGGATATTGAATTTGTCGGAAAGCTGGTCAAGGCGAATCTCGACGGGATCAACGATGGCCACAATCTTCAGCTCATCGGGATGCATTACGGCATACTCCAAATATTTGCGGGCACGATTGCCCGCACCTATTACTGCGGTCCTTACGGGACCTTTTTCGGATTGGCTGTATGAAGTGTACATATTGCGTAATTTTCGGTATAGTGACTGCAAATTTAATCAAAATGCCGATAAAAAAAATGTGATTCGCTCTTTTTTTGAAAAAATAAAATAAAAGGTCAAAATAGTGCGGATATTCCAGAGATATTTGCTACATTTGTGCTGATTAACTCTAAACTTTAAGTTTAAACAAATATGAGCGACGCAATAAAACACGAATGCGGTATAGTTCAAATCAGGTTACGCAAACCTCTATCTACCTATGCCTCGGACCATTATGGACTGAATAAACTCTATCTGATGATGGAGAAACAACACAACCGAGGCCAAGAAGGTGCGGGTGTTGCATGTGTTAAAGTTAATGCAGAACCGGGACGTGAGTATATCGCCCGTGAGCGAGCACTCGGCAGCAGTGCTATTGCAACCATCTTTGAAGTCATCAAAGAGAATGACAACCATCCCAATCGCCCATACATCGGCGAGCTCTACCTGGGTCACCTCCGTTACGCTTCGGGCAACAAACGAGGCATGGCCTATGTTCACCCCTTCCTACGACGCAGCAACTGGCGTTGTCGCACACTCTGCATCGCGGGCAACTTCGGCTATACCAATGTCGATAATGTATTCGAGGAGTTGGTACAACAAGGTCAATTCCCCCGCAACAGCGCTGATACACATGTGCTGCTCGAGCAACTCGGATATATGCTCGACGACCAATGCGAACAACTCTACAAAAAATACTCGGAGCAAGGCTACCGTAGCCACGAGCTGAATGCTAAAGTTGAGAACGACATCGACTTTGAGCCCATCTTGAGAGCGGCCTCTTCGCAATGGGATGGCGGTTACGTTATGACCGGTGTCACCGGCAGCGGCGACAGCTTCACCATGCGCGATCCGTGGGGTATCCGTTCGGCCCACTACTATATGGATGAGAACGTGGTTGTGATTGCCAGCGAGCGCGCTGTTATCCAAACCGCAATGAACGTACCCTATGAGTCTGTACACGAGCTCCAACCCGGCCAGGCCATCTTCATCAAACAGAATGGCGAGGTTCGTTTGAGCCAAATCCAAGAGCCCATCAGTCCTCGTCCCTGCTCGTTTGAGCGTATCTACTTCAGCCGTGGTAGCGATGCAGACATCTATCGTGAGCGTAAGATGCTCGGTCGTCGGCTCGTTGATGGCATCCTGCGCGAGGTAGACTACGACATCGACCACACCGTCTTCTCGTTTATCCCCAACACCGCCGAGGTTTCGTACTTCGGTATGCTCGAGGGACTCAACGAGTATCTCAACGATATTAAACTTGCCAAGATTCTTGCTCTGCCCGACAAAACAGACCAAGAGGCTATTCGCGCCATCCTCGAGTCGAAAGTTCGCTCGGAGAAGATTGCCATCAAGGATATCAAACTCCGTACCTTTATTGCACAAGGCGGAACTCGCGACGACATGGCGGCTCACGTTTATGACGTAACCTATGGTTGCATCACTCCCGACGTTGATAATATTGTTGTGATTGACGATAGTATCGTTCGCGGAACAACTCTCCGTCAAAGTATCCTTCAGATGATTGGCCGCCTGCGCCCGCGCAAGATCGTGGTTGTATCGTCGGCGCCCCAAGTTCGCTACCCCGACTACTACGGTATCGACATGTCGCGCATGGAGGAGTTTATCGCCTTCAATGCCGCCATCGAAATGCTGCACGAATCGGGACAAGCTGATTTGATTGATACCGTATACCAAGAGTGTAAACAATCGCTCATCGACGGTAGTTGTTACAAACAAAACTTCGTTAAGAAAATTTACTCGCCGTTTACCGATGACCAAATCACGCGCAAGATTGCCGCTATGGTAACTCCCGAAGACATCGGTTGCTCGGTTAGCATCGTTTACCAAAGCCTCGAGGGCCTGGCCGATGCTTGCGCAGGTAATGATGGCGATTGGTACTTCTCGGGCGACTATCCCACACCCTGGGGCAACCGTCTGGTGAACGAAGCATACATCAACTACTATGAGAAATTCGTAGCCAATAATAAATAATCTATAAAATATATAAAGTATGAAAAGCAACTACAAACTCCCGACGGAAGGTGGCCTGATTCAAGGCGCCGAACCTCGCGACATTGTATGTCGTTACGAGAAGGTAAATACTACTGCCATCGCGACCGAGTCGGACGCAGCAGACTATGTGTCGGACAAGATTATCGAGGCTATTAACGCCAAAAAAGATGGCAAATTCGTGCTTGGTCTTACCACAGGCAAATCACCCATCGGCATCTACCGCAACCTCGTTGCAAAATACAAAGCCGGTAAGGTTAGCTTCAAGAATGTAGTGGTATTCGCACTCGATGAGCTCTATCCTCTGGCTGCTTCGCACCCCCAAAGCCGTGCAGCTATTCTCCACGAGGAGCTGCTCAGCCAAGTGGACATCGCACCCGAGAATGTAAACACCCCCAATGGCGAGGCTTGCGTTGAGAAGATTCACGAGGTGTGCGCTGCGTATGAGGCCAAAATCAAGGCATGTGGCGGTATCGACCTGATTCTGCTCGGAACCGGTCCTCAAGGCCAAATCGGTTTCAACCAAGTTGGCTCGTTCAACAACACCAAGACTCGTCTGGTTGTGCTGAACAACAACTCGCTGGCTTCGATTTCGGATGGCTTCCGCAACGACGAGGAGGTTCCCTCGAAAGCCATCACCATGGGTATCGACACCATCATGGACGCAAAACGAATCATCCTTACCGCTTGGGGCGAGGATAAATCGAGTATCGTTCAGAGCATCGTTGAGGGTGAGATTACCGGCGATCGTCCCGCTACCTACCTTCAAGAGCACGACAACATCGAGGTTGTTGTTGACGAGACCGCAGCTCAAGAGCTTACCCGTATCAAGACTCCTTGGTTGGTAGGTTCGTGCGATTGGCAACCCAAATTCATCCGTAAAGCTGTTATCTGGCTGTGCGGTAAGGTGCAAAAGCCCATCCTGAAACTCACATACAAAGATTATATCGACAACTCGCTCGGCCAACTGCTGGAGGCAGCCGGCTCGTACGATTCGATTAACATCAAAGTGTTCAACGACCTGCAACACACCATCACCGGCTGGCCCGGTGGCAAACCCAATGCAGATGACTCGACCCGTCCCGAGCGTGCAATGCCTTACCCCAAACGTGTAGTGGTATTCTCGCCTCACCCCGACGATGACGTTATCTCGATGGGTGGTACCCTGTGCCGTCTGGCGGAGCAAGGCCACGATGTCCACATCGCATACGAGACTTCGGGTAACTTTGCAGTACACGATGACGTGGTTATGCAAATCCTCGACACTGCACGCGAGTGTGGCCTCGAGAACCGCTACGACGAGGTGAAAGCTCTCATCAAGAGCAAAAAGGCTGGTGAGCCCGACCCCAAAGAGCTGTTGTCGCTGAAAGGTGCAATCCGCCGTGGCGAGGCTAAAGCTGCCGTTTACCACTTCGGTGTACCTATGGACCACGCCCACTTCCTCAATCTGCCCTTCTACGAGACCGGTGGCCTGAAGAAAGGCGAGTTGAGCCAAGCCGACATCGACATCATCGTTAAACTGTTGCAAGAGGTACAACCTCACCAAATCTACGCAGCAGGTGACCTCGCTGACCCCCACGGCACCCACCGTGTATGTATCGAGGCTGTGCTGGGTGCGCTCGAGCAACTCAAAGACGAGGCTTGGGTTAAGGACTGCAACCTGTGGCTGTATCGTGGTGCATGGCAAGAGTGGGAGCTCGACAAAGTTGACATGGCTGTGCCCTTGAGCCCCGATGAGGTAATCAAGAAACGCCACGCCATCTACAAACACCTCTCGCAAAAGGATATCGTTCCTTTCCCCGGTGAGGATGCACGCGAGTTCTGGCAACGCGCCGAGGAGCGTAACCAAAACACCGCACGCATGTACGACCTGCTGGGTATGCCCGAGTATCAGGCTATCGAGGTGTTCGTAAAGCTGAACCTTTTTAAATAATATATATAAAAGGTATACAAGGGTAGACGGCCTGTGCCGTCTGCCTTCGTATTATAATGAACGAAAAAACTAATTTCTTCACTAATAAAACTAAAAACACTTATGAAAAAATTGATTCTGCTTGTTGCCGCTATGGTGAGCGTATTCTCGCTGTCGGCAGCACCCAAAACCAAGGATTACAAGGTGACATCGCCTGATGGCAAAATCGAGGTTACTGTATCGCTTGGTGAGAACATCAGCTACACCGTTACCAACAACGGTAAGGTTGTAATCGCACCTTCGGCTATCTCGATGAACTTTGAGGATGGTACCGTATGGGGTAAAGCACCCCGTTTGAGCGCAAAGAAGGTTAAACTCGTTGAGGAGACCATTGCAGCGCCCACCTCGGCTCGTGCCAAAGAGTTGAATGTTAAGTACAATGAGTTGAGCCTCGCAGGTTCGAAATACGGTGTTACTTTCCGTGTATTCGACAATGGTGCAGCTTATCGCTTCTTCACCAACGACAAGAAGATGAACGGTATCGTGGTTGATGAGACCGCAGAGTTCAACTTCGAGGGTGACCCCAAAGCGTTTCTGCCTTACTCGGTTAGCGAGGGCAAACCTTTCGATACTTCGTGCGAGCCCCAATACACCGTTGTTGACAAGTTGAGCGACTTCAACCCCAAGAAGATGGCCATCATGCCTACTTTGGTTGACCTCGGCGAGGCTGGTAAAGTTATCCTGATGCAATCGGATGTTGAGAACTTTGCTAACATGCAACTGGTTTACGACGCCGAGAAAAAGGGCCTTACCGGTAAACTTGCTCGTTATCCCAAAACCTTCACCAAATGTACCGTTCGTTGCAAACAATACGTTGACCAAACCGAGAGCTACGCTGCTAAAGTAGCTGGCGCTCGCACCTTCCCCTGGCGCGTTATGGGTATTGCCAACGAGGACCGCGACCTGCCTATGAACAGCATGGTTTATATGCTGGCTTCGCCCAACCGTATCGGCGATACTTCGTGGATTAAATATGGTAAATCGGCTTGGGACTGGTGGAACAACTGGAAAATCTCGAACGTAGATTTCAAAGCTGGTATCAACACCGAGACCTACCTCTACTACATCGACTTCGCAGCTAAATATGGCTTGGAGTACATCATCCTCGATGAGGGTTGGACTCCTTCGGAGAATGGCAACATCCTCGTTTCGCGTCCCGAGATCGACCTTCCCAAAATCGTTAAATATGGTAAAGAGAAAGGCGTGGGCGTTATCATCTGGGTTGTAGGTAAAGTTATCGACAACCAACTTGAGGAGGCTTGCAAACTTCACTCGGAGATGGGCGTTGCAGGTTACAAAGTTGACTTCATCGACCGTAACGACCAAGAGGCTATTCAAATGATCTACCGCATCGCAGAGGCTACCGCTAAATACAAACTCGTTGTAGACTTCCACGGCATCTACCAACCCACCGGCTTGAGCCGCACCTATCCCAACGTTATCAACTACGAGGGTGTATTCGGTCTGGAGCAACTCAAATGGTCGAACCCCAACATGCCTCTGTACGATGTAACCATGCCCTTCATCCGTATGGTTCCGGGTCCCGTAGATTACACCCAAGGTGCTATGCGTAACTGCGCTCACGGTATCTTCCAAGCTATCTATAGCGCACCTATGAGCCAAGGTACTCGTTCGCACCAAGTTGGTACCTACGTTGTATTCGACAGCCCGTTTGTAATGCTTTGCGACACTCCCTCGCACTACGAGCTGGAGCCCGGTTGCACCCAATTCATCGCCAAGATGACCACCAACCCCGATGAGACCAAGGTTCTCGACGGTAAAGTAGGTGAGTACATCATCACCGCACGTCGTGAGGGTACTACCTGGAACGTAGGTGGTATCACCTCGTGGACTCCCCGCACCGTTAAGGTTGATATGTCGTTCCTCGGCGAGGGCACTTACAATGTAGAGATGATGATCGACGGTCCCAACGCAAACCGCGTAGGTGAGGACTACAAGATTGTTAAAAAACAAGTCACTGCTAAAGACACTCTCGAGATTTACATGGCTCGCGGTGGCGGCTTTGCTATGGTTATTACCAAGTAACTTATATTACAATGAGAAAAGCACTATTATCTATTATCGCAATATTGGGTAGCGTTTCGCTCTGGGCTAATATGCCCAGAGCGGAGTACCCGCGCCCCCAATTCGAGCGAGCCGAGTGGATTAACCTCAATGGCGAATGGCAATTCCAAATTGACTCCAAATTCACCGGCAAGGAGGAGCAACTCTTCAGCCGTGACGCTCGTTTGAATAGCAAGATTATCGTGCCCTTTGCCCCCGAGACCACACTTTCGGGTGTAAACTGCACCGAGCACATGGACGCTGTTTGGTATAAACGCGCCGTAAAAATTCCCGCAGCATGGGAGGGCAAAAAGATTATGCTTAACTTCGGTGGCGTAGACTTCCTGTGCGAGGTTTGGGTTAATGGCGAGTTCGTAAACTCGCATGAGGGCGGTACTTCGTCGTTCTCGATTGACATTACCCAATACGCCAAAGCTGGCCAAGTTGCTCAAATCACCGTATATGCAGAGGATAAACTCGCTGACTGGTGGACACATCCGTCTGGCAAACAATGCTCGCGTGAGTCGTATGGTTGCTTCTATACCCGTACTACCGGTATCTGGCAAACCGTATGGATGGAGGCTGTTGCAAAGAACGGTATGCGCCGTGTGAAGATGACCCCCGATGTTGACAACTCGCAACTCGTTGTAGAGCCCGAGTTCTATGGTGTTGAGAAAGGTCAAACATTCGTTGTAGAGGTGTTCGACGGCAAGAAGAAAGTTAGCAGCAAAGAGGTTACCGCAGCCGCTTCGTCGATTGCAGTTCTGCCTATCAAGAAAGCTAAACTTTGGAGCCCCGAGACCCCCTTCCTCTATGATGTGAAACTGCGCACCATTGATGCCGAGGGCAATACTATCGACGAGGTTAACTCGTACTTCGGTATGCGCAAAATTCACTGGGAGGGTGGCCGAATCTATCTGAACAACCAACCTTACTATCTGCGTACCGTGCTCGACCAAGGTTTCTATCCCGATGGTGTATGGACTGCACCCACCGATGAGGCTCTGAAAGCCGATATCGAGTTGAGCAAGGCATGTGGTTTCAATGGCGCTCGTCTGCACCAAAAGGTATTCGAGGAGCGTTTCCACTATTGGGCTGATAAGCTTGGCTACATCACCTTTGGTGAGGCCAGCGACTGGGGTAGCGACCGTATGAACCCCGAGGCTCAAGGCATGCTGATGAAGGAGATGGCTGACAATATCAACCGTGATTACAACCACCCCTCGATTATCGGATGGACTCCTCTTAACGAGGCTTGGGGCCAAAAGCCTCAAGAGGGATTCTGGCGTTTCAACAACGAGTTGCTCACGATGATTAACTCGATTGACCCGACCCGTCCTTGTAGCGCAGTCAGCGGTGGCGCGATTCACAGCACCGATATTTGGACTGTTCACACCTATACTCAAGACCCTGCAAGACTCAAACAACTGCTGGAGTTCGAGAATGGTTACCCCAAATATCTCGGCCAAGGCCCCTACAAAGAGGTTAAGTACGCCGGCCAGCCCTACTTTGTTGACGAGTTCGGCGGTATCAAATGGAACCCCTCGCAACAAAAAGATAACGTAGAGACCGAGTCTTGGGGTTATGGAGCACCTCCCACATCGCTCAACGAGTTCTACGCACGTCTGCGCGGCCAAGTTGAGGCTATCGTATCGAACCCCAATATCTGTGGTTTCTGCTATACCCAGCTGACCGACGTTGAGCAAGAGCAAAACGGTATCTACTTCTACGACCGTACCAAGAAGTTCGACATGAAGATTATCAAAGAGATTTTCGAAATGCCTTGCGCTTGGGATGCAGAGAAGAAGTAGTCAGATATATCCCTAATAAGTTGAGAGCGTGTCCAATAAGTTTTTGGACACGCTCTCATTGTCTGAAGCTGTATAACAAGAGCCTTGTTATACAGCTTCATATCATTTAAGGGGCTATGTTATTATACTATGCGCTCCTTTACACCCGAAGATACATACCACAAGTAGCCCTGCACATCGGCATAACCCATATCGCGTAGCAATGAGGCATAGGCCTCAATCTGCTTGCGGTGTGACGATGCCCGTTTCTCGCCAAACTTATAATCGACAATAACCGCCTTGTCTTCGCTCACCATTACACGATCGGGACGACGTATATCCGAACTTCCGGGAATCAGAATATCACTCTCGTTGCGTATCATCTGCCACTCATCGGAGAACCAACCGGCCACAAGTTCATCTTCAAATGCAGTCTCGATGGTTTGGGTGAGTTTCTCGCACTCCATTTCCGACAGCACCGAACTTGTGCGCAATTGTTCTATCCCTGCCAACACGTCCTCATAGGAGTCCGCATTCTGGAAAACTCGGTGCATCATAACACCCATATCTCGTGGCGTAAGTATCAACTCGCCATCCTCGTCATAACGCTCCGACGGCATCTTAAGTCGTACTTTGGCCGTAGTAGGCGACGAAGGGTAACAATCGAAATCTATCGTCTGCGAGGGTACCTCCTCGTGCTGTGGCGCTTGGGTGGGCACTCCATACTCTATGAGCATGGTTCCATCCTCGCTCTCACTGCGATGAATCGGGATAGTTGTCTGCTCATTCACACCGATAGTTTCACCCTCGATAGTTTTAAGCACTATCTTGCCAATGTGCGTAGGTTTAACGGGGAGCATTATGTGCAACTCTCTCTCGGCACGGGTAACTGCAACGTAGAGCATATTAAGTGAATCTATGGCTTGCAGAACGACCTCGTTGTAGTATGGATAGGCAAACTCCGTATCGGCCGACTTGCTCGCCAACGACACCGGGAAAGCACAATCTTCCCCGACAACCTCGCTACGCAACCACATGGTGTCGCCCTCCTCGGTAAAACGCCAATCGGTGTATGGCACAATCACTGCCTTATACTCCAGGCCCTTGGATTTGTGAATCGTAATGATGGTTATGGCCGATGTTCCGCTCGGCATAACCAGCGACTCACCACATCCACGCTCCTCCCAACGACGCAGGAATAACGGAATATCGGCGATGGTGCTCGACGAGAACGAGAGTATCTGTTGGTGTAGAGCCTGAACATAGGCAAGCGACTCGGTCTGCTCATCGAGGTGGAATCGGATAACGATGCTTTCAAAGGCCCGCTCGGGTGACATACGTCCTATCTCGCCAAAGAACATTAGCTCTTCGAGTGTAGCCTCGGCATCATAGCCGCGACCCACAAAGCGATTGAACTCGGCAAGCGATATGGAATCCTCCGCATTTTGCGAGAGTTTCAGACATGCCACGATAAACTGCACCACACTCGACGAGTCGATACGCAGGGCCTCGCCCGTGACAATATCAAAACAAAAACGAGGGTCGGTGTTGGTGCGTTTGTAGTCAAGCAGCATATTTGCCACTCGGTAGCCATCGTTGTTCGATCGTACCAATATTGCTATGTCTTCGGGGCGATAACCTCGTAGTTGCAGCTCCTTGATGCACTCCACCACGGGCGGAACTCCATCATCCTCGGTAGAGTAAGTGCGGATTGTAGCATAGCCCTCGTCTGCTGACTTCTGGGGCACTTGTCGATAATCGGCGTATGCACTACTAATCATTGTACCGAGTCGAACGCGTTGCTCAACACTCAACTGCCCACTCTCGGTAGCTTTGGTAAGCGAGGCTGTTATATTCTCCTGCATAGCAGCCGTCGTAGCATCGATAAAGCTATTGTTAAACTCCACTATACGGCGACAACTGCGATAGTTGCTTGTCATGGGCTCAAGGTCGATGCAATCGGGCGAGATTTTGGAGAAATGCTCCTGCACACCCTCGGCAAGAATTCGCCAATCTCCACCACGCCAACGATATATTGACTGCTTAACATCGCCCACCAATAGTACCGGTTGTTTGTCGCTTCGGGATATAGCCTCGGCTACAAGCGGCTTGAAGTTGTTCCATTGGGTATGCGACGTATCCTGAAACTCATCAATCATATAGTAGTCAAACCAACTGCCTACCTTCTCGTAGATGAACGGTGCATCAGCATCCTCTATCAACCCCGCAATCAGGCGCGAAGTTTTGGATATAGGCAGGATGTTTTGGTCGCTACAAAGTTTATCAAGCGAACGGCGCAAATCGGCAAGCAACACAAACTCATCGAAACGCTTCAGTACAATATCATAGGTTGTGAGCTCGCGCATACCGTCGCGCATTGCCACCAACAGCGGGTTTACAATAGGATAGAGCGCCTGCACATCGGCGGCACGCTTCGACCCCTTGTTGGGCCAGCCATCAGGATTGTCAATAGCCGAAATGATTGTCTTGCCAAGCGGTTGCAGAGCTCCTTTCGGTGTCGTCCACTTCGGGAGATATGCCACAAAGCTACGCGACTTGCCTGCGAAATCGGCAGTCGATAGTTGTTGTTTTGCAACCTCATCGAGTATGCTCTTTGCCGCACCCGTAACCGCAGCACGCAGTTGAGCCTGACGACTACGAAGTTTTTTGCCCAACTCTATAAGATTATCCGCATTGTTGATAGGGGTGCTCTCGTAGTAGCTATCATTGAATAGCTCGCGTCCGAGCTTTGCTATATCACCTCTCAAATCCCAACTGCGCGAACCCTCGATACGCTCCTCCACAAAATCGTCGAGGGTACGTTCCAAGTGCGAATTGTCTGCAATACCCTCAATCAGGTTGTCAGTCGCAGCCGATAGTAAATCCTCGGTTTTGAGTTCCAGCGTGTAGTTTAGTTCCACGCCCAACTCGCGCATAAACGAGCGGACCACTCGTTGGAAAAAGCGGTCAATAGTCATTACCGCAAAGTTGCTGTAATCGTGCAGAATACGACTTCGAACAAGCAGTGCTCGCTGCTGAATACGTTCGGCGCTAAGGGTGGGGTAGTCGCGCAACAGGTCACCGAGGAAATTTGTACTCTCGCCTCGTGCCAGCAAGTCTATCTCCTTGAGTATTCGTCGTTTCATCTCGTCGGTAGCTTTGTTTGTAAAGGTAACGGCGAGGATATGGCGATAGCTCTCCGGCTCGTTGATAGTGGTTGCCACGTAACGATATGCAAGTCGGTATGTTTTGCCCGAGCCGGCCGATGCGCTGAGTATTTTGATTTGTCCCATACTCCAAAGATACAAAAATCGTCGGAAGTGACCACAATCTTCAAAAAAAATTCCTAACTTGCACTGTCAAACTAAAACTTTATAGGACTATGAAACGACTTTTGCTTACAATATTCGCTCTGACCCTCGCCTTCACCACACGCGCATACGAGCCTCTGCCTCTTGACATTGACCAAATCGACGGCTTTCACTCCATTCGCGTTATAGGCAACTTGAGCGTCGAGTGCCTGAAGACAACAAGCAACCCCGCCATGCATATCAACATGATGAGCAACGACCCTCGCCGCTTCGATTGGAGTGTTAAGGATAGCGTGCTCACCATCTCGTTCAGCGCCAACTCGAAGAGCAACGCAACACTCATCACTCTGTGGTACAACACCCCGATTCAAAGCGTTGAAATCAAACGTGCCGACGTTCAGATGGCCGAGGCATTGACCGCTCCGTTGCTTGATGTAACTCTCACCGAGGGCGCACGCTTCTCGGCAGATGTGGAGTGTTTGGATCTTAACCTTTCGCTCTCGGGCCGCTCGGTGGCCAAAATAGCAGGACAAGCCAAGTACCAAACCATCGATGTGGAGCGCAAGAGCGCTCTGGAGGCGGCAAAGACCGTTGGTAATAGTGTTGAGTTGTCGGCAGCCGGCCGTTCGGAGGTGTACGTATGTGCAACCGAGCGATTTGTGTGCTCGTCGTCGAGCCGTTCGTCGGTCTTCTACGATGGTAACCCCGCCATTGTCCGCGCCCAACACTCCGGATTCGCAACAATCAACTCCATTGGAGCACGATGAATCGCACCTTTCTGGCCGATGTAGCTCACGACCTTTGGCGAAGCTATGGCGAGGATATTCAATCGCTTGTCATGCTCTTCCCGAGTCGTCGTGCGGGTATGTTTTTCCGTGAGGCGCTCGCCGACCAGATTAAAAGCCCCATCTGGAGCCCCAATATCACCTCCATAGACCAGATAGCCGAGCGGTTATGTGGACTTACCACTGGCGATCGTATCCGAATGGTCGCCGAGCTATTCAAAATCTACTCGCAGTACCCAATTGCACAGAACGAGACGTTCGATAGTTTCTTCTTTTGGGGCGAGATGCTGATAGCCGACTTCGACACGGTCGACAAATATATGATTGACGCCGACATGCTTTTTTGCAACCTTGCAGATTTGCACGACCTCGACGGCTTTCACAACCTAACCCCCAACCAGATTCGCATAATCGAGGAGTTCTGGAGTGCCATCGACAAAGAGATTGATACCTCGGCTCACAAACAGAGATTCAGCTCCGTTTGGCGCACGCTCGCACCTATATATCATCAGTTCCGCGCAAGACTCGAACAACTCGGCATAGGATATACGGGCATGATATATCGCAAAGCTGCCGAAATAGCAAAACACGGCACACCTCCGGTACTTCCTGACAACCACTATGTGGTCGTGGGTATGAACGCGCTCTCCAAAGCCGAACGCGATATATTCACCTATCTAAAAACAGAGTATCGCGTAGATTTCTATTGGGATTACGACAGCTACTATGTGTCAAACAAGCACAACGAGGCTGGTCACTTCATGCGCGAGAACTTGCGCAAATTTCCGCCCAAGGCCACATTCGATACCGAGCATTTGAACCGCCCAAAACAGATTCGTGTCGTATCTGCGCCTTCCGACGCCGTACAGTGCAAGTATGTTGGTAAAAGGCTCGGCGAATTGGGTGCAACCGACAAGAACACAGCCGTCATCCTGACCGACGAGAGTTTGCTAACCCCGATGCTCTATGCGCTTCCGTCCGACATAGAGCATATCAATATTACGATGGGCTATCCTCTGCGTAGCGACATAGCCTACTCGTTTTGCGAAAGACTCATCGAGCTGCAACAGCGCAAACGTACCTCCAAGAGTGGTACAACCACATTCTACCATAGTGACGTGACGGGTATTCTCTCGCACGCCTACCTTGCCTCGGAGAGCATAACCAAAGAGCTTATCGAGATTATCAACGACCGCCGAATGATATACGTTCCGCAGGAGTTAATGGAGGGTAGGGGTTTGATTCAAACCATATTTACCCCCGTAAATGGTACTGCGCAAATAGGTCGCTACATCCAGCAGGTGCTCGGCCAAGTGATGAGAATTACAGAGCGTGACGCTATACGCAACGAGCTGTTTGGCGTTATTGCCTCGCAGATAGACAAACTCACCAACTCGGTCGATTCATGCGGGATTCCCGTCGAGGAGAAGACCTACATCACACTGCTGCGCAAGGTACTGCAAAGTACATCCGTACCCTTCGAGGGTGAGCCTTTGGTAGGTATTCAGCTAATGGGATTTCTGGAGAGCCGTGCACTCGATTTCCGAAACATTATCATCACCTCGATGAGCGACGACCACTGTCCGGGCAACCGCATCTCCTCGCCATCGTACATTCCGTACAAACTGCGAAAGGCCTACGATATGCCTACACCCGAGGAGCAGGAGGCTATGTATGCCTATTACTTCTATCGCCTGTTGCAACGTGCCGAGAATGTGGAGCTCGTCTACTGCTCGCGTGCCGATGAGAAGAATACCGGCGAGCAGAGTCGCTACATAAGCCAGCTGATATACGAGAGTCCGCACGCCTTCGAGCGCCTCGATATTCGGCTCAACGTAACGGCCGAGGAGGAGCGTCCGATAGCCATTGACAAACGTGAGCCTACCGTTGCGGCAAAACTCGGAGAGTGGATGGACAACCCCGCACGAAGACTATCACATACACGCTTCTTCAAGTTTATCAAGTGCCCACTGAAGTTCTATTTCAACTCCATAGCCAGACTCGAGCCCGTGGACGAGCTCAATGAGGAGGTCGATAGTTCCACCTTTGGTAATATTCTGCACTATTCGATGCAGACACTCTATACACCGCTTGTGGGTATGCACAATCCGGGTGAACAAATTCGCTCGCTCATCGGTTCACAGCGGGTGCGTGATGTCGTCACCGAGTCAGTAAATCGTGCATATCTGTGTCGTGAGGGGAGCCTCTCGACCGAAGATTGGGGTGGTACACTCCGTATGATTCGCAACGTTGTGATTAGGTATATCAACACCAACATACTGCCTTTCGATGCCGCCAAACAGGGCTATACCATAACCGAGTTGGAGGCCCCTCGCAAAATGCCGTTTGAGATAGAAGTCAATGGCGAGCGACACACCATCTGGTTTTATGGTGCCGTTGACCGTATCGACCGCCTAGATGATGGAACGCTGGAGGTTATCGACTACAAGACGGGACGCCCCAAAGGTGGTGACAAGAATATAAACGAGCAGATTAAGAGCATAGAGACTCTGTTCAAAGGCTCGGGTGACGAGGTCATCTCGGCCGTGCTTCAGACTTTGCTCTACTCCGAGATTTTGAGCCGCGAGAACCCATCGGCCACGGTGCGCCCGACGCTATACTATGTTCGCAAGATGCGTAGCGAGTACACGCCTCTGATATACGACAAGGAGCGTGCCTCTCATATAACAACCTATGCCGACTATGCCGAGGATTTCCGCCGCCTCTTTACCGAAGCTCTAACCTCGCTATTTGATAAGTCACAACCCTTTACCCAAGGCGACAAGAAGGCGTGTACCTATTGCGACTTCAAGAGCCTCTGCCGAAGATAACAAAAAAAACGGAGCCTTGCGATAGACTCCGTTTTTTGTTATATGGTAAACAGTTCTCGATATTTGGGAAGCGTCCAAAGACCATCGTCCACAATCATCTCCAAGTGGTCGATATGGTAGCGAATTTGTGAGATATATGGTTTAACTTCACTCTCATATCCCGTTGCACGCTCAATAACATCCATAACAGCATTCCACTTACGGCGAGCATCCAACATCTCGGCACACAACTCACGAATCGACTTAACGTGTTGCGAAATGGTGCGAATAGTCTCAATCTCGGCCGAAGCCAAAGTACGGAACTCATCTCCAAAAATATCTTTCAGTCCGTTGACGTTCCGAATCAGCACATTCTGATAGTTGATGGCAGTAGGGATAATATGGTTGATTGCCAAATCACCCAGCACGCGCGACTCAATCTGAATCTTCTTGAGCAAGGTCTCGTTCTTAATCTCATAACGAGCCTCGAGTTCCGTGCGATTCATCACACCAAACTCCTCGAACAGAGATACATTCTCCTCGGCAATATACTCTTTAATGGCCGAAGCTACACTCTCGATACCGCGCAGACCACGACGCTCCGCCTCTGCACGCCACTCGTCGCTGTAACCATTACCCTCGAAACGAACTTTCTTGGACTCGATAATAAACTTACGAATGGTTTGCAGGATAGCCTCATCTTTCTTAACACCGCGCTCAACGAGTGCATCTACCTCGTTCTTGAAGATTGTAAGCTCACGCGCCACAGCAGTATTCAGCACAATCAGCGGCATTGCACAGTTGGCCGACGAGCCCGTAGCACGCAGCTCAAAACGGTTACCCGTAAAGGCAAAGGGCGAGGTACGGTTTCTGTCAGTATTGTCGAGCATAATCTCGGGGATACGACCGATGTCGAGTTTGATACCTGTCTTCTCATCGGGCGTGAGCGCCTTCTCCGAGATGCGCTCCTCAATCTGTTTGAGAATATCATCGAGATATGCACCGGTAAATACCGACAACACAGCAGGGGGAGCCTCGTGTCCACCCAAACGGTGCGAATTACCCTCGGTAGCCACCGAAGCCATAATCATAGTTCCATAGTCGCATGCCGCCTTGAGTGTTGCCACAAAGAAGGCAAGGAACTGCGTATTGCTCTTGGGTGTGCGACCCGGAGCCAACAGATTGTGTCCATCGACCGTAGCAAGCGACCAGTTGCAGTGCTTGCCCGAGCCATTGACACCCTCGTAGGGCTTCTCATGGAAGAGCACCTGCAGGTGGTGTTTGTTTGCCACCTTGCGCATGATGGTCATCAGCAGAGTATTGTGGTCAACTGCGATATTGGCCTCCTCGTACATAGGAGCACACTCGTATTGGTTAGGAGCAACCTCGTTGTGACGGGTTTTAAGCGGAATACCCAAGCGGAAACAGCGATACTCCAGCTCTTTCATAAAGTTG
>JAZQXR010000064.1:0-13113 GCA_045632975.1 Rikenellaceae bacterium
TGAGGAGGCAGAGCGCATCGCCACCGAGGAGCGCGAACGTGAACAGCGCCGTGAAGAGTTGCGCCGTGAGCTGCGTGCACTGCTCGATGAGCAACGTGCCGCCGAGGAGCGCGAACGACCCACACGACGTGCCCGATTCAGCGCACCGCAAGCCTCCACACCCCAAGCCGAGCCCGAGAACGAGGAGCCCGAAAGCGAATCGGCTTCGCCCCGTCGCAGTCGTGGTCGCAGTGCGGGCAAGACCGCCAAAGGGATTATCTCGGGCAGCATCCTTTCGAGCCCTACCATTCGCAAGAGCTACCCCTATCTGATTTGTGGCGGACTGCTGGTTATCTTCTACCTGATGTCGTGGTTCAGTGTTCAGGCCCTGTTCCACACCCGCGGAGTGCTGGAGCGCCGTCTGCGTGACGCGCGTACCGAAGCTGTAAACATGTCGGGCGAGGCCAAGAGCGTATCGAGCCGCAGTGCCGTTTCGCGCCGCATCAAAGAGATGGGACTCGAACTGAAAGAGTCCACCAAACCCGTAAAAGTGATTGAACAATAACATGGCCAAAGATAGCAACAAACAACCCTCGCCCATCAAGAGCTCCATCCGCCACCGCGTCCAGATTCTCTATCTGGTTATGGTTGCGGTTGGCATCGCTATATTGGGCAAGATTCTCTACATACAGTTTGGTCCCAATGGCGAGGAGCTACGCCAAAAGGGTGAGGCCACGAGCTTCAACCTGTTCCGCGTGGAGGGTACGCGTGGTGACATCTACTCCAAGGACATGGAGCTGATTGCCACCTCGCAGAAACGCTATATGGTGGGTATCGACTTCGGCGCATCGGGCTTTGCCCAATCGGGTTGGTCGAAGAACCTTCCTGTACTCTCGCGCCAACTTGCCGAGATGTTCGGCGGCGATGCCGAGAGCTACAAACGACGATTGAGCCGCGCGTGGGCCGACTACAAGAGCAACCCCCGCCACCGATACGTTCGCGTTACGCCCCGCTGGGTGAACCAACGCGAGCGAGATAAAGTACGCACCTTCGCCCAACTCAACCTCAAACCCAATATCGGAGGACGCAGCGAGGAGGAGGAGATTGAGCGCGTACAACCCTTTGGCAAGGCCGCCTCGCGCACCATCGGCAAGACACGCTCCGATTTGGTCGAGGTCAAAAACCCCGAAGATAGCAACAAAACATACTCGGTCTACTCGGTACACCCCACCTCGGGTCTGGAGTTCTCGTTCAACGAGCACCTTCAGGGTACAGCCGGCTGGCAGATGCGCCAAAAAATCAATCGCAACTTCTGGTCGCCGGTCGATAGCCCTTACAATGTCGAGCCACAAGACGGCTGTGATGTTGTAACCACCCTCGATATGGATGTTCAGGATATTGCCGAGAGCATGCTCGAGGAGCAAATCCTCAAGAACACCGCCGATTGGGGCTGTGTGGCTGTGATGGAGGTTGCCACGGGCGACCTGCGTGCTATGGCCAACCTCACCCGCTTTGAGGATCGCTGTGTCGAAGACCGCAACTACCTTGTGGGACGCTACGAGCCCGGCTCAACTATCAAGCTTGTGTCGCTGCTCTCGCTGCTGGAGTTGGGTGACATGGAGCTGACCGACTCGGTGGATGTGGAGAGTGGCGTGGCTGTGATTGACGGCCGCACATACAAGGACGACCACGGTGGCTACAAGATGATTTCGGTCAAGGATATGTTTGCCCAATCCTCCAACATCGGCTTCATCAAGGCCGTGCGCGAGGAGTTCCGCAGCAACCCCCAACGCTATATCGACTTCTGTGGCGAGCTGGGTCTGCGCGAACCGCTGGGCATAAGCCTCAACGGCGAGGCCAAACCGCTGATGTGGAGCCCCGAAGACAAGGGCGCAAACCAATGGATTCAGAATCTCACGCTCAACAAGATGGCCTATGGATATGGCTTCGAAATCAGCCCCCTGCATACGCTGACGGTGTTCAATGCCGTGGCTAATGGCGGTGTGATGGTGCGCCCGCGTCTGGTTACGGCCATAACCCGCTATGGCGAGGAGCTGGAGAGCTTCCCCGTGGAGTATATCAACAAACGAATCTGCTCGGAGGGCACCATAACCAAAGCGCGTGAATGTCTGGAGAGCGTGGTCGATTCGGGTACGGGTCGCGCACTGCAAAACCCCTACTACACCGCCGCCGCCAAGACGGGTACGGCACAGATGCTCTTCACGGATGGTACCGCCGCCGCGGGCAACCCCTACACCGATGTGAAGGGACGCCGCCAGTATCTAGCAACAATGGTGGGCTACTTCCCCGCCGACAACCCCCAATACTCGATTATCGTCTGCATCAAGAGCTACACGGGTCGCAACTGGAACTACTATGGCGCAGGCTTGGCCGGCCCCGTGTTCAAGGCTGTGGCCGACCGCCTCTACGCCAAACATACCGAGTGGCAACCCACCGTGGAACACAAAATCAAGAACGACACCATCGAGCATATCGCAACCCCCGCCCGCATCAAACATGGTCACTATGACGATGTTCGCAAGGTGGCAGGCCAGCTCGACATCAAGCTGCGCGATGACGCCGCCGTCGAGGAGTGGGTGCGTCTGCAAAGCGACTCGGCAGGAGTTGCCATCAAGGATATGAAAATGACCGAAAATTTGGTTCCCAACGTGATAGGAATGGGCGCCAAAGATGCTCTATATCTGTTGGAGAGTGCCGGACTGCGCGCCTCGATTGAGGGTCGCGGAACTGTCGTCCGCCAATCACCCGCATCGGGCACCCGAGCAACACGCGGAGCAACCGTAACCTTAACACTGAAGTAATGACTATCGAAAACCGCATAGAGAGATTGACCGCCTCGGTCGAAGCCCGCAGCGTCGTGGGCCCAACCGAAGGGGAGATTACCGGCATGACCTTCGACTCGAGAGCCGTGGAGCCGGGCTCACTCTTCTTTGCCGTGCGTGGCGAGAAGAGCGACGGACATAACTACATCGCAAGTGCCGTTGAGCGCGGCGCACGAGTGGTAGTATGCGAGAGCCTGCCCGAAAGCCTCTCGCCCGAGGTGTGCTACATCCAAGTCGAGGACACCAACCGCGCAATAGGCCACATGGCTGCCACCTATTGGGATAACCCCTCGCACAAACTCAAGCTGGTGGGCGTGACTGGCACAAATGGCAAAACCACCACCGCAACCCTGCTCTATGAGCTGGTGCGTGCGCTGGGCTACCGCGCAGGATTGATTTCGACCGTGCGCTACGTTGTGGATACCCGCTCGGTGGAGTCCACCCACACCACACCCGACGCCCTGCGCCTGAACCGCATGTTGGCCGAGATGGTGGAGGCGGGTTGTGACTACTGCTTTATGGAGGTCAGCTCACACAGCATCGTTCAGCGCCGTATCGAGGGGCTGCGCTTTGTGGGCGCTCTGTTTACCAACATCACCCACGACCACCTCGACTACCACAAGACCTTTGCCGAGTATATCAAAGCCAAGAAAGGGCTGTTCGACTCGCTCGACCGCCGCGCCTTTGCCGTGGTGAATGTCGATGACCGCAACGGCCGTGTGATGACCCAAAACTGCCGCGGAAAGGTCCGCACCCTGTCGCTCCGCTCGATGGCCGACTACCACTGTCGCGTGGTGGAGATGGGCTTCGAGGGCATGCAGCTGGAGGTGGGCAGCGAGGAGTTCTGGAGTCCGCTGACGGGTGGATTCAACGCCTACAACCTGCTGGGTGTCTATGCCGCAGCCGTAGAGCTGGGATTCGAACCGCGCGAAGTGCTGACCGCATTGAGCGGCATAGGCTCGGTGGACGGCCGTTTCCAGACCATGCACTCGAAGAGTGGCATTACCGCCATCGTGGACTATGCCCATACGCCCGACGCGCTGGAGAATGTGCTTCAGACCATCAACGCCATTCGCACACCGGAGCACCGCCTGATTGTGGTTGTGGGTTGTGGCGGCGACCGTGACGCAACCAAGCGTCCCGAGATGGCCCGAATTGCTGCCGACGGCTCGTCGCTGGTGATCCTCACCTCGGACAACCCCCGCACGGAGCGCCCCGAGGATATTCTCGCACAGATGCGCGAGGGGCTGACCACGGGCGACAACTTCATAACCATCACCGAGCGCGCCGAGGCTATTCGCACAGCCGTAATGCTGGCGGGCGCAGGCGACATAATCCTTGTGGCCGGCAAAGGACACGAGACCTACCAAATAATCGGAACCGAAAAACACCACTTCGACGACCGCGAGGAGCTGTCCCGCGCCTTCGAAACGCTAAACAAATAAGACCCTTATGCTCTACTCACTTGCAAAATATCTCGACCGCGTATGGGACATCCCCGGCGCAGGTATGTTCCAATACTTGTCGTTCCGCGCAACGGCTGCCGTAATCATCGCCCTGCTGATAGGCATGCTCTTTGGCGGACGCGTCATCCGCATGCTCTC
The DNA here is from genome assembly GCA_045632975.1 of Rikenellaceae bacterium. Lineage (GTDB taxonomy): Bacteria > Bacteroidota > Bacteroidia > Bacteroidales > Rikenellaceae > UBA940. The sequence goes on from JAZQXR010000064.1 coordinate 4,427, forward strand.
GCGTGCCCAAATCGGCGAGGAGATTCGTGACCTCGGCCTTGCCGGACAGAGCGAGAAACGTGGCACCCCCACCATGGGTGGACTGCTCATCATCGCCTCGATACTCATCCCCGTGCTGCTGGTCGGCGACCTGCATAATGTCTACACCCAGCTGATGATATTCTCGACGCTGTGGCTCGGAGTATTGGGCTTTGCTGACGACTACATCAAGGTGTTCCGCAAGGACAAAGACGGCCTGAAGGGTATCTTCAAGGTTGTCGGTCAAGTGGGACTCGGCGTGATTGTGGGTACCACCATGTGGCTGCACAGCGATATTGTCATGCGCGAGGTTCCCACCAACATATCCCGCACGGCACAAACCATCGAGCTCGCCGAAGAGAGCACCACAGCCGAGAGCCTCACAATCGAGGCCGAGAAGGCGGCCAAAACCACCATCCCCTTCCTGAAGGGCAACGAGTTTGACTACGGCAGCGTGGTCGGTCAAGAGGGCAACAACGGATTGCTGACATGGTTGCTGTATATGCTCATTGCGGTGCTTGTAATCACCGCCGTATCCAATAGCGCAAACCTCACGGATGGTATCGACGGCCTTGCTACGGGCGTGTCGGTGCCGATAGTGCTGGTACTCGGAGCCTTTGCGTGGCTGTCGGGTAACATCATCTATGCCGGCTACCTCAACTTCATGTATATCCCCGGCAGTGGTGAGCTGTTGGTCTATGCTGCGGCCATGGCGGGTGCGCTGATGGGATTCTTGTGGTACAACTGTTTCCCGGCACAGGTGTTCATGGGCGATACGGGCAGCCTTACCATCGGAGGTGTCATCGCGGTGTTCGCGCTGCTGATTCGCAAGGAGCTGTTACTGCCCATCCTGTGCGGAATCTTCCTTGTGGAGAGCCTCTCGGTAATCATGCAACGCAGCTACTTCAAATATACCAAGAAGAAATACGGCGAGGGTAGACGAATCTTTTTGATGTCGCCCATCCACCACCACTACCAGAAAAAGGGTATGCACGAGAGCAAAATCGTGGTACGCGCAATCCTTATCGGAGTACTGTTGGCAGCCCTCACCCTCTCAACCCTTAAAGTTCGATAGACCATCATGAAACGTATAGTAGTTCTCGGCGGCGGCATCAGCGGCTATGGCTCGGCAATCCTCGCAAAGAAGCAGGGAGCAGAGGTGCTGCTCTCCGATAGCGGCAAGATAGCCGACAAGTACAAAGCAAGACTCGACGAGTGGAGCGTTCCCTACGAGGAGGGCGGCCACTCCGAGGAGTATATACTCGGAGCCGACGAGGTCATCAAGAGCCCCGGAATCCCCGACAAAGCACCCATAGTGCAGAAAATCCGCGAAAAGGGCATTCCCGTAATCTCGGAGATGGAGTTCACCGCACGCTACTCGTCGGCACGCACCGTCTGCATCACCGGCTCGAACGGCAAGACCACAACCACATCGCTCATCTACAAAGTGCTGTGCGACGCGGGCGTAAACGTAGGTCTGGGCGGCAATATCGGCGAAAGCTATGCCTATCAGGTGGCTACCGCAGAGTTTGATTGGTATGTGCTGGAGTTGAGCAGTTTCCAACTCGACGGCATGTACGACTTCCGCGCCGATGTGGGTGTGCTGATGAACATCACCCCCGACCACCTCGACCGCTACAACTACTGCTTCGACAACTACGCCGCAAGCAAGATGCGAATCACACAGAACCAAACTGCCGACCAGAAGTTCATCTATATGGCCGACGACGAGGTTATCGCCTCGCAGATGGGCCGCATGGAGATTGGCTCGCACCTGCTCCCCTTCTCGGCACGCACCGCGCAGAACGAGGGCGCATGGATTGAGGGCGAGAAGCTACATATCCGCTGCCTCGGACGCGAGATGACGCTCGACACCCGCCGCATGCAGATTAAGGGTATCCACAACTGCTACAACGCTATGGCAGCAGCTATGGCGGCTATGGCCGTGGGCGTAGACACCGAGAGTATTCGCCGCAGTATCGAGAGCTTTGGCGGCGTGGAGCACCGTCTGGAGCGTGCAGGCGAGATAGATGGCGTGGAGTGGGTGAACGACTCCAAAGCCACCAACGTAGACTCGGTGTGGTATGCGCTGGAGAGCATGACCCGCCCCGTGGTGTGGATTGCGGGCGGCACAGACAAGGGCAACGACTACACACCGCTGATGGAGTTCGCCCGCGCCAAGGTGCATACGCTGGTCTGCATGGGACTGGACAATGCCAAACTCGAGAGCTCGTTTGCGGGTGTTGTCCCCACCATCATCAGCACCGACTCGCTCGATGCAGCCATGACCGCAGCACGCAATGCAGCCCGCGAAGGCGACACCGTGTTGCTCTCGCCGGCATGCGCGAGCTTCGACCTTTTCAAGAACTACGAGCACCGCGGCCAGCTCTTCAAGGAGTGGGTCGCAGAGCACCAAAAATAGATAACCATGGAGTCCGCTCAACAAAATAACAACACGGGATGGATGCGCTACTTCGGTGGTGATAAGCCGCTGTGGGTGATATTCTTCATCTTTGCCTTCATCTCGCTGTTTGTGGTCTACTCGTCGACGACCTCGTCGCTCTACGGCAGCACCGGAGCCATCAGCCACATCAGCCGACTTATCAAACAGCTGGTCTATGTGACCGTGGGTATTGCCGCCGTGTGGGGTGTGCACAAAATCGACTACCAGATGTATGGCCGAGCTGCCAAAGCGGCATACGCGCTGTCGTTGGTATTCATGGTGCTGACCATGTTCTTCGGCGTGCGTAAGTTCGACGCCCAACGCTGGCTGGAGATTCCGATTATCGGCATCACATTCCAACCGTCGGACTTTCTGAAGGTCACCACCGTGCTGTTGCTCTCGCTGCAACTCGCACGACGCCAAATCACCGTGGGACGCATAAACCTCATACCGCGCTGGAACCTGCTGAAAACCAACCGCAAAAAGGCATTCGACATACTCCGCCATCAGACTGCGCCCGTATTTGGTCCTATCCTGCTGTCGTGTTGCATCATCGCCCCCGAGAACCTCTCGACGGCGCTGTTGATGGGTGCGACATGTGTGGTTATGCTCATCATAGGCCGTGTGAGGTGGGGCGACATCTGGCGCTTTATGGCTATCGCAATGGTAGGCGGTGTGACCATGCTCGGACTGATGCAGTTGCGCACAAGCCAAACCGAGGAGAACAACCGTAGCGGCACATGGAAGAAACGTATCGCCGCCTTTGTCAATCCCGACGAGGTGCGACGCGAAGACCCCGACTACTTCTACCAAATCGACCAAGCCACAATCGCCATCGCCATGGGCGAAATCACGGGACGAGGCGCGGGCAAGAGCGTACAACGTCACATGCTGCCCAAAGCCGAATCGGACTATGCATTCGCCTTTCTGATTGAGGAGTATGGCCTGCTCGGCGCATTGGTGTGCGTAATATTGTACCTGTGGATATTCTATCGGGCAATTGTCATCTTCAATCGGTGCGGAACGGCATTCCCCTGCCTGCTGGTGCTGGGCATGGCCTTTCTGATAACCTTCCAGGGACTGCTCAATATGATGGTTGCCACGGGCATGATGTTCCAGACGGGCTTGGCTCTGCCGCTAATCAGTCAGGGAGGCTCCTCGGAGCTGTTCACCTCGATTGCTATGGGCATGATTCTGGGTGTGAGCCGACAAATCGAGGAGAAGACCCTCACCACACCGCGAAACGAGTCGATGTTGGAGAATAACAAAAAGTAAACGACCATGACACGCAAATACAAAATAATACTCAGCGGTGGTGGCACGGGTGGCCATATCTACCCCGCCGTAGCAACTGCCGAGGCTCTTCGGCGGATGTTCGGCGATGATGTCGAGCTGCTGTTCGTAGGCGCCGAGGGCAAGATGGAGATGGAGAAGGTTCCCGCACTCGGATACCGCATCGAGGGACTCCCCGTGGCGGGACTCCAACGACGCCTCACCCTCTCGAACCTCGCTCTACCCATCAAGATTGTCCGCAGTATCAGACGCGCACGACGCATAATCCGCGAGTTTGGCGCAGACTGTGTAGTGGGCTTTGGCGGCTATGCCAGCGCACCCGTGCTGTGGGCAGCCCAACGTATGGGTATCCCCACCATCATCCAAGAGCAAAACTCCTATGCCGGAGTGACCAACAAGATTCTCTCGCGCCGCGCACGCCGCGTATGCGTGGCCTATGAGAATATGGAGCGCTTCTTTCCCGCCGAACGAATCGTAATGACGGGCAACCCGCTTCGTGGCAACTTCTCGCCCGAGAGCACCAACCGCACAGAGGCCCTGCGCTACTTTGGCTTTGCGGAGGACAAACCCGTGATACTCGTTGTGGGTGGCAGCCTCGGCACACGCACCTTCAACGAGATGATGAAACGCTCGGTAGACGAAATTGTCAGTCGCGGCGAGGTGCAGGTCATCTGGCAGACGGGCAAATACTACGAGGCCGAGATGAACGCCTTTATGGAGGGCAAAGACTCAACGGGCATCTGGCGCGGAGCCTTTATCGAGCGAATGGATTTGGCATATACGGCGGCCGACCTTGTGGTGTCGCGCAGCGGCGCCTGCACCGTATCGGAGCTCTGCCTTATGGGTAAGCCGACGCTGTTTGTCCCCTCGCCCAACGTGGCCGAAGACCACCAGACACAAAACGCACGCGCACTCGCCGACAAAGGTGCTGCCGAGATGATTCGAGATGCCGAGGCAGTGGAGTGCGGAATGAGCCGAGCAATGGAGATTGTGACCTCGGCAGACAGACTCAAAACACTCAAAGACAACATACTACAACTTGCTATCGGCGATGCGGCTGACCGCGTTGCGCGAGAGATAAAAACCGAATTGGAGAAGATATGAAAAACGTATATTTTGTAGGTATTGGCGGTATCGGCATGAGCGCCCTTGCACGCTACTTCATGCGTGAGGGCAAACGTGTAGCCGGCTACGACCTGACCGAGAGCGCCCTGACCCAAGCGCTTGTCAAAGAGGGCGCCGAAGTTCACTACGAGGAGTCGGTGGAGGCTATCCCCGAGCGATTCCGCAAAGCGGCCGACACGCTGGTGGTCTATACCCCCGCCGTGCCCGCCGACCATGCCGAGCTGGTGTGGTTCCGCAAAAACGGATTCGAGGTGCTCAAACGCTCGGAGATTCTGGGACACGTCACCGCAGGCAAATATGTGATGGCGGTGTCGGGCACCCACGGCAAGACCTCGACCACAACAATGGTAGCATGGCTCAACCGCGCCCTGACCGGTGGCGGCAGCGCCTTTCTGGGCGGTATTTCGAAGAACTTCGACGGCAATATCGTGATGGGTGGCGGCCCGCTGATGGCTGTCGAGGCCGATGAGTTCGACCGCTCGTTCCTGCGCCTTACGCCCGACGTGGCCGTTGTCACCTCGACCGACGCCGACCACCTCGACATCTACGGCACACACGAGGCTGTCAAGGAGGCATTCTCGCAATTCGTGTCGCAAATCAGACGCGGTGGCGCGGTGATTGTCAAGCACAATGCCGCTGTAACCCTGCGCAACCCCGGCATTGCCAAATATAGCTACTCGCTCGACGGCGGTAGCGACTTCTATGCACAGAACCTGCGTCTGCAAAGCGATGGCCTGTATCGCTTCAACATTGTCTGCCCCGACCGCACAATCAAGGATTGCAAACTCGGTGTGCTGGGCCGCGTGAATGTCGAGAACTGTATCGCCGCCGTTGCTGCTGTATGGTGCTCGTGCATGTGTCGCAAACAGAACTTCGACGAGGAGAAAATCAAGAAGGGTCTGGAGAGCTTCAGCGGTGTGCGCCGCCGATTCGACCTCTACATCAACCGCCCGGGATGCGTCTACATGGACGACTATGCCCACCACCCCGCCGAGATTGGTGCCGCACTGCGCAGCGTGAAGAGCGCCTTCCCCGGTCGTCACATCACCGCCATCTTCCAACCCCACCTGTTCACCCGCACCCGCGACTTCCATCGTGAGTTCGCAGCCGCACTCTCGGCCGCCGACCAAGTGGTGCTCATCCCCATCTACCCCGCACGTGAACTTCCTATTGAGGGTGTGCGCTCGGAGATGATTGGTGAGCTGGTTACCGCCCCCATCGCCTACTCGACCCGCGAGCGCCTAGTGGAGGATATTGCGGCCATGCAGACCGATATTGTCATCACCTTCGGAGCCGGAAACATCGACGCCTGCTGTGCGCCGCTGGCCGAGGCCCTGAACGCTAAATACCCCGCTGAAAATGCTTAAACGTACACTTCGGATAGTTCTGACCACCACCCTGTGGATAGGCATCATCGCCTATATCATGGTCGCCACTCACCATGCCCGAACCTCAATCGACATGGTGACGGTCGACTCGCTCGCTGTGAGCGTGGCTGATGACAACCCCCTCGGGGCGGTCAATGAGCAGATGCTCGCCTCGTGGGTCGCACGCTCGGGCGTGGAGTACAAGGGACGCAGCATGAACGAGGTTGATGTGGCAGCCCTGCGACGCTCCATCGAGAACCATCCGCAAGTCCGACAAGCACGCGTCTATGTCGATATGCGTGGCGTGCTGCACGTCGAAGTGAGCCAATACCACCCCGTGGCGCGAATCAAGAGCTCGAACGGCTACGACTTTTTCCTCACCTCGGACGGTCATCTGTTGCCGCCACACCCGGGATTTGCAGCGCACGTTCCGGTGGTTACGGGCGAGTGTCCGTTTATGATGCCCACGGGCTACTATGGTGATTACGAGCAGATTAAGCAACGCCTCATCGACGAGTACAAGGCCGACATGGGAGAGCTCGACTCGGTGCGTCACACCTATGCCACCTCGCTCGCCGAGCTTCAGGCCGAGAGAGCCGAGTGGCGCAGTCGCTACGACAAGAAGTGGTGGGGCAAGGAGCGCAAAGAGATGTTCCGCGACACCAAACAGAAACAACTCGCCGAACTTGCCGCAAAGATTACAGCCGTCGAAGAGCGCATCGCAGCAATCGACCAAAAGCGAACATTATTGACCGAAAATCAAAAAAAATCGGCAAAAAAATATTTATATTTATATAAACTCCTTAACTTTGTGAACTTTGTGGAGGGTGACCCCTTCTGGCGCTCCCAAATCGTACAGATAAATGTCACCACTCCAAAGGGTTACTCAACGCCCCAAATCGAAATCGTACCCCGCGCAGGACAACATGTCGTGTGCCTGGGAGATGTGGAGCGTGCCGAGGCCCAACTTGAAAAGCTGTTGCTGTTCTACCGCGAAGCGCTTGCGTGGGAGGGGTGGGATGGCTACCGCTATATTGATTTAAGATACGAAGACCAAATAGTGTGCACCAAATAAAGATGGAAAAGAAGGAATACATAGTAGCCTTGGACCTGGGTTGCAGCGGAGTGAAACTCGCACTCGGCAGCGTCGTTGATGAGTGGCTTACCGTCGAGGATGTCGTCTACGAGAAGATGACCGCCGATGGCATGAGCCGCGGAGAGATCACCAACCGACAAGCCGTGAGCACCGCCATACGCAACGCTGTCGAAAAACTCGAACGAGCAAACGGCATCCGTATCTCGGATGTCCACACCTGCGTTTCGGACAAGCATATCAAATGCGCCACTCACGACTACTTTGTGTTTGTGAGCCGCAGCGATGGCGAGATTCGCAAGGAGGATGTCAACAAACTCCACGACGGCATGAATAACGTACAAGCCGAAGACGGAGTGCGTATCCTCGAGCGCATCCCCCAAATCTACCGCGTACACAATGCAGGTGGCGTTGATGCTGTGCTCAACCCCGTAGGCCGCTTCGGTAAGAAGCTCGCCTCGACCTTCACCTTCGTATTTGGTTCGAACCCCATGATTGAGCGCTACGAGCGTACACTCTCGGAGCTGCAACCCAGCCTCACTCCCGCATCGCTGTCGGCAGGCCCCATGATGGCCATCGAAGCCACCGCAAGCGAGGAGGAGCGCGAGATGGGCGTTGCGATTGTGGACCTCGGCCGCGATACCACCAACCTGTGTATCTGCAAGGACGGCATAATCCGCTATGTACGCACCATCCCCATCGGTTCGGGCGACATCAACAACGACATCCGCGAGTATGGCGTTCCTGCCAGCCGCGTGGAGGCCATCAAACGCACACATGGCGAGGCGCTGGCCGATAGAATTACCGAGGAGCTTGCCATCAAAGCCTCGAGCAATGCCAAACGCCCGCTGCACATCACTTCGAAGATTCTGGCAGCCATCATCGAGAGCCGCCTCAAGGATATTACCAACTTTATCTCGCTGGAGATTGGCGACTCGGGATATAAGGGCAAACTGCACGCAGGTGTTGTGCTCACCGGTGGTGGCGCAAACCTTCGCAACATCGACCTTATGATGGAGCGCGAGCTGGGCATGGATATCCGCATCGCCAACCCCGATATGCACGTCACCCCCGCAGAGGGCAAAGAGGAGCTGCTCGAAATGCCCGAGTTTGCAACCGTTATCGGTATGCTCCACAGTGCCAAAAACCGCGGCATGTATAACCACGTGGAGGTAATCCGCACCATCGGCACCCCCTCGGCGGCGACCCGCACCGAGAGTCCCCGCATGGTGGCTACCCCCGAGGTTAAACCCGCCAAAACGGAGACTACCTTCACCCCCGAGGTGGAGAGAGCCCAAGAGCCCGCAGCTCCCAAAGTGACCAAGCCCACCACGGTAGTCACCCCCAC
>JAZQXR010000065.1:0-2191 GCA_045632975.1 Rikenellaceae bacterium
ATGAATTTTGAGCTTGGTAGTTTTGAGTTTCGACCCAAACCGAAATTCGGACTTCGTTTCAGCGTTCTCAACTTAACTTACACTATGCTGAATGATATGGGTACTGCATATCAAGGGGTTGATTTTCGATTAGCCGGTTCCTCTTCCATCGGTGTAAGATACTATTTTTAGATGATTTCATACACCCAAAGAGCCAATCTGACAACGTCGGGTTGGCTCTTTTCTATTCAAAATCATTAAAAAATAGGTATTACGTTTGATTTTAGCGCTAATATTCGTAACTTTGTGGAGTTAATTGCGCATTATGCGCACCGCAAACCGAATAGCAAATCAATCACATAAACAGTTTCAAACACAATGAACACTATCGACACTTACAACTTTACGGGTAAACGTGCTATTATCCGTGTTGACTTCAATGTGCCCCTCAACGAGAAGTTCGAGGTAACTGACGACACCCGCATCCGCGCAGCAATCCCCACCATCAAGAAAGTATTGGCTGGTGGCGGTAGCGCTATCCTGATGTCGCACCTCGGTCGTCCCAAAAAGAACAACGACGAGAAATTCTCGCTCTCGCACATCATCGGCGCTATCGAGAACCGTCTCGGCGTGAAAGTTCAATTCGCCGGCGACTGCATGGGTGACAAAGCTGCCGAGATGGCTGCTGCTCTCAAACCCGGCGAGGTGCTGCTGCTCGAGAACCTCCGTTTCTACGCAGAGGAGGAGGGCAAACCCCGTGGTCTGGCTGCTGACGCTACCGACGAGGAGAAAGCAGAGGCAAAGAAGGCTGTTAAAGCAAGCCAAAAAGAGTTCGTGAAACGTCTGGCTTCGTACGCTGACTGCTACATCAACGACGCATTCGGTACCGCACACCGCGCTCACGCTTCGACCGCACTCATCGCTGACTACTTCCCCGAGGACAAGATGTTCGGCTACGTTATGAACGGCGAGCTCAAAGCTATCGACGGCGTAATGGAGAACCCCCAACGTCCCTTCCTCGCTATCATCGGCGGCGCAAAGGTTTCGACCAAAATCACCATCATCGAGCGTCTGCTCGACAAAGTAGACAGCATCATCCTCGCAGGCGGTATGACCTACACCTTCGCAGCTGCTCAAGGTGGCAAGGTAGGTACCAGCATCAACGAGGTTGACATGCACGACGTGGCTCTCGGCATCATCAAACAAGCCGAGGAGAAGGGTGTAAAACTCCTCTTCGCGCCCGACGCACTCTGCGGAAATCAATTCTCGAACGACTCGGACACCCTCGTAGCTGATGTAAACAACATCCCCGACGGTTGGGAGGGTATGGACATCGACGAGAAAGCCAAAAAACTCTTCGCAGACGAGATTCTCGCAAGCAAAACCATCCTCTGGAACGGTCCCGTGGGCGTATTCGAGTTCCCCAAATTCGAGACCGGTTGCCGCGTAGTAGCAGAGGCTATCGCCGAGGCTACTGCAAACGGCGCTTACTCGCTCATCGGCGGTGGCGACTCGGTAGCTTGCATCAACAAGTTCGGTCTGGCCGACAAAGTTAGCTACGTATCGACCGGCGGTGGCGCACTCCTCGAGTACATGGAGGGCAAAGAACTCCCCGGTGTAGCCGCAATCCGCAAATAATCATTAGGTAATACCTATTTATATTGAAGAGCATGGCCCTCGTGGTCATGCTCTTTTTCGTTATGTTCTTTTTGAGCCATCAAAAAGAACCAAAAAATGGGCCGCAGACCGGCGGGATTAGCTGCCGCATGTTGTCCCGAGTGTTTTGCGAGATGATTTGTGGGTCGGCTTTCGGCCGTTACATCGCGTCTATTGTAGTAGGGGTTCGTAAGCGAGCTTACACCCCACTACAACAGCCACGACACAGTCTAACGACTGCCCCTCAAATCCTCTCATCAATTCACAGTTCACAATTAGGCATTGTGTTCTTCCATCCCCGCGCTCCCGCAGCAGCTTCGGGGCAGTAACCACCTTGCCGTGGAGCGCAACGCCCAAAAGGATATTACCCCCTCCTAATTGTGCATTGTGAATTATGGATGGAGTGTCTGCATCTATGCTCTTCGGCGCGGAATGTTTGAATGTGGAATGTTTCGGAGCGAAGCGACCAAGCCCCCTCCGAGGAGGGGGTTTGGGGGAGGGTCAGACTTGTTGTAGCGGCGTTTCGCCGCTTAATCACCAGCTCATTCGAAGCGAC
>JAZQXR010000066.1:0-16550 GCA_045632975.1 Rikenellaceae bacterium
CGACCATCAGCACCTTCAGCGTGTCGGCATCTTGGATGACGGCGGGAATCATGCCGTCTGAATTTTTGCTTGTGTTGAAATCTTCGAATTTCATACTCTTACGTCTATATTTTTAAGTTTTAATTGCTCTTTAAGTTCGCCAATCGTGATTTGGCCATAGTGGAAAATGCTTGCAGCAAGTGCGGCATCGGCTTTACCACGGGTCAGCACCTCGGCAATATCCTCGACCGAACCTGCACCACCCGATGCAATGATGGGAATGGAAAGCTCCTCGGCCATGCGGGCAAAGGTTTCGCAAGGGTAGCCGGCTTTGGTTCCGTCGTGGTCCATCGAGGTGAATAGAATCTCTCCTGCGCCTCTCTCTTGGGCCTCGCGTGCCCACTCAAACAGTTCGCGGTCGGTCGGGCGTCGTCCGCCGTGGGTGGTGGCCATCCAACGGCCGTCAATCTGCTTGGCGTCGATGGCAACAACCACAAATTGGCTTCCGTATTTGGAGGCCAGAGTGTCAATCAGTTCGGGAGTGCGAATAGCAGCCGAGTTTATAGAAATCTTATCGGCGCCCGCATCAAGCAGTCGTGCTGCGTCCTCCAACGAGCCAATACCGCCTCCAACCGTAAACGGAATATCAATCTCGAGCGAAATTCGCTCTACAAGTTTTGTGAAAGTACCTCGGCCCTCGGCAGTAGCAGTGATGTCGAGGTAGACCAACTCGTCGGCACCCTCGTCGGCATAGCGGCGTCCGAGTTCGACAGCGTCACCCACATCGCGCAGGCCTACAAAGTTTACACCCTTGACCGTGCGGCCGTCCTTGACGTCCAAACACGGGATTATTCGTTTTGCAACCATACGCGAAGTTCCTCCATGGTTATACGGCCCTCATAGATGGCCTTGCCGATAATAACGCTACGCAGCCCCATGTCGTTGAGCTTGCGGATGTCGTCCATGCAGCTAATACCGCCACTGACTGTAATGTCAACCTCGGGGAAAGTAGCTTGCAGGCGCTCATAGAGCTCATAGGTGGGGCCTCCCAGCATGCCATCTTTGGAGATGTCTGTGCAGATGACTTGGGATAGCCCTGCGCCACGAAAACGCTCGATAATCCCGTCAGCCGAGAATGCCGACTCCTTGAGCCAGCCGTGGGTGGCAACTCTACCCTCGCGGATGTCGACACCCAAAATGATATGGTCGGCACCATACTTGGCAATCCACTCCTCCATAAGTTCGGGATTCGATACGGCAACGCTACCGCATATCGCGCGAGAGGCACCAGCTCCAAGAACTGCCGAAAGGCTCTCTTCGGTCTTGATACCACCACCCCACTCCACGTCGAGCGAGGTTTGGGCGCAGATGCGCTCCAACACTTGCAGGTTGCAGGGTGAGGATGCTTTTGCACCATCCAAATCGACAACGTGCAGACGACGGATGCCGATAGCCTCATAGCCACGAGCTATCTCTGCGGGGTCGGCGCCATAGGTAGTCTGCAAGTTGTAGTCGCCACGAGTCAGGCGCACACACTTGCCGTCGATAATATCTATTGCGGGGATTAGTTCAATCATAGCTTGATAAAGTTTTCGATAATTTTGGCACCAATGGCTCCGCTCTTCTCGGGGTGAAATTGTGTGCCAAAGAAGTTGTCACGACCGAGCGCACCACTGAAACGGCGGCCATAGTCGGTCGTAGCAATAGTATAGTCGCATAGGTCGGGAGCAAACGAGTGTACGTAGTATACCCATGCGCCCTGCTCAATGTCTTGGAGCAGCGGGCTCTTAAGTTCGGTTATCCGATTCCAACCCATGTGAGGGACTTTGATTCCCGATGCCGAATCGGCTTCGAAACGTCGCACTTCGGTGGGGAAAATGCCCATAGTGCGAACATTGCCCTCCTCGCTTCCGGCGCACATGAGTTGCATGCCGATGCAGATTCCGAGTACGGGTTGAGTCAGGCGGGGAATAACCTCGTCAAGTCCCGTAGCGCGGAGGTTAGCCATGGCCGAAGAGGCCTCGCCTACTCCGGGCAGCAATACGCGGTCGGCACTCTCGATGAGCTTATGGTCGGCCGTAATCACATATTCGGCACCCGCACGACGAACCGCATTGACAACCGAACGGAGGTTGCCTGTATTATAGTCTACGATAGCTATCATAACACACCTTTGCTCGAGGGTAAATTGTAACTAAATACATCACGGCGAACGGCTGCCTTCAGAGCGCGTGCAAAGGCTTTGAAAACGGCCTCGGCCAGATGGTGGTTGTTCTCGCCACGAGCCTCTATATGGAGGTTGGCCTGCATGGCGGCACAGAGCGACGCAAAGAAGTGTTTGAACATCTCGGTCGGGGTGTCGCCCACATATTCGCGGGAGAACTCAACTCTCCAATCAAAGTCGATACGCCCTCCGAAGTCGAGCGTAACCAGCGCATCGCACTCGTCCATGGGTAGTGCAAAACCATAGCGCTCGATACCGCGTTTGTCGTCCAATGCACGGCGCAGAGCCTCGCCCAGAGCGATACCCACATCCTCCATGGTATGGTGCTCATCGACGTGCAGGTCGCCCGTAGCATTGATTTGGAGCGATACGCCTCCGTGATGGGCTATCTGGTCGAGCATGTGGTCAAAGAAGTTGAGCCCTGTCGATATTGAGCTTTTGCCTTTGCCATCGAGGTCCACCGTAATCGAAATTTGAGTCTCGCGGGTATTGCGCTCGATAGTTGCGCGGCGCGAGGTGCTACGCACAAACTCGGCAATCTCCCACCAATCCTCGGCTACAAGCGCACACACGCTCTCGAGTCCGGCCTCCTGTATCATAGCGGCACCTTTGGCCTTGTCGCAAATCAGGATTCCGCGTGCGCCGAGGTTCTTGGCAAGGATAATATCCGTAAGGCGGTCGCCAATCACAAAACTGCTGGCCATGTCGTACTCCGGGTTGTTAAGGTACTCTCCGAACATACCCACTCCGGGCTTGCGAGTAGAGAGCCCTTCGTGCGGAAAACTTTTGTCGATAAGAACATCGGCAAAGGTCACGTCTTCACCCGCCAACACCTCAATCATCTTACCCTGAACCGTATCGAACGACTCTTGGGGGTAGACATCGGTTCCGAGGCCATCTTGGTTGGTGGCAATCACCAGCTGGTAGTCGAGCGTGGAGATACTGCGGAGTGCCGAGATAGCGTGTGGCAGAAACTGCATCTCGTCGAGTGTATTGACCTGTTCGGTGATGGGCGGCTCGACGATAATCGTGCCGTCACGGTCGATGAATATTACTTTTGTTGCCATTGGGAATCGTATTTAGTCAGCGAGGTGAGCAGGGCCTGGTTCTCTGTGGGTGTTCCTACGGTTATGCGCAGGCAGCCTTTACACATGGCTACACGGTTGCGGTTGCGAACGATAATGCCATCGGCCAATAGCGCATTATAGAGCGCATCAGCGTCGTCGGTGTGCACCAACAGGAAGTTTGCATCACTCGGATATACTTTATCTATGCAGCTCATGGCGGCCATTTTTTCGGTCAACATAGAGCGTTGCTCCTTAATCTCGGCTACCTGTATAGCAATATCACAATCGAGCATATCTGCCACAAGGCGCGATGCAGCGACGTTGATGTTGTAGGGGTATTTCACGCGATTGAACATCGAAATAATGCGTTCGTCGGCAAAGGCCAGACCGAAGCGCAGACCAGCCATACCCCACGCCTTCGAGAGGGTTTGGAGTACGATAAGATTGGGGTATTTGTCCAAGTCGCCGAGAAAACCCTTCTGCTCGGCAAAGTCGATATAGGCCTCGTCCAGCACAACGATACCCTCGAAACTCTCAATCAGATGCACGATGGATGCGCGGTTGAGTGAGTTGCCCGTGGGATTGTTGGGCGAGCAGAGGAACATGAGCTTTGTATTGGCGTCGGTGGCAGCCATAAGGCGCTCGATGGGTAAATCAAAATTCTCGTCGAGAAGTACCTCACGCACCTCAATATCGTTGATGGCGGCAGCTACGGTATACATTCCATAGCTGGGCGCAATAGCCACGACATTATCCACTCCCGGACGGCAGAATACACGGTAGCATAGGTCAATAGCCTCGTCACTGCCGTTGCCTGTAAAAATTCGCTCGGGGGCAACGCCTTTGATGGTCGAGAGTTTGGCCTTCAGTTCCTTCTGTCGAGGGTCGGGATAGCGGTTGTATCCATTCTCGTTGGGGTTTTCGTTGGCGTCGATGAATGTGCCAATCGAACCTTCGTACTCGTCGCGTGCGGTCGAATAAGGGGTTAGCGCCGCGATATTGGGACGAAACAGTATGGTGGGGTCTTTAATCATTGTTCTTTAGGTTTTGGATTCGCACTCTCACCGCAGCCGCATGGGCGTCGAGACCCTCTGCCGCGGCCATGGTGGTGATGGTGGTAGATAGCGCCGAGAGTCCCTCTTGCGAAAGCTCTTGGTAGGTGATTTTGCGCATATAGCTGTCCAAATTTACGCCACTATAAGCGGTGGCCCAGCCCGATGTTGGGAGTGTGTGGTTGGTGCCAGAGGCGTAGTCGCCGGCACTCTCGGGCGAGTATGCGCCCACAAAAACACTACCCGATGCGGTGATGCGGTCGGCAATGCTCCACGGCTCATCGCACAGGATGATAAGGTGCTCGGGGGCGTAGAGGTTGATAAACTCAATCTGTTGGTCGCGCTCTTCGAGCACAATCATGCGGCTGTTGTCCAGCGCTTGAGTAGCAATGGCTTCGCGAGGCAGAAGAGCCACTTGTCGGGCAACCTCGGCCTCGGTACGCTCGGCAAAATCGCGACTTGAGCATACCAATACAGCTTGGCTGTCGGGGCCGTGTTCGGCTTGTGAGAGAATATCGGCAGCAGCAAATGAGGGGTTGGCGTTGTCGTCGGCCACGACAAGCACCTCACTCGGGCCTGCGGGCATATCAATAGCCACATCACCCACGCTGACGTGTTGTTTGGCTTTGGTTACGTAGCGGTTGCCGGGGCCAAAAATCTTATCTACTTTGGTAACGCTCTCCGTACCGTAAGCCATAGCTGCCACGGCCTGTGCGCCACCAATCTTGTAGACAGTTTGTACGCCACATACTCGGGCTGCATAGAGCACCTCGGCGGCAACTTTGCCATCGCGCCCTGCGGGTGTGCACATAACTACGCTCGGACAACCTGCAACTGCGGCAGGAATAGCCAACATCAGTACGGTCGAGAAGAGAGGAGCACTACCACCGGGAATATACAGGCCGACACGTTGGATGGGTACGGCACGTTGGAAGCATCGTACGCCAGGTCGGGTCTCAACCTCGATGGGGGGGAATTTTTGGGCAGAGTGGAACTTGCGGATGTTGTCGGCGGCTTCGGCAATGGCCTGTTTGACACTCTCCGAAACGCGGGCCTCGGCCTCGGCGAATTCGGCCTCGGTGACGGTTAGCGACTCTGGTACATAGCCGTCAATCTGCTCTGCCAAGCGGCGTATGGCGGTATCGCCCTCGGCTCGCACTTGAGCCAAGATGTCCAGCACGCGGCTCTCGACAGCATCATCACTCGCTATGCGGCGCGAGGCAAGGGCCGTCCACTCGCTCTTTGCGGGATTTACGTAGATTTTCATTGTCTATCGAATCATCTTTTCGAGCGACAGCACGAGGATACCCTCGGCGCCAATCTCTTTAAGCGCTTTAATCTTGTTCCAAATATCTTTCTCCTCGACAACCGAGTGCATCGAACACCAACCCTCTTGTGCAAGGGGCATGATGGTCGGAGAACGCATAGCGGGAATAACTTGCACCGCCTTGTCCACAGCCTCGGTCGGGATGTTCATCAGGATATATTTCTTGCCACGGCTGTCGATAACTGACTCGAAACGGAACATCAGCTCGTCAACCACGGCACGTTTGTCGGCCGACATGCCCGGGGTACCAATCAGTACAGCCTCCGAGTAGAGCACCTTCTCGACCTCGGCCAGACCGTTCGATACGAGAGTACCGCCTGATGAAACAATATCAAAGATGGCATCGGCAAGACCTGCTGCGGGGGCAATCTCCACCGAACCCGAAATCTCGGCAATCTTACAATTCACACCCTGTGCGGTCATGTATTTGCGCAGGATGTTGGGATACGAGGTGGCAATGGTCTTGCCCTCGAGGAATGAGGGACCGTTGTAGGGCTCATCTTTGGGCAGAGCCAGCGACAGGCGACAACCACCGAAGCCGAGTTTTTGGAGAATTTCAACCTCGAGGCCCTTCTCCTCAACCTCGTTCAGACCCACGATACCGATGTCGGCAAGACCCGAAGCTACGGTTTGGGGAATATCGTCGTCGCGCAAGTAGAGTACCTCAATGGGAAAGTTCTCGGCTTGTGCAAGGAATTTACGTTTACTGTCTTTGATTTTGACTCCTGCGTCAGAGAGCAGTTCGGTGCTATCCTCGTTGAGTCGACCTTTGGTTTGAATCGCAATGCGTAACATGGTATTTTTGTGTTTTTTAAGTTTGCGGTTAATTTCATGCGGCTTTGCGCCGCGTGGGGTTCTAATAAAAAAAGCCCACCGTAAAATATCGGCAGGCTTGATGTTGTATCGTTGTGCATCTATCAATATAATATCACATCTACCCTACCTTGCGTTGGTTTGGTGGTGATGATGGATATTGATGATAGTTGTCATAGCGTCTACTTGGTTTGTTTATACTGCAAATTTACAACAAATAAATTTTCAATCAAATTTTTTTGTCATATTTTTTCCGATAGACGGTTGTTTTTACTTGTCGAGTTGTTTCTGTAGCTTCTCTACGATACCCTCGACGTAGTCGATAGTCCTAACACGATATTTCGCAGACCATCTGGCGAGTTTGGTGTCATATGTATTAACATATCCATTAAAGACACTCTCTTTTGTTGTTTGGGCATCAACTATTCCTTGCTGTGAAATTGTACCACTAGTAAAGAAGGTGTCTTTATATGATGCCACTTTGCGAGCCTTGAGAGCAATTTCATCAGTGATTGTTTCCTCTGCGGTTATGAGTTCTGTTCTGTTGTCAGTAGCTGAAAATGAACCTTGCCATGTTTCATGAGGCAGTATAGTTGTTTTAGGTATTCCTCCGCCTCTAGTGCTATAACTAATATTGTCAAATTTTACTTTGCATACACCTTCATTTGAAATAGTTACCATCAGCCGGCCAAGTAATGTAGATACATTTGTAGAAATGTATGTGCGTTTAAAAACAAGTTCATCTTCTATGCGATAGATAATCATTCTATCGGTACGAGTGACCTCGGTGTATTTAGCAGGTGCTTCGACATTGACAAACATTCTGTTTACCTCTGATATGATCTGTGCGGGAGTTGCACCTTCGACGGTGAAAAATCTTTCGATATAAGCCATGCCGTCCGAAGTGGTTTTGACAGCTCCGATTAAATATTTAGGATCGCTGCACACTTCGCTGTAGTTGAACTTATATTTCCAGGTCTGTGCCGAACATACCAGCGGCATTGCCGCCATAATAAGTAATAAAATTCGTTTCATTGCAATCAAAAATTTTTCAAATATACGAACTTTCCGCGAAATTATTGTAACTTTGGTGCGGGGATTTTTGTCATAAATATATTGTCATGACTTGGTCAGCGATAAAATACTTTGTATGTGCCCTCTCTGTGGCGCTTGCCTCACTCTCGACGCTAAAGGCTCAAGATATAACACCATTCCGCACCGCTGCGGCAGAAGCGTTTGCCGCATACTACTCGCAGGGAACTCACGAAAAGGTATATCTGCATACCGACCGCGAGGTCTATGCTGCGGGCGATACCATTTGGTTTAAGGCCTACGTTACAGAGGGTTTGACCGACCTACCCCTATCCGATTCGCGCTTTGTGTATGTCGAGTTGCGTGGTCCCGGCTCGTGGCACAAGGATAATTTCAAGGTCTATGACCGTGTCAAGGTGCGCAAGCATATTGAGGCCGATTCCACCGAGCGATTCAGCGTATATGATAACCGCATTGAGATTCCCGAAGGGGTGACACCGGGTCTTTACACTCTGCATGGATATACGCAGTGGATGTACAACCACCACACCGACTACATGTTTACCAAACCGATACGAATTACTCATCCTGACGAGAACTACGCCGTTGAGCATGTCGACTACACACGTTTGGAAGATGGGCGAATTGTGGCCGAAATTGCCATAACATCCCAACAGGGAACGCCTCTCACGGTGGGCCATGTAAATGTTGATATTGTGGTGGATGGCAAACTGCGTACACGCTCCTACTCGCTGCGAAATGGAGGTCGATTCAGCGTCGTTATGGATGCCCCGAGTGGTGAGGGTGGTTTTATGGATTTGACCTATGAGTCGGCAGAGATTCCTGGCTACAAACGCCGTGTGGAGTTGCCGTCGTTTCGTGGCGATTTCGATGTCCAGTTTATGCCCGAGGGTGGACGTCTGCTTGCGGGTGTACCCCAGAGAATCGCGTTCAAGGCTGTGGGTGTCGATGGACTGTCTATGGATGTTCGCGGCGTTGTGCGTAACTCGGCGGGTGAGATTGTTGCTGATATAGCTTCGTCGCACCGAGGTATGGGAATGTTCCTGCTTACGCCAGGCGCAGGCGAGAACTACACGGCCGAGGTTGTGAGCAAGGAGGATACGTTGATTACCCACAAGGTGGCTCTGCCTGTGGTTGAGACGAGTGGTTGTACGCTTGCGGTCGATGTGGGGGCTGGTATGGCAACCTGTCGCGTGCTGGCAACCCCCGATATAGACCTCGGCTCGATTGGTACCATCATTCACTCCAAGGGCGAGGTGTGTCACATTGGAGACCGAGCACAGTCCATGCGTCTATCAACGGCCGCATTTAACAATGGTATAGCAACCATTGCGCTGGTCGATAAGAAGAGTTTGCACCCGCTGTGTGACCGAACTTTTTTTGTGTGGAATGGCGAGGAGACAGTGGCTGAAATCACAACAGACAAGAGCGCTTATGCACCATTGAGCGAGGTAAGCATGTCTATCAAGATTGAAAATAAAAAGGGTGAGCCCATAACAGATGGCTCGTATTCGCTCTCGGTTGTGGATTCGGCCCACTACTCTACTCCACAGACATCAATCTATGCAGCAACGTTGTTGACAAGCGACCTTCGAGGTGAGGTTGAGTCGCCTGCATACTACTTCCAGAACACCGACCGACGCAAACTCTCGGAGCTGGACCTTGTGATGATGACCCATGGATGGCATCGTTTTGAGTTGGATTCGGTGTTGATGCGCAACATTCGCAAATACCGATACGGCCACGAGAGCGTTCACACCATCTCGGGTCACCTCGAGGGGCTCGGACATAGTAGCAAGGGTGCCTATATAGCCATCATGGAGCCGCTTTATCGAGCTTCGGGCCGTGGCTTCTATAAGTTATATAATTTGGGCGATGACCCATCGTTTGAGTTTGCTGTGGATAATGCGCCGAAAGGCATGAACTATATTCTTCAGGCGTGGACCAAATTGGGTAGCAAGTTCGGTAATACAATCGAGCTCGATGCTCAAGAGTTCCCCGATTTTGGCGAACGCAGGCCGCGTGAGAGGTATGATTTTGGTCGCAGAGCAGAGATTAAGACGTTGAATGAGATTCGCGCAACAATCGATACTACGGATGTGTCGCGTCTGGTGGAGATTGAAGCCGTGGCATTCACCGCAGCTGTTCAACGCGAAAACTATCGTCCGACCGAAACCATGAGCAAGGAGGTAATCGAAGATCGCAAATATGAGACTCTTGGCGAGGTTTTGGACGACTTCCCCGGTATCTATCGCATGCCCTCACCCGAGTATGGAATGGTCTATCTTGTTGCCAAAGATTCGGGTATTGCCGCGCGTGCAGATAGTGCAGATACGTCGGGATTGACCCAAATTAAGATTTGTGTCGATGGTGACCCCTATGTGACACTCGACCATATAGACGTGGATTACATCCCTCTGCATGCAGTTCGTTATGTGGATTATGTGGGTTATCCGCAGTGTAAGGATATTTTCTTTAGTGACTACCCTGTAATCAATATCGGCATGCCGGTGCTATACGCATTTACAAGTCAGAAGAAGGGCGCAATTACCGTAGTACGCAAGCTCGGATACAGCCCCGATACCACGTTCTATGCACCGGTGTACGCTCCTGGCACTCCGCGTGATATAGCCGACCGACGCAAAACGATTCATTGGGAACCTAATATTACACCCGACTCGTGTGGTATGGCTCACATATCGTTCTACACCTCGAATCGCCCATCGAACTACGTTGTAACCATCGAGGGTGTAAGTAATCGTGGCGAGCTATGTTCGTCTACCTCGCAGATAGAGGTTCGATAGCGCTTTTATTTTGACCAAAAAGTATTATCTTTGCACACAAATAACGAATAAAGACCAGCATGAAAACATACACCGTACTTTTCAAAACCAAAGAGGATACCACCTGGAAACCTTGTCGCAAGAATGCAACATTTGAAACAGAGCAAGAGGCCGAAGATTATATTTCGACCTGCGTGATGTACTCGTCGGAGACCGAATACAAAATCGAAGACCTCGGTTTGCCCGTGGACTCTACCCTTGTGGAGAGCAAAGATGAGTACGGTTACAGCGTTTTCAATATCAAATACGAGAAGGTAGAGCTTCGTAGTGACGATGATGACGATGACGACGATGATGAGCCTATTGATGAGCCTGATTCGGATATCGACGACGAAGAGTAAATACAAAAACGAAATACAAACGATTAAGGCCACTCCAATTGGGGTGGCCTTAATCGTTTGGTGCCAAAAAAGAGCTGAACTCATGGAGTCCAGCTCTTTGGGTATTGGTATGTCAAGGATTACTCCTCGCTTGCGGGCTCACCCTCGGCTACAACAGTAATCGAGATGGGAGCTTTAACCTCACGGTGCAGGCGAATCGAAGCCTCATAGGTACCGAGCTCTTTGATGGTGTCGAGAGTGATGTCTTTCTTGTCAACCTCAACGCCTTTAGCTGCGAGTGCCTCTGCTACGTCAGCCGAAGTAACCGAACCGAAAATCTTACCCTCGGCAGTGGTCTTAACGGTGAACGACAGGGGAAGGTTCGAAATCTTCTCGCCAAGAGCTTGAGCATCAGCCAAAATTTTAGCGTCTTTGTGAGCGCGTTGGCGAAGGTTCTCTGCCAAAACTTTCTTTGCCGACTCGGTAGCGAGTTTAGCGTAACCTTGGGGAATAAGGAAGTTGTTGGCGTAACCGGGTTTTACATCAACGATATCGTTGGCATAACCTACGTTTTGAACGTCTTTAATCAGAATAATTTGCATAGTCTTGTCCTCCTTATTCTTATTTCATCATATCAGTTACAAACGGGAGCAGTGCGAGGTGGCGAGCACGTTTAACGGCTTGAGCCACTTTCTTTTGGTACTTTTGCGAGGTACCGGTAAGACGGCGAGGAAGGAGTTTACCTTGCTCGTTCAAGAATTTCTTGAGGAATTCAGGGTCTTTGTAATCTACGTATTTGATGCCGAGTTTTTTGAAACGGCAGTATTTTTTCTTCTTAACGTCCACCGACAGGGGGTTAAGGTAACGGATTTCCGATTGTGCAGGTGCAGCCATGACTATTCCTCCTCTGTGTTTTCTTGTTTAACTTCAACTTGTTTGCCCGAGAGTTTAGCGCGACGTTTTGCAGCGTACTCAACGGCGTATTTGTCTTGTTTGAATGTGAGGAAGCGGATAACGCGCTCATCACGACGGTACTGAGTCTCAAGAGTGCTGATTACGTTGCCCTCTGCTTGGAACTCGATGAAGAAATAGAAACCGGTGGTCTTCTTCTGGATAGGGTACTCAAGCTTGCGCAGACCCCAGTCCTCGAAGTTTACAATTTGACCGCCGTTCTCGGTAATTACACCTTGGAATTTGCTTACCAGCTCTTTAACTTGAACGTCAGAGAGAACCGGAGTAGCAATGAAAACGGTTTCGTAATTGTTCATAATAAATTAAACTTTAAATGTTTGTTTTGTGCAAAAATGCGCCGCAAAGATACAAAAAAATCGGGATTTCCAAACAGAAGCCCCGATTTTTAAGCAATTTATTTATAATATATGTATAAATCGTCTGTTAGCGAGCGTCGATAGCGGCACACAGACGGTCGAAAATCTCGTCGATAGTACCGATACCCTCGATTGCAACGTACTTGCCTTGAGCCTTGTAGAACTCGGCTACAACTGCGGTTTGGGCGTTATAGATGGCAATGCGGTTGCGGATAACGCTCTCGTTGGCGTCGTCAGCACGGCCACTTACCTCGCCGCGGAGCATAAGGCGTTTAACGAGCTCCTCCTCGGGAACAATCAACTCGAGCATCATATCAACTGCCATGCCGTCGCGCTCCATGATTTTGTCGAAAGCCTCGGCTTGTGCAGTGGTGCGGGGGAAACCGTCGAAGATGTTGCCGGCGCAATCTTTGTGATTCTTGACGTAGTCGGCAATGATGTCGATAACAAGCGAATCGGGAGCCAACTCACCACGCGAGATATACTCTTTCATGCTCTTACCAAGCTCGGTTTCAGCATTTATTTCGGCGCGGATGACCTCGCCGGTCGAGATGTGATTAAGTGAATACTTCTCTTTAAGTTTGGCAGCTTGAGTGCCCTTTCCTGCACCCGGACCACCGAACAAAACAATGTTTTTCATAGTTTAGGCGGTTAATTTCGGGGCCAAATTTACGCAAATTTATTTCGGAGTACCAAAACTTTAAGTAATTTTGTTGCAAATTTTTTACATTTCACACCATGAATACCGACAAAAGAACCGAAATATCTACCCTCGGTGAGTTTGGTTTGATTGACCATCTGACCGCAGAGTTTACCCCGAAAAACAGCTCGACAATACTCGGCCCCGGCGATGATGCCGCAATTATTGACAACGGCACCGACAAGTACACACTGCTGACCAGCGATATGCTGCTCGAAGGTGTGGATTTTGACCTTACATACTTTCCGCTCAAGCATTTGGGATACAAAGCGGTGATTGTCGGATGTAGCGACATCTACGCAATGAATGGCACGCCCACAGGTATTACAATTTCGATTGGAGTTTCGGCCAAATTCGCAGTCGAGGATTTGGAGGATTTGTATAGTGGTATTCGTGCCGCGTGCGAGGACTATGGTATTGACCTGTTGGGTGGCGATACTCGCGCTTCGGTGACCGGTTTGGCGATTGGCGTGTCGGTCGTGGGCGTGGTCGATAAGGAGCGTGTGGTGCGTCGTAGTGGCGCGAAGTTGCACGACCTGATTTGTATCACCCGCGACCTCGGCTCGGCGTTTCTCGGACTGAAACTGTTGGAGCGCGAAAAGATGGCATTGAATGGCGTACAGAATGGTCAGCCCAAATTCGAGGGTTATGAGTATCTGTTGCGTCGTCAGCTGAAGCCTGCTGCACGACGTGATGTTGTGGAGGAGTTGGCTGCGCAGGGTATCGTGCCGACCTCGATGATAGATTTGTCGGATGGTTTGGCGTCGGAGTTGTTGCACGTTTGTCGCTCGTCGAAGTGTGGAGCGCGAATCTACCTTGAGCGTATGCCTATTGCTCGTGAAACTCACAAGCTGGCCGAAGAGCTCCATCTCGATCCCGTAACGGCCGCGCTGAATGGTGGCGACGACCACGAGTTGATGTTCACCGTGCCACTCGATATGCAGGAGCGAATCATGCAGTTTGGTTATGGAGTGGAGGTTATAGGTCACATTACCGAAGAGTCTACCGGTGCAGCACTCGTAACTCCCGACGGAAATACAATTCCGCTCAAAGCACAAGGTTTTCACGGTAACTAATAATAAAGAATATTTATGAAAAAGTTACTCTCATTCGGGTTGATGCTGTGTGTGGCGATGCTCGGAATGTCGGGATGCGAGGGTGGTATCATCGGCCCTTCCTCTCCGAATAGTAAGAGTATCAAGGGTTATGCCCAGAAAGGACAACTCATTAAAGGCTCGCAAGTTACGGCGTTTGCACTCAATCAGGAGCTGAAACCTACGGGAATGAGTTATCCGGCGAATATATCAAATGACTTGGGTGCTTTTGAGATTGATTATAGCGCCGAATCTCCATATGTGGAGTTGCGTGCCGAAGGGTACTACTTCAATGAGGTTACGGGAGAGGTGTCGGAGTCGCCTATCTATCTTGAGGCCATTGGTACGTCCAATGATTCGAATCTGAATATCAACCTCTTTACGACCATTACCAAACCCCGAATCAAGAAACTGCTCGCCGAGGGACAAGGCTATTCGACGGCGGTGGCTAATGCACAGGAGGAGCTGCTTGAGGCTCTTGGTGTGAATCTTTCCGACAAGGACTTTACCGAAATAGATATTACGGGAGGTGGCAGTCTGGATGCTGCCCTACTCGCTTACGCATGTATAATTCAGCAGGATCGCTCCATCAGCGAGGTGGTTGCATTGATTCAGAATGCTGCGTCGGAGTTTGAGGCCGAGGGTAAACTCTCTGCTGCAATGGTTGATGCGATTGTGGCCAACCGTGAGAGTGTTAATCCCTTTGAGGTGGCGCATAATATGGCCGAATACTACTCGACAAAGAGCATCAAGGGCGTAGGTCTGCCCCCGTTCCATCTCTATTTGGATGATAGATATAAGACCGACTTTATTATTGGCTCGGCCTCGC
Source organism: Rikenellaceae bacterium (assembly GCA_045632975.1). Taxonomy (GTDB): domain Bacteria; phylum Bacteroidota; class Bacteroidia; order Bacteroidales; family Rikenellaceae; genus UBA940. Next base: position 14,630 of record JAZQXR010000066.1, read on the forward strand.
CTACTGTTTCGATAATGCCCGGTGGACCTAACTTCCATGCCATCGGTGCTTCGTACGATGTACTTTCGAATATCGATTTTGATGTTGTTTGTGAATCGAAAGAGGTGGAAATTGACGTTGAGCGAGTTATGGGCTCGTACTATGCCGTAAATGTTCATATCCCCGAAAATACGGGTGACAAGGAGCGAGAGTTTGTGGTGAGATTCGTAGATAAGGCTGGTGTGGAACTTGACCGAAGAGTGTTCCTCCAAGATGCTAATCTGCAAGTCGTGGTGCTCGAGATTGGCGCGGGAACACGCACCTCTCTGGATATAGCTATCGAGGATATGAATGCTGCCGGCTTCAAGGAGGGTGATGTAATTGGCGTTAATGGTGAAATGTATGCCTTGGAGGTGGAATCATCAAGCAAGGCTATTGTTCGACTGCCGCGCATGGAGTCTTACTTCTTTAGCTATCCCGCAGGTAGCGTCACCAAAGCGGGGCATATTGCACGAGTCTCGGTGGATATACCCAAGGTGGTGACAAATCAGACGCAGATTCCCTACTACGCGGGCCTCGAGGGGTATCATGGAATGGAGTTCTCGAATCCCGCGACCGTCCGCTTACGACCCGTAGTGGCAATTGCAAAAATACAAGCCATTGACTTTGGCGATATTAGTTATGTGGAACTCTCGGACGGAGATGCAGGGAGCTATGTGTCGGGACAGTTTACCTATGTTCCTAATCCCGCGGATCTTGCATTCTACCCGGAGCTGAATCCAATGGTTGTGAAGGGTGATGGTAAGAGTCAAACACTCAAATATGCGGATGCAGATGGCGTGTTCTATACCATTCTTCCGGTTATGGAGTATCCGATGGGTTTAACGCTGAAATTTTATGATGCGCAAAACCAACTATTGGGCCAGGCAGATGTTACTAATGCACTGTCGCTGAAGGCCGGTAATATGTATGGTTTTAGATTCCAAAAAGATTAGCGCTGTGACCTATAAATAAATGTAATAAGAATCGCCTATCTGACATGTCGGATAGGCGATTCTGTTATTCTGTGAGCAGTCGTTCGCGCCATTCGTCGGGGACAGGAACTGCGCTTTGTGTGGCGGTGTCCCAAGCGACAAGAACCGAGGTCGAGTTGGTGCAAACCTTCTCTATGCCATCGGCGCGTTTGATAATCTGTTGGCGCAGGCGTATACTCTTGTTGCCGACGCTCTCCAGCTCGGTGACCACCTCGAACGACATTCCCATCGAGAGTTGGTCTGCGAAATCCATGTTGACCGAGACTAATATCACTTGTAGCCTTTGGCGAAACATGTCGGGGCAGATATGCTCCAATATGAACTCTATGCGCCCGATGTCGAGGTATTGCTGTTGGCTCACGTTGTTCACATGGCCGAATACATCGAAGTCGCCAAAGCGACTCTGTATGGCAGTGCGAGTTGTTCTCATGGCCTAATCTCTCAAAATACGGACTGCCCCACCCTCACCTACTAAAATAATAGAAGAGGCTCGATGTGTGGCTTCGGGACTCTCGCACGACGGATCAACAACCATATCAACGCCATTGTGAATCTCCTCGGCAATCTGCTCGAAGGTGAGCGGTGTGGGATAACCCGAGACATTGGCCGAGGTCGATACAAGGGGGCGACCCAGACGGCGGATTACACCTTTGCAGAAGTCGCATTGGGGAATACGGATGCCCACGGTGCCCTGCTCGGGGATAAGATTCTCGGCTATGCCGCAACCACCAGGAAGTACCAGCGTGAGAGGCTTGTCGGCAACTTCGAATAGTTGCCATGCTATTTCGGGCACGTTGCGAACATAACGCCCTACGTTGTCGAGCGAATCGACCAGAACGGTCATGCTTGTTTTGCCCAAAGAGTGTTTGAGGGTGTAGATTTTCTCGACAGCCTCGGCGTTTGTTGCG
>JAZQXR010000067.1:0-5549 GCA_045632975.1 Rikenellaceae bacterium
AGTAGGATAAGGGCAATTACCATCAGTGCTGCGGCCATCATCACAACCACGATATAGATGCGCGAGACGTTCTCCTCGACTATCTGCAATGTGTTCTTGGGGTAGACCACCTCCATCACATCGGGCCAACTCTCCCAAACAGCTGCGAGAGAGTCTACGGTGTGCGGTGTGGAGCTTTCGGCATGGAGCGTAATCTCGAATGAGTCGGGCAGGGGGTTGCTACCGAGAAAGGCCTCGAAGTCCTCGCCTACATAATCCTTGAAATCCTCGGCCGCCTTTGCCTTGTCGATAAAGCGCACTCGCTTGATGCTCTTGTTTGCTTTGTGCACAACGGAGAGCGAGTCATAAACTTCGGGGGTGGCGTTGTTGAGCATGATGTTTATGGCCATGTTCTCGCGAATCGAGTTGGTGGCCTTGAGCAAGCCCGTTACGAGATATGCTGCCGAACCGAGCATGAAGAGTACCATGGCGATACTTATGGTCGAGATTAGATACGAGCGACGGATGCGTCGTTTGAGTCGTTTATCTTCTTGTTTCATGTCGTTTAGGCTCTTTTGCGATTACGGATGATGGTTGCCACGGCTGCTGCTACAATGGCTGCGAGGATGGCAATCGACGAGGCGAGAGTTATGTTCTCGTATTTGCGGAACTCGGGAATCTCGAATCGCCACTCGATTTTATGCTCGCCGGCGGGGATTACCATTGCACGTAGCACGTAGTTTACGCGGAAGTATTCGGCGGGTTTGTCGTCGATGGTGACGCTCCAGCCGTTGGGGTAGTATATCTCCGAGAATACGGCTATCTCGTCGCAGCTTGATGTGCTCTTGTAGCGCAGGTAGTTGGGGCGATAGATTTTGAGCGAAATCTCGGCCTCGTTGTCCACACCCTCGAGCGATGCCTTGCCATAGATGTCGGCAAAACGGCTATCCACCACAGCCTCACTCTTGAGGTCTATCTCGTCCAGCGCATCAATCTCGTCGGCAGGATTATCGACGGTGAGCAATCGGTCTACGAACCATGCAGCACCCGTACGATGGGGATTGATTTTGATGCTGTATTGTCCCTCTTGCTCCTTGTCCATCGAGATGATGTACTTGGTGTTGAGCATGTTGTAAACAGGGCTCGACGGGTTGTAGAGGTGGTGCTCGATAAGATCTTGGTAGCGGGCGAGCTTTGCGCCGTGGTATCCGCCCACCGAGCGGTGGAAGAACGATGTTGTTGCGTCGTTGAAGGTGCTCACCGTGGTGTTGTGTACGCGGAATCCGGGCTCGTGGTCCTCGAGGATGTACATATCGGCGGGGGTGGGCTCAACGGGGTATGCGCTCTTCTCGACAAAGAGTGATTGGGGCAGGAAGCGCACATTGACGGGAATCATGTCGCCCGCAACGAGCACCGCCATAGCAGCGATGAACATCCAGCGCTTCATCTTGCCGAGGCCAAAGAGCAGAACGGCACCTGCCGAAAGGGTTACGAATACCAGCGAGCGAAGTGCATCTCCACGAAGCATATCGGCACGCTCCTCGTGCATAGCGGCGACCACATCTTGGGGCAGTTGTGCATCCACAGCAGACGAGAAGTCAAAGAGCGATGCGCCGAACAGGGCCATCACAAGAGCAATGCCACCGGTGATACCAAAGGACCACTTGAGACCCTTGAAGAGTCGTTCACGCTCCACACCACGCCACAGCTCGGCGAGCACGAAGGTGCCCAACAGCGGAATGGTAAACTCCACAATAGCGAGTGTCATCGACACGGTACGGAACTTATTGTATCCGGGCAGCACTTTGAATGCAAGCTCGGTGAACCACATCATATTGCTACCCCATGCGAGCATGATGGCGAGCAGACTCACTCCGGCTACCCACCACTTCTTGCGTCCATCGAGAATCACAAGTCCGAGCACGGCAAGGAAGATGGCAACAGCACCGATATAGGTCGGGCCTGCGGTGAAGGGTTGGTCGCCCCAATACGAGGGGAGTTGGGTTGCAAGGTCGCGTGCGCCATAGCGTCCTAGGGCGTGGGCAACCTTACCATCGGAGTCGAATCCGCTGCTCGATGAGCCACCCATAAACGAGGGGATAAATGTGTTGAGGGTCTCTGCACGACCATAGCTCCATGCTGTTGCGTACTCCAAATCGAGTCCCTTGCCGCTTTGGGTCGAGGGGGCGAGTTCCGAACCACCGCGGATAGTCTCTGCCGAGTGGCTCATGGTGTAGTGTAGTGACGAGAGGTTTGCACCCACCGAGAGGGCTGCGGCCACGGCGAGTATGGCTGTGGCTTTGGCAAAGTGGGGCAGTGTCTTGTTCTTTATGGCTTGCACCAGCTCGTTAATGCCGAGCGCAGCGATTACAAGTCCGAAGTAGTAGGTGATTTGGGGGTGTCCTGCGCCAATCTCGATTGTTGCAAACAGGGCTGTAAGCGCGCCACCGAGCCACATATTGCGGTGGTAGGTGTATATTACTCCACCGATAAGCAGCGGTGCATAAGCCAGTGCCCACATCTTGGTGACGTGTCCTGCGCCGATGATGATAAAGAAGTAGGTCGATAGTCCATAGGCCAGCGCCGTTATCAGACCAACCCACGGATTGATGCCGCACATGAGTACCATAACCCAGAACGAGGCCATTGCCAGCAGAATGAAAGCCCACGGTTTGCCGAGTGTATTTTGCACGGCATTTGCGGCATTGCGGATAATCATCGACGGGTATTTGACGGTGATAAGATAGGCGGGCATACCTCCGAACATACCGCCCGTCCAACCCGAGTCGACGCCTTCGTACTCGCGCAGGTCTTTGATGTCTTTGCTCATGCCTTCGTACTGAACTACGTCGTGCATGGGTATCTCTTTGTCCTCGAATTGGGGCGCAAAATAGGCTGCGCAGATGGCTACAAAGACGATAGGAATGATGCCGTAGGGGGCGATTTTTATCAGAAGCTCTTTAAGTCTCATGTTTTCTGCTTTATAAATAAAGGTGCAAAGTAACTAAAAAAAGTTGAGAAAATCGCTTTTTGTGCCGGCCATTTGCAAAGGTTCTCGAAAAAATACTAATTTTGTGGCGAAATCTCTCACGTTATGACTCTTCTGGAACAGATACGACGACCCATTGCCGACGAGCTTACCGCTTGTCGCAGCTATATGCGTAGTCGCATGTCGGCTACCGATTCGTTCGTTCAGTCGATGCTCGATTATATCATCGATAATACGGGTAAGGGGGTTCGCCCACTGCTGGTGGTTTTGGCCTCGCGTCTGCACTCCTCGGAGCCTATTGGCGAACGCAGCTATGTGGCGGCTATGTTGGTCGAAATGATACACACTGCGTCGCTTGTGCACGATGATGTTATTGACCAATCGGATATGCGTCGCGGCAATCCCTCGGTTAATAGCAAGTGGGGCGCTAATAGTGCGGTGCTGTGTGGCGACTATATTCTTGCTACCGCATTCGAGGCGGGTATGGCGAGTGGCCACTACGATATCCCTACCTACATCGTTGGCGCGATGAAGGATTTGTGCACGGGAGAGATAGTTCAGAATGAGTGCAACCGCAGCCATGTGATTGACCGAGCGACCTACTTCGATATTATCAACAAGAAGACCGCTGTACTGCTTGCCGCAAGTGCCGCGGTGGGAGCTATGGCTGTGGGTGCTGATGCCGGCTCAATCGACAAAATGTACCGCTTCGGTCGGGCTCTCGGAATGGCATTCCAGATTAAGGATGATTTGCTGGATTATGACCTTTCGGCCGCTACGGGCAAGCCTACTTTCAATGACCTCAAAGAGGGTAAAATTACACTCCCTTTGCTCTGTGTGATAGAGGGTGATGCGGCGTTGCGCGAACGTTGTATCGACCTGATAGACAATGGCACGGACGAGTCACTGCGCGAGGTTTATGATATTGTTGTAGAGCGAGGTGGTTTGGCTGCTTCGGAGAGAATTATGGATGAATTTATGGCCGAGGCGAGGGCTATCGTAGCCTCCTATCCCGAGGACGAAATCAGGGCGTCGATGGAGGCGTTGTGTGAGTTTGTTGCCCAACGAAACAACTAAAAATATTGGACTGAATCATAAAAAAAAAGAGAACTGTGAAGTTCTCTTTTTTTTTATGCAAACATGTGACGTAATTTCGGGTGTCGCATTACCCACAGAATCACTCTGTCTGGGATTATTCGGGCGAGTGCAATCACTACCTTTGTGAATAACCCCGGAGTGTAGTTTTTGCGGCGACGGAACATCCGTCGGAGTGCTCGACGGGCAAGCTCATCGGGCGACATCATAACTCCGAGTGCGCGAAGCGGTCTTCGATAGCGCTCCTCGAGGGAGTATAGTGGCGTGTCAATAGCACCCGGGTAGACCGTTGTGACGGAGACACCATGCGGGCGTAGCTCGAATCGGAGAGAGTCAGCGAAGTTGCGCAGGTAGCTCTTTGTTGCGTTGTAGACCGAGATGGTGGGGTAGGCGAGTTGCACCGTGGCAGAAGACATGATGAGGATGTGTCCTCGTCCGCGTTTGCGCATCTCCTCGCCAAAGAGTTTGCACAGCATGGTCGGTGTGTAGACGTGTAGCCCGATGGCTGTGTCTATCTTGTGGGTGTCGGTCTTGTCGAGCGTCGCAAAGAGTAGTATTCCGGCGTTGTTTACCAGAATCTCGACTTCGAGCCCCTCACATTTGCAGTAGTTGTATATTTCTGCTGCAGATTCACGCGCGGACAGGTCTTTGTAAAGCGGAATAGCGTGCACGCCGTACGCCTCGGCCAGATGGGCGGCCACTTCGGCGTTCTGCTCTGCTTGGTTGCTGACCGTGATGATGTTGTATCCGCGTGCCGCAAGCCTCTCGGCGTAGGCGCGGCCTATACCCGAACTGCCACCCGTGATAAGTGAGTATGTGCTCTTGCGATTACTCTTGTTTGTCACCGTAACCTGCTTGTAATTAAAACTCTACAACTGGCACTTGTTGTGCACCTTGCTCGGCCTCAAAGTAGCTCATAGGCTCAAAGTTGAATACCGAAGCGATGATGTTGTTGGGGAATTTGCGCAACGACGAGTTGAGTACTTGGGCCTCCTCGTTGAAACGTTTGCGCTCAACTGCAATGCGGTTTTCGCAACCCTCAAGCTGTGCTTGCAGCTCCAGGAAGTTTTGGTTGGCCTTCAGGTCGGGATAGCTCTCGCCGAGGGCGATAAGGCGACCGAGAGCCGATGTAATCTCGCCTTGTGCCTTCTGATAGGCGGCGATTTGGTCGGCGGTCAGGTTTGATGCATCTACGGTCACTTGAGTTGCGGCCGAACGCGCAGCAATAACGCTTTCGAGTGTCTCGCTCTCGTGTGCCGCGTAGCCCTTGACGGTCGAGACAAGGTTGGGAATCAGGTCGCTACGACGTTGGTATTGATTCTCGACTTGTGACCATGCTTTCTTTACGCTCTCCTCCTTTTGTACGAATCCGTTGTAAACGCCAACGCTCCATGCGGCAACAACAGCCACGGCTGCGATGGTGATAATAGTTCTCTTTTTCATAACTATTTTTTATTTAAATAATTTAAATATGTATATATGCAAA
>JAZQXR010000068.1:0-12527 GCA_045632975.1 Rikenellaceae bacterium
CCTCCTCGATGCGTGCAGGGTCGGCATTCTCTTCGCCCATGGATACGTTATCGGCAAGCGTGCTGTCCATCACAAAGACATTTTGCGGAACATAACCCACGATGTTGTGCCATGTGCGCAGATTGTCGGCTGTTAGCTCCATGCCGTCGATGGTGATTCGACCGCTTTGGGGCGGATAGAAGCCGAGCAACAGGTTGAAAAGCGTAGTCTTGCCACCACCCGACACACCGCGGAAACCGATGGTCTCACCACGGCGTACATTGAGCGACAGCTCCTCGAACAGAGGCTTCTCTCCATCGGGGAATTGGAAAGTTACACTCTCCATCGAAATTTTGCGTTGGAAACTCATCCTCTCGGTCGAGGTGTTCGTAGCGGTCATCTCTTCGCCACGCGCCACGATGTCGGCTGTGTAGAGGTTATTGCGCAGGGTTATCCACCGACCAACGATACTCTTGGCCGTGGGCAGAATCTTGATTGCTGCAACAGCGAATATTCCGAATGCCACGGCGTCGGCACGGAACGTAACGAGCACAGCCAGAGCCACAGCGATACAGAGGTCGAGCATCAGCCCCGGAACTTGGGCAACGGTGCCGATATGGAGTCGCATCTGGGATATTTCGCGTATGCCGTTGTCGAATCGGCGCTCCATGGCGGGGAACATACCCGCAACCTCAATCTCGGCATAGCCTTGCAGCGACTCGACTACAAGTCGGTTTTGATTTCGGCGAATCTCGTTCTCGCGCGAGCCATAGTCGCCCAACCTGCGACGCACCACACGGAAGTAGAGCGCCACAACCGGAATCAGAATCACCAACAGCAGTCCTGCAACCTTGGCATTGTAGATAAGCAGTGCTACCACCATCATTATCATCATTACTGCGCTGCTGGCCATCGAGGCGGCGGTCATCAGCACATTCACAACAAAGGCCAGACACACAAAGTTAATCTCGTGTGCCAGCTTTGCGCTGTTCTCGCGTTTGATGAATAGCAGTCCGCTGTTGTGGTATCGAGCAAACAATCGCTCCGAGTAGTAGCGATAAAGACCCATGATAAAACGGTTCTGCCCCCTCCATAGCAGCATGCCGACAGCGCCTTTGATGGCAATGATGGCAATCACAGCTCCGCAAATTGCAAGTGTGAGGTGGCGTGGGTCGCTGAAGTTGCCACTCTGCCACAGTGTCGCCAGCAAGCGGTTGTTGGTTATGGCGTCGGGGTCGGCAACGAGTATGATTATCGGTAGAAGTACGGCCAAGCCGACAAAATCCAACACAGCCTGCGCCATGATAGAGCAGACGGTGGCAATTCCGCGGCGGCGAAAGGCGTCAGGTATAAGCGCGAGAATCTTTCTCATGCCTACGGCGCTCGGGGCGGGGTTATTTGGTGATTACACCGCAATCAATGAGTGATTGCGCCCATCGGCTGGCATCGGCCATAGCCGTTTTTGCATCTACATCGTAGCTCTCGATAAGCACAGCAGCTGCATCCTCGATGTCGAACTCTGCACCTACGAACGAGTTGAACAGCAGTTCGGCCGATTCGTTGAGCGAGATGATTTTGGTCATGTCGGCGCCCAGCGAGCCTTGTTGGATAATGATTTTCTCGCCTACGATGTCGCGGATTTTGTATTTGGGATCGATTCTCATATTATTGTTGCTTGGTGTTTTTGCAAAGATACAACAAAGCCCTCGAACTGCAAAATTTATTTCGGTCTTGCCTGTGAGATTTGAGGTGTCCGTATAGATGCCGCTTGCATACTCTAATAAAAAAAGCGAGGTCAAAAGACCTCGCTTCTGCAATCAGGGTGGATGATGGGCTCGAACGGCAAAGCCGTCGCGAGTATACCTTTAAAATTGATAATAGATATACTCGCAACCCTCTAATATGCCACCATGCACTATGAAATGCAGCAAGCTATCGCTTGATTTTTTATTAGGGGAAGGGGGAGTTGCTTGCATACTCACCATATCCCTAATAAAAAAAAGCGAGGTCAAAAGACCTCGCTTCTGCATTTAGGGTGGATGATGGGGCTCGAACCCACGACACTCGGAACCACAATCCGATGCTCTGCCAACTGAGCTACAACCACCATGTTGTGTTCCTCTCCGGCGGGAACACTTTACCTTGTCTTACTCCGGATTAGAGAGCGTTAACGTGGCTGGCAAGACTGCTTTTGAGGTTGCCTGCTTTGTTTTTGTGGATGATGTTCTTCTTTGCAAGTTTGTCAAGCATCGAAGACACCTTCGACAGCATTTTCTCTGCAGCAGCTTTGTCGCTGGTGTTACGCAGTGCTTTCACAGCGGTACGTGCACTCTTGTGCGAGTAGCGGTTACGCAACTTTTTGGTTTCGGTTTGACGAATTCTCTTCTCCGACGATTTATGGTTTGCCATACTCTTTTCTGAAGTTATTTTTTAATTTTACTTTACTTAACTTGTAGCCCATAGGAGAGTCGAACTCCTCTTTCAAGAATGAAAATCTTGCGTCCTAACCGATAGACGAATGGGCCAATCCTCCTATTTTGTGGGTGCAAATATAGGCAAAGTTTTTATTATAGCAAAATTTTGTAAAAAAATTATTTTTTATTGTTGCTCGGGTTGCGCTACACGGCGCAGAGTGCCCGATGCAAAATCCATGCTGAAGCCCGCTTCGCTGAAAAAATCGGCTAATGCGCTACTGCGCTTCATCTGCTCGGCGGTGCTGTGATGCAGCTTGCCATCGTGAATTAGAGCTATGCTGCAACCGCTACTCCACACCGTTGCCAAGTCGTGCGACGAGAAGAGTATGGTCTTGCCATCAGCTGCCAGCGAGCCGAGAATCTCACACAATTCGTATTTGCCTGCAATGTCGAGGAATGCGGTTGGCTCATCGAGCAGGATTACGGGTGTCTGCTGGGCGAGCGCTCGGGCTATCATTACGCGGGCGTTCTCGCCGTCGCTCATGGCAGATGTCGGTTTGTCTGCAAGGTGTCGTATGGACAGGCGCTCCATGGCTTGCTCGACAATATGGCGGTCATTGCGGCTTAATGCTCCGAGCCAATTGGTGTAGGGTGTTCGGCCGAGGCTTACCACGTCGCGTGCCGTAAGGTTGGTTACGTTGATGCGCTCGGTCGATACGAACGACACCAAACGGGCCAACTGCGCCGCCGAGGCGTTGTGTAGGTCGCACCCCTCGATGGTTACCTCACCCCTTTGTGCGCGGGTTATTCCGGCCACCAAGCGGAGAAGGGTGCTCTTGCCTGTTCCGTTGCGACCGATAAGCGCACATAGCTCACCGCGACCCAAGCAGGCCGAGGCTGTCAGCAGAGTGTGCGAGTCGTAACCCACTCGCAGGTGGTTCAGTTGAATTACGGCAGAGCTCTCCATGGCGTCAGAAAATATTACGTCCCTTGATTATTACCACTATTATAATAGGAATACCTATAAGCGCGGTTATGGTGTTGATGGGCAGGGTCAGTTCGGTGTGGGGCATGCGCGAGAGGATGTCGCACAGCAGCATTAGGGCTGCACCTGTGAGTATGCTTCCGGGCATGAGCGTTCTATGGTCGGCGCGACCCGTAGCCATACGCACAATATGGGGCACGGCAAGACCCACAAAACCAATCGGGCCACAGAATGCCGTAACCGTACCGGCCAGCATCGTAGTAGATATGAGTATGCGTCCACGACAGCGTCTTACGTCCACGCCCATCGTTGTGGCATAACGCTCGCCGAGCATCATTGCGTTGAGCGGCTTGATTGAGGCTACCGCGAGGGCGAGTCCCACAACGACTACGGGTGCCATGATGGTTAGTTGCGACGAGGTGACGTTGCCCAACGAGCCCATTGTCCATACAACGTAGCTTTTCACGGAGCTCTCCGAGCCGAAGTATTGGAGTATCTCGACTATGGCGCTTGCCACGCTGCCGAACATTACGCCCAGAATCAGCACCACCATTATATCCTTGACACGTCGGCTGACGCTTACTATCATCATGAAAATCAGAGCGGCACCCACCCATGCTGCGCCCGCCATGCCGAGCGAGTGGGCTATGCCCTCGATGCCGAGCAGCGGAGCGCCAATCACAAAGAGCGCTACACCAAGACTTGCACCCGAACTTATGCCGAGTACATAGGGGCCTGCCAACGGATTTCGGAACAGTGTCTGCATCTGAAGACCACTTGCGCCGAGCGCCGCACCGCACAACATTGCCACCACCGCTTTGGGTAGACGGAAGCGTCGAATGATTATTGCCACATCGCCATCACCCTCGCCCAACAGCGCACGCACCACCTCGCCCGCCGATATGGTGGTTGAGCCGAGCATGATGTCTGCTACGAATAGCGCCACGGTGAGCAGTGCTAATGTGCCGAAGAGTATGTAACCTCGCTCTCTCATTTCAACTGCTTATAATAATATAGTGTATGTTCCGTAGCTTCGGGGTGGATAATCTCGATTATGTCGGCAAGTACACGGTCTGCGCGAACAGAGCCCGACTCCCAGAAGTCGCTACCTCCGGCTGGCGAGGTTCGTAGAGTGTTGTTGTAGACCTTGCCGTTGAGTACGGGCGGAGTATCGGCAAAACGGGGATTGGCCGCGCACAACTCGCCGAGGGTCTGATATTGGTTGGTGTTGAGCCAAAGGTCGGCCCTCTGCATATAGGCGTAGGCGCGTTCGATGTCGATAGGGCGGCTTGTGTGCGAGCTGTCGCCGTGGCACACATAGTCGGCACCCGCGTCAGCCAGCAGAGCCACCATGTAGCTCTCGTCGCTCGGAACATACCACACATCTCTGTATGGAGCATTGAGCATCACCCTCGGGCGCGAGGTGAGAGCGCTCGCTATTTGTCGCAGGGAGTCGTAGCGCGAGGCAATTAGGTCGAACTCCTGTTGAGCCTTCTGCCCCATGCCGCACAGATAGCCGAATGCCACCAGCCACTCGCTCTTGGCAAGCGGCGTGCGCTCCACGTGCTCGCCGATGTAGGCATAACGAATACCCAGCTCGTCGAACTTTGCGCACGCGGTTGAGTTCTCTCCCGTGATACCATATAATAAAACAATGTCGGGGCGTAGTGCCGCGATTCGCTCATAGTCGAGGTTGGCGTCGTAACCTACATCCACTATTTGCTCCTTATTGATGCTCTCCGAGGTGATGAATCTTACGCCCGAAGCCCCCACCACTCTCGAGTGCTCGCCGAGTGTTTCGAGAAAGGCGATGTGGCTCGACGACATACATACGATTCGGCGCATGGGACGGTCGAGCAGAATGTGGTTTGTTGTCTGTGCGTCACCCTGGAACGGATTGTAAATTGTTATTACAGTGTCGTTTGCATTGGTTTGGATGGCGAATCCGCGTGCAAATTTGGGCGTGTAAATGGTGTCCAACGAGCCTTGCCCCTCGATTTTGGGGCTGCATGCCGCTGTTATTGCGACGCAAATTAGTGATATTAAGCGAATTATGTGTTTCATGCGGAGGCTGTTGTTAGATGCAAATTTACAAAAAGTGCAAAAAAGTGCAAAAAAAAGTGCCAAAGATGTATGGAATTTAAAAATAAGCGCTATATTTGCACCTCGAAAAGTTAAGGTTACTGCTTTTCAAACACCGTTCGGGGTGTAGCTCAGCCCGGTTAGAGTACGCGTCTGGGGGGCGTGTGGTCGCAAGTTCGAATCTTGTCACCCCGACCAATTTCGAGAGAGTCACTGCAAAGTGACTCTTTTTTTGTATGTAGGTCAGCCATGCTTGCATGAGCAGACCTATATACAAAAAAGAGTACAGCGCTCTACGCTGCTCTCTCGAAATTGGTGCAGGCCATCTTGGGCGGCCATGCCTTGCCTATTGTAAATAGGGTGTTGCCATCAAAACTCGGCGGAAAGGTGAATGAGTTACGCAAAAAAGTATTACCTTTACATCGAATTACTAAACTTTTTGACAATGGCAAAACAATTATTGAAAGGTAAGAAAGGTTTGATTTTCGGAGCGTTGAACTCGCAGTCAATCGCTTGGAAAGTAGCAGAGAGAGCCGTGGAGGAGGGTGCCGAAATCGTACTTACGAACACTGCCGTATCAATCCGCATGGGCGAAATCGCAGCTTTGGCCGAGAAGTGCAACACAATAGTAGTCCCGGCCGATGCAACCTCGGTGGCCGACCTTGAGGCGCTGATGGACAAGACGATGGAGCACTTTGGCGGAGGTTTCGACTTCATGTTACACTCCATAGGTATGTCGCCCAATGTTCGCAAGGGCTTTGACTATGATAATCTCAACTACGACTACCTGTCCAAGACGCTCGATATATCGGCTGTATCGTTCCACAAGGCGATGCAGGTTGCACGCAAGAAGGAGGCTATCAACGAGTGGGGCTCCATTGTTGCACTCACCTATATGGCTGCACAGCGCACCATTTGTGGCTATAACGACATGGCCGACGCCAAGGCTCTGTTGGAGTCCGTTGCTCGCAGTTTTGGCTATATCTATGGTCGTGAACGCCATGTTCGTGTGAATACCGTATCGCAATCTCCCACAATGACTACCGCTGGAAGTGGTGTTGCTGGTCTGTCGAAGTTGCTCGACTATGCCGAGAAACTCTCGCCGCTGGGCAACGCCTCGGCTGATGATTGCGCCGACTATATCGTAACACTATTCTCGGACTATACCCGCAAGGTCACCATGCAGAACCTCTATCACGATGGTGGTTTTGCGTCGATGGGCATGAGCGAGGAGGTCTTGGATACATTTATCAAAGGACTTTAGGCAATGGCAATGCACAAGATACGTAATCCGTGGATTGGAGTCGAGGGATACAACTGTTTCGCTTGTTGTCCCACCAATCCTCATGGTCTGCACATGGAGTTTTGGGAGGATGGCGACGATATAGTATCTCGTTGGCAACCCTCGGCCGACTATATGAGCTGGATAGATACGCTTCACGGCGGCATACAGTCTACGCTTATTGACGAGACATGTGGCTGGGTCATATCTCGTAAGTTTCAGACTGTGGGCGTGACCTCCAAGATGGAGCTTCGTTATCGTAAGCCCGTAGGACTTAATGAGCCTATCGAGATTCGTGCCCATGTGGTCGAGGTACGTCGTAATCTTGTGACCATCGAGGCAGCAATAACCAACGCTCAAGGTGAGGTCTGCACTTCGGCGACAGCTCTTTTCTTTCTCTCCCCGCGCGAGAAGTTGGAGCCTATCTATCAACGAGAATACACTCTTGAGTAAGAAGCTGTCTAACAAGGCTCTTTTGGCATCTGCCTTGCCCTCGAAATCCTCACATACGATTAGTATGCTGCGGTTTCTCGGTCTGCGAGCAGCTTCAAAATAGCTCTTGTTATACAGCTTCTTGCAGAATAAAGAGGTAAGGCTCTTTTGGCATCTGCCTTGTCCTCGAAATATCTATATCACAACCAATTGTGAATTTAAAAAAAGCGTGTCCATTGGGACACGCTTCTTTTATTTTATGCTCTTGAACTTTGTGGGTAACTTGCCCCATCCGTATAATCCGAGGCGTCCGGTGAGTATGCCTATGGTTATGCCACACATAACGTCGAGGGGGTAGTGCACACCCAAATATATTCGTGAGTAGACTACCAGCGAGGTCCATACTATGGCAACTATGGTCCACCACCTCTCGCGTATGAGCCCCGAACTGAATAGGGCTATTGCGGTGATGGTTGCAGCGTGAGCCGATACAGTGCCGTACTTGCCGCCCGTGTAGCCGCGTACGGTGTGGACAAGACCTGCAAGGTCGGGCTCACGTGAGGGGCGATACTTGGGCAGGTTATTCTTGAAGAAGGTGCTCACCTGGTCGGCAAAAGCCACCATGAGGACAATAATCGCCAACGCAGTGAGTGCTCCGCGCCATCCATAGCGACGCCCAATCATCCATAGCATTAGTAGATATAGCGGCAACCATATCAGCTTGTCCGATGCGCCCCACATCAGGGTATCCATTACCGCTCCGCCGTCGAAGTTGAGGGTGAGCAGTAGCTCTCTGTCAAGTTGGGTTATGATTCCCATAGTCTAATCGCGGTTACGTGCAAAACTCAAATAGTAGAGCAGGGTAGCGATGGCGCTCAACGCCGCCACAAGATAGGTGCGTGCAGCCCACGAGAGCGACTCGCGAGCCATCTCAACCTGCTGACCTTGGAGCGTTCCGCTCGACTGCAACCATGCCAAAGCGCGTCGCGAAGCGTTGTACTCCACGGGCAGGGTGATTACCGAGAAGAGCGCCGAGGCTCCAATCATGGCGATACCGAGCCAGAAGAGTTGCGGGAGGCTCTGAATTGTAAGGATGCCGATGATGATAACCCATGTCGAGAGCGACGAGCAGATTTGTACCACGGGTACCAATGCCGAGCGCATGCGCAATGGAGCGTAGTCCTGTGCATGTTGCAGGGCGTGTCCGCACTCGTGTGCCGCTACTGCCGCAGCCGTAACGCTACATCCGCTGTAAACCTCTCGACTGAGGTTCACGGTGAGGGTTTGGGGGTTGTAGTGGTCGGTGAGCATGCCGGGGGTTGAAACAACTTTCACGTCGGTTATGCCGTTGTCGCGCAACATCTTTTCGGCCACCTCGCGGCCTGTCATTCCGCCGGGGAAGGGTATGTGCGAATACTTCTCAAATACACTGCGCAGACGGGTTTGGACCACAAGGCCCACCACACCGATAACAATAATAAGTAACCAGTAAGTGTTCATCTCTTATTTCTTATAACTATAATAGGCGTTTGCTTGTTGGTTGGGCATAACCACGATTTCGCTGATATTGACGTGGGGCGGCTGGCTGATGGCCCACACGATAGTCTCGGCAATATCCTCGCCGGTCAGAGGCTCCAACCCTGTATAAACGCCATCGGCACGCTCTTTATTGCCATGGAAGCGAACAAGCGAGAACTCGGTCTCGACCATGCCCGGGCGAATCTCCGTAACGCGAATGCCGTGACGCAACAGGTCGATGTGCATACCCTGACTCAAAGCGTGCATGGCGTGCTTCGAGGCGCAATATACCGCACCGTTCTCGTAGGTTTCGGTGCCGGCGATAGAGCCGATATTGACGATGTGTCCGCCACCCGCCTCAATCATCTTGCGCGAGATGATGCGTGTAACGTAGAGCACTCCCTTGACATTGGTATCAATCATTGCGTCCCAATCGTGCAGGTCGCCTTGGTCGATGTGCTCGAGTCCTGCGGCAAGTCCGGCGTTGTTTACCAGAATGTCCACCTTCTCGAATCCTGCGGGCAGATTCTCGAGGTTGGCGGCGCATTGGTGCTTGTCGCGCACGTCAAAGCAGAGGGTCTCCACCTCGACGCCATACTCGGCCTCGATGCTCTGTTTGAGTCGGCGCAGACGATCAACCCTGCGACCGGTGATAATCAGATTATACCCTTTCTCGGCAAGAGCGATAGCGGTGGCCTCGCCAATGCCGCTTGTAGCTCCGGTTATAATTGCGTTTTTGCTCATATTCGTTTAAATTTTTGGTAAAGGTACAAAAAAGTTGTTACTTTGCATATATCTTTGCGTGTGATATTTATGACCCGATCGAGTACACCATTTTTTGTAGCCCGCCGACTCGGCTCCGCCCTCGATGGCGAGAGTCGTGGTACGATGATTCGTATATCGTTGGCTACTACGGCGTTGGGTGTTGCGGTGATGATTCTCTCGCTGGCCGTTGTTTTTGGATTTAAGAGCGAAATTTCGGCCAAGGTTGATGGCTTCGTAGGTAGGCTTCAGGTGACGGCTTTGGCGTGGGGCTCGCAGGGCGAAACTCCCGTTAGTCGTGTCGCGGAACTCGAGGAGTGGATGGACTCTCGCCCCGAGGTTGAGCACACAACCTTGCATGCCACCCGTAGCGGAGTGTTCAAAAGCGATGCCGCGGTGGTGGGTGTTGCGCTCAAGGGCGTGGAGAGTGCCGACGAAGGCTCTTTCTGGCGCGAAAACCTTGTCGAGGGCGAACTGCCTCGCATGGATAGTGTTCGCCGCAAAGATGTGCTTATATCATCGAAGATGGCCGCACTGCTCGATGTGACACTTGGCGATAAGGTCGAGTTTATGTTTGTCGAGATGGGTGCTCCCGCACGCCGCGACCGCTACCGTGTGTGCGGCATCTACGATACGGGATTTGGCGAGATGGATGGCCGCTATGCCATTACCGATATACGAAATGTTCAGCGCCTTGCGGGGTGGGAGAGCAACCAAATATCGGGCTACGAGATACACACCCGCGAGGGAGCAGATGTCGAGAATCTTGCCTATGAGCTCTATGTGAAGAGTATCGAGCTGGAGAGTGACTCCACACCGCTGATGGTGGTCGATGTTGTGGAACAGAATCCGACAATCTTTGATTGGCTCAAGGCTCACGATGTCAATGCGGTGGTTATCATAACTATTATGTTTGTGGTGTCGCTGCTCGCTGCGCTGTCGGCACTGCTTATCATGCTGCTCGAACGTACCCGCACAATAGGTATTCTCAAGGCACTCGGTATGCCTAATGGCGATGTGCAACGCATATTCCTCTATCGTTCGCTGTTTGTGGCGATTCAGGGTGTTGTGCTGGGCGATTTGCTCGGAGTGGGGCTCTGTTTGGCGCAGAAACACTTGCACCTCGTAAAGCTCGATAGCGAGGGCTATTTCTTGAGCGAGGTGCCCATAGATATAGACCTGTGGAGTGTGCTTGCCGTCGACCTCGGCGTGATAGCACTGCTGATGGCCGTGCTGGCATTGCCCACAATGATAATAACCAAGATTAAACCCGATAAAACTATCCGTTACCAATAGATGAAACCCTACAACACCGAAGACTCCAAGAAGAGCGAAATTCGTGATATGTTCAACAAAATCGCTCCCCGATACGACCTGCTGAACCACCTGTTGTCGCTCAACCTCGACCGCCTATGGCGTCGTCGAATGGTCAAACTTGTGGCCAAAAGCGAACCGAATGACCTGCTTGATGTGGCAAGCGGAACGGGCGATGTGGCTATCAATGCAGCGCTCAAAATCGACGGTTCGGTAATTGGACTCGACCTCTCGGAAGAGATGGTGCGCTATGCCGAGTACAAGATTGAGCAGAGGGGACTGTCCTCCAAGATTGATATGATGGTGGGTGACGCCGAGCAACTCCCCTTCGACGAGGGGTCGTTCGATGCGGTTACAGCCTCGTTCGGTGTGCGCAACTTTGGTGATTTGCCCAAAGGCTTGTCGGAGATGTGTCGCGTATTAAGAGCGGGCGGTAGGTGCTTTATCATGGAGTTCTCGTGTCCCGATGATGTGCCTCTGTTCCCTGCGCTGTATCGTTTCTACTTCCACCGCATACTGCCCATTGTTGGTGGTCTTATTTCGAAAGATCGCAAGGCGTACGACTATCTGCCTCAATCGGTCGATGAGTTTCCCTCGAGGGATAGCTTCGAGCAGATGCTTCGCACGGCTGGCTTTTCGAGAGTCGAGAGTGTTCGCCTGATGTGGGGTGTAGCCTATATCTATGTTGCCGAAAAGTAAAAGAAATATATACCATGAAACAATTTTTTAAGCTCTTTTGTGTGGCCCTTATGGCGGTAGCGCTGTCGTCATGCAACCCTATGTCCAAAATCAAACTCCACGGCGTAGCTCGCACCTCGGTGTCCGAACTTGTGAGCCAAATCAGCTCGCTGGGTAGCGGCTCCAACACTATGGTTATCGGCGTGGATATGGAGAACCAACTCGGCCTTAATGTTAAGGCTACCGAGGCGAAGTTCGAACTGCGCGAGGGCGAAAGGGTCTTTGTTACGGCTACCCTTGCCGAGCCCGTCAAATTGCGCCACAATACGCGCGATGTGGTTGACGTTAAGTTTAATGTAGAGATGAAGGGCGGTTTGTTGCAAACTATTGCGCTCGCTCGTACGGTTATGCAAAGTCCTGAAAAACTGACAGTTTCGGGCGAAGTTGTGGGTAAATGCGCCGGCATTAAGAAGAAAAAAACGCTCTCGCCGCAACCTCTTTCGAATTTAATCAGTAAATTTGCGAATCGCAAATAGCACAATTATGAGAAAAATCTTCATGGCAGCGGCCCTTGTGTTGCTCTCCGCAGCGGCAGCCGAGGCGCAGAACTTTGCCACATACAAACAGACGTTGCAGCAACCCGATTCGATTTGGGGTGCGCGCGTCGGCATATACGAGGCGCAGGATGTGACTGCGGCTTTTGCCCCCATTGCGGCCAAAGCAAAGCAGACCGAAGTCTATGGCTATCGTATCGAGATTTTTACCGACAATAGCCAATCGGCTCGTGCGGCGGCATTCAAGACCTGTGAGGAGTTTACCGAGGACTATCCCAATATTCCGGCCAAGGTGTCTTACGACAAGCTCTATTGGAAGGTTACCGTAGGTCAATGTGCATCGGCCGAGGAGGCCATAGCCCTGTGGGGTAATATCAAACAGACCTATCCCAAAGCATTCCTTGCACGAGAGACAATATCTATTAGTGATTTGAATAAATAGTGATTAAGCCGAGATATAGTAGCGAACTCGTTAGGCTCGGCTTTGATATACATCTAACAAGAACAGCCCGACTGACCAAGTGTCA
>JAZQXR010000069.1:0-3726 GCA_045632975.1 Rikenellaceae bacterium
ACCCTCTGAAACGATGTTTCAAAGGGTTTTGCTTGATTTTGTCCTCAAAACTTTTGGACTTGGAGCGGAAAACGAGACTCGAACTCGCGACCCCAACCTTGGCAAGGTTGTGCTCTACCAACTGAGCTATTTCCGCATTATCTTTAGAACTTGCTCTCGGTTATTTCCCGATTGCGAGTGCAAAGGTAGGCAAAATTTTTGAACCTCCAAATTATTTCGCAAAAAAAATCAAAAAAAATGCATTTTTGCCCCAAAATCAGCCCAAAATCGCTCCAAAGCACCATCAAGACCAGCCCAAAATCGCTCCGAAGCACCATCGAGACCCGGCAAAGGTCGGACCAAACGCGCTGCAAGGTGGCGAAAAAAGCCCGGGGGCCGATACTGCGGTGAGGCGGTATCGCCCCTCGGGGTCTTGTTGGGATGTGTGCGGATTAGTTCCAGCCGCCAACTTCGCCGTCGATAGAGATTTCGATTTTCTCTTGGTCGGGCGAGGTGTTGAGTGTCATGGTCAATGTGTATTGATAACCCGGCAGGAACGACATGCTGTACTCCAATAGGTAGGCGATGCCCTCCATGGTAACCTCAATAAGGGGAGTTTTGCGCTCGATGTGTTGAGGCACAACGATGGCGTCAAACGTATCATTGCTGAGTTTTCTCATCGAGATGGTTTTGTTGCCATAGGCGGCATCTTTTTCGAGGGTGCCGTTTTTGAGATTAACCGTGGCGGTTGTGGCGGTGTTGTAGATGTGTACGGTTACATCTTCGGGCAGTTCGCCTTCGAATTTAGGACCTTTCACGATGTTGACGATAAGTCTGGACATCATGTGGTTGAATGCGAGCTGTACGGTGCCGTCTGCTTTTGCCACTTTGGTAGCTTTTGCCCACATCAGGTCGCTAGCTTCGTAACCGCCGAGGGATTCGGCTGTTTCGTTGCTGTTTTGGTCGGTGCAGATGGCGAATGTAAACTCACTAACGGAGTTGGGCTCGATGGCGGGATATACGGCGTAGAAGTCGCATGGATTTTGGTTCCAATAGAGGGTTCGTTGCGGATCCCATCCGGCGCCATCGTAGACTACTTGTTCGTTGTTGATGTAGTTGCCGCTGATTTGCAGTGGCGCTACCTCATCACCATTGTACTCTACAGCCCAGAGCGAGAATTTGTCGCCATTCTCGAATTGGGCGAGGGTAGCTCTTGTCGCGGGATGTTGTGCGTCGAATACAATGACATTGCTCTCTTCGAGGTTTTCATCGTATTGGTTTTGGCAGGCACTTGCGAGTAGTGCAAATGCTGCGATTGCTATCAATTTATATGTTTTCATACTGTTTCGGTTGTTAGAAGTTCAACTCTGGTGCTACACCCATTACTACGGGCTCGTGGTGTTGTACGGTTTGTTCTACGCAGTTCGAGCGAGTAGCTCCACCGGTGAGTGTTCCGTTTACGTCGCGTACATCTTTTCGGTAGAATTGCTCTTGGTCGAACACGCCGCCACCGCACTTCATGATGCGTTTCACGATGGCTTCGCGCGCGATGGCCGAGAAGTAGGGGATGTACGAGCTCATGCAGCTCACGTCCTCACAGCGGTAAACGCCGTGCGAATAGCCATATCCACCCTCGAAGATATCTACTTGGTCTTTGTAGTCTTTGTGGTGCATGAAATGCTTCCAAGCCACCTCCGACATGTTGCCCGAGAGCGAGATGTTGGCGTACCAACCAAGCTTTTTGTGACCCTCGAATTGTTGTTTGTGCTTTTTGTGTTTGGACGAGTTGTTGTTGATGTTTGCCACTTGCGAGGCGTTCTCGTCGCCAAGTTTGCCGAATGCGTGTCCGCAGACCTCATGTTGGATAGTACCACGGAAGTCGTAGGGATATGCTCCGTTGCGAGTGGGGCAGATGGCGATGTTCGAGCCGTCCTCCCACATGTAGGTGATACCCTCGTACTCGTCGCTGTTGACAACCACTACGATGAGCGCATCTTTGACCTGCTCTTTGGTGAGACCTGTCTTCATGGCATACTTGAATACAACCTGCTCCTTAATCTTCAGACCTTTGCCTGCGGTGTGTTGGATTCCGAAGGTGGTTGTTTTGTTGTTGTGCTCGCTGCTTACGCCTGCCTGTTTCGACACAGCCACTACGGTGTAGACGTCGAACCACGATTTGTAGGTTTTGAGCGGCTCGATGCCGAACATGTGTCCGATGGCGGTATTGATGTCGCTGGTGTATTTGCCCTTGTCAATATCGCTTGCATCGTAACCCTCGCCCAAGAAAATCACCTTGATACCATTGCCCTCGGTGTGCGTTTGGTTGATGATTACATCGCCGTCTGCCACTACCTCGCCTTGTGCATCGACGATGTCGTATTGCTCTGTGGTGATAGAGGTCATTGCATTTGTTCTGTCGTCGAGCGTGAAGGTTACAACACCTGTACGGTCGCCGCTATTTGCTGCAAGCTCCTTGAGTGTGAGTGTGAGTGTCGTAGCGCCTGTGCCCGAGGTGGGAGTAACCTCTACCCAATCCGGAGCACTTGCCAGCGACCACTTGTCATTGTCGAATGCCGATAGTTGAATGGTGTGCTCGGTCGAGGCATTCTCGCCGCGTACCATGTTGTTATCTACGCCGAATGCATAGTAGGGTAGAATTTTGTTTCCGAATTTACTCCAACCGGTTGCAACTTGATACTTCACGATTGACTCTGCGGGGACGTAGAGCGTAGCATTGTCATAAGCCTTTTGGGTGAATACACTCTCCGGGATTGAGGGAGGATTTACCGCTTCACATATCACAGTCTTTACTTTATCGCCCCAACCGAACACGTTAGCCTCCATTACTTGCATCTCACCTTTGATATGAATTGTTTCAAGCTCGCCATTGCTGGTAAAAGTCTGACTTCCGATGGTTTGCAATCCTGCCGGCAGTACCAATGTTTTGAGAGTGTGATTGTTGTTAAATGCACTTTCGTCAATACGTATTATCTCATCATGAAAAACAATATTGCTAAAACTATTACTGGTGAATGTATTGTAATTGATACGAGTTATTTGGCTGGGGATTACAAGCTCTCCACTAAAATTACAACCACTAAAAGCATAGCCTCCAATCTCTTTTAAGCTATTAGGCAGTATCAGCTCTCCGCCAAAAGAGCAATTATTAAATGCATTTCCACCAACAGCTGTAATTCCCTCGTGCAGAACTAAATCACCACTAAAACTGGAGCACACGGCGAAGCAAGCATATGGTATCGCTGTCAACTTTTCGGGCAGTACAAGCGGATTGGCTTGCAGAGAGCTGCAACCATCAAAACAATACGCACCCATACTCTCCAAGCCCTCCGGAAGCATCAACTGTCCGGTAAGAACTTTACAGTGGGAAAAAACAGAAGAGCTTAATGTTTTCAGTCCTGCGGGCAGCTGAAGAGATGTTATAAATGTGCCATAGAACGCGTTTTCGCCGATACTCTCTACATCATTGGGGATAATCAGTGCTCCCGAGAGCATGGTTTCAGCGAATGCATTCGTCGCAATCTTGGTAACAACCTCGGGGAAGACAAAGTTCACAAGCGAGGATTTACAATAGAACGCTCGGTAGGGAATCTCGTTAGCCCAGCTCTCCTGTTTAGTAGCGCCCCAATTTATTTGGTTTTGGGTCATTTGGGGATAGCGCTCAAGTACCGCAGCCCTGCGCTCTGCGTCGGTCGATGGCATATCCCCTTCGAAATATTCAAAATGGTA
>JAZQXR010000070.1:0-6542 GCA_045632975.1 Rikenellaceae bacterium
GTAGTCAAAGAGATACGTTTCGGTCCTCAAACCGACGACCACGACTACAACTTCAAACTGCGTCACGCCGAGAACTTCATCAAGGAGGGCGCCAAAGTCAAAGCCTACGTGTTCTTCCGTGGCCGTAGCATCACCTTCAAAGAGCAGGGTGAGATTCTGCTTCTGCGCTTTGCAACCGACCTCGAGGAGATTGCAAAAGTGGAGATGATGCCCAAGCTGGAAGGCAAGAAGATGAACATGATTCTGGCTCCGAAGTCCAAGAAGTAGGACTTCTCATACAGCTAAAGGACTCTTATCTTGACCCTTGTGGTTGGCCTAATGCGGGCCAACCATGGGGTTATTTTGCATTATGAAAGAGATAAATATCGACGATTTCTACTACGACCTGCCCGACGAGCGCATCGCAAAGTTCCCGGTATCCAACCGTGATTGCTCCAAACTGCTGATTCGACGACCGGGAGAACCCGTGACCCACACCACCTTCAACCAGATTGGCGAGCTGCTGCCACGCGAAAGCCTTCTTGTATTCAACAATACAAAGGTCGTTCGCGCCCGCATCATCATGCATAAGCCAACCGGCGCTCGTGTAGAGGTCCTCTGCCTTGAGCCATGCGACCCGGCCGACTATGAGCGCGCCTTTGCCATAACCGGCAGCTGCAAGTGGCACTGCATCGTGGGCGGACTCAAGAAGTGGAAGGATGGACCGGTGGAGATTCATTTCGAAGCCGAGGGCAACGAGTACACACTCCAAGCATGGCGCGAGGAGCAGACCAATGGTAGCGAGAATATCGTTCGCTTTGAGTGGGACGCACCCATGAGTTTCGGCCGCATGCTCGAACTTCTGGGCAAACTCCCCATCCCACCCTACTTGAACCGCGACACCGAGGAGGTTGATTACACCCGATACCAAACCGTCTACTCGAAGTTCGAGGGCTCGGTGGCGGCACCCACTGCGGGTCTGCACTTCACCGACACGCTTATCGAAAAGTTACGCGAGGGTGGCATTACCACCGACGAGGTGACGCTGCACGTTGGCGCGGGAACATTCCTGCCCGTCAAGGAGAAGGATGCCACACGCCACCCTATGCATACCGAACACTTCGAAATCCGACTATCGACACTCAATAACCTTATCGCCAAGAGCGGCAACGTTACCGCCGTGGGAACGACCTCGGTGCGTACTCTCGAATCGCTCTCGGCATTGGGCTACCGAACACTCACAGAGGGTGCGCCACATGAGGAGCGCGTAATCGGTCAATTCGAGCTCTATGATATTCCTTGTGAGTTGTCGGGCGTTGAGCTGTTGGGTGCACTGCGTGACTACATGACCGAGCGTGGTATGGAGGTACTGAAGGCGGCAACGATGATTATGATTGTACCGTCGTTCCGTTTCCGCGTGGTTAATCGCATTATCACCAACTTCCACCAACCCAAGAGCACTCTGTTGCTGCTTATCAGCGCCTTTATTGGCGATGATTGGCACCGCGTGTACGATTACGCCATGAGCCACGATTTCCGCTTCTTAAGCTATGGCGACAGTAGCCTGCTGATACCCGATGCGGAGTGAGTGCAAGGGTTTGGAACTTTCCGCAAAAAATAGTAACTTTGTAGGAAAGTAAACCCTAAAACTCTTTCGGCCATGATTGTACCATTCAGCAAATACGAGGGTGCAGGCAACGACTTCATCCTGTTGGATGCCCGCGAATATGAGTTCACACCGACAAGCAAGTTTATCGCCTCGCTGTGTGATAGACACAAAGGTATTGGCGCCGATGGAGTAATTGTGCTCGACCTGTCGGACAATCCGGCGGTCGATTTTCGCATGAGATACTACAATGCCGATGGTGGCGAGGGAACTATGTGTGGCAATGGTGGCAGATGTATTACGCTGTTTGCCCACTACCTCGGTATCGGTGGCAGAGAGAAGCGCTTCGAGGGTATTGATGGTATTCATCGTGCACGAGTGCTGACGGCCGAGAATAACAGTGGCTTTATCGAGATTGGAATTCTCGACAACGAGGGTGTGACAATGGTCGATAGCGACTACTTGACCTACACCGGGTCCAACCACTTGGTACGCTTTGTGGACAATGTCGATGGGTACGATGTTGATGGTATCGGCCGAGCGTTGTGCCATGCACCGCAATTCGACCATATCGAGGGCGTGAATGTTAACTTTGTGGAGATTGTGGGCGATGGTGAGCTGAAGGTACGCACCTTTGAGCGCGGCGTGGAGAACGAAACGCTGGCCTGTGGCACGGGAGCTACGGCAAGTGCCATCGTAGCACGCAAACACATGGGCTCCTCGGTGTGTCATTGGACTATCCATGCTCCGGGCGGCGACCTTGTTGTAAGATTTGACTCCGAGGGCGAGCGCACCACAAACATCCTGCTCACGGGCCCTGCACGACGAGTATTCACAGGCAAAATAGATACTACCAACCTACGATAACAAAGACACAAAACGTATGGAAAAATTCACAGTGGCGAACGAGTGTGTGACGCTTGTGTGCGATACCCAGCGAGGTGAGCGCACCGTGGTACTGTTGCACGGCTATCTCGAATCGCTGAACGTATGGGACGAGCTTACCGACCTTCTGAAACGCGAGCTGCGTGTTATTGCGCTCGACCTACCCGGTCATGGCGTGTCGGAGGTTGTGGGTGAGGTTCACTCGATGGAGTTTCTGGCCGATGTGGTGGCCGATGTTCTGCGCCAGCAGGGTGTTGAACGTGCAACTATTGTGGGCCACTCGATGGGCGGCTACGTTGCTATGGCATTTGTCGAGCGCCAACCCGAGATGGTCGAGGGCTTGGTAATGTTCCACTCGACGCCCTATGCCGACACCGAGGAGAAACGCAAGAATCGTGAACGAGAGATTAAACTCATACAATCGGGCAAAAAAGATACTTTAGCTGCACTCTCACCCGCCCAAGCATTTGCCAACGACAATGTAAAACGTTTCCGCGGCGACATCGAGGGACTGTCCGAGCAGATTTACATAACCGACGACGATGGCATCTGCGCACTGTTGCGCGGCATGATGGCACGCGAGGACCGTAGTAAAGTTCTCTCGGAGTTGCGTGCGCCCAAGCTTTTCGTCTTCGGCCGCAAGGACAACTACATAGGAGAGACCACAGCCCAGAGGATGATTTCGGAGAATCCCGACGCCGAGGTTGTATGGTTGGAGCGCTCGGGCCATATGGGTTTCATCGAGGAGGAGGAACTCTCGGCTAAAACATTGATTGATTTTGTAAATAACATAAAATAAACCAACACTATGGAAAAGAAAATCGGAATCGCTTGCGACCACGCAGGCTACGACATGAAAGAGTTTATCGCCGGCTACCTCGACGCCAAGGGCTATGATGTTCACGACTTCGGTTGCGACTCGCCCGAGAGCTGCGACTACCCCGATATGGCACACGCTCTGGCGGAGAGCATCGACAACGGCACCCTGCCTATGGGTATAGCTCTGTGTGGTTCGGGCAACGGCATCAGCATGTGCCTTAACAAACACGCCTCGGTGCGTGCTGCGCTGTGCTGGACTGTTGAGCTCGCCGAGCTTGCACGCCAACACAACAACGCCAATGTACTCTCGCTGCCCGCACGTTTCATCGAGAATGACGAGGCTATTGCAATGATTGACAAGTTCCTTTCGACCGACTTCGATACGAGCAACGAGCGCCACGCTCGCCGTGTGGCCAAAATTGCCATCAGCAAGTAAGCCGCAAGGATACTTACAAATAAATATGGGAGCGAAACTAATTCGCTCCCATATTTATTTTATAACGTAAACTTAATTCCGAAGAAATAGGTTCGTGGCAATACCGGGCCATAGATATAACCTGCATCACGATTCATACCCACATCCAAATCTCGTTGGAATTGGTCGAGAATGTTTTTTACTCCGACATTCAGTTCCATGCCGAGATGCTCCGATAGGCGGAACGAATAACCAACCTTGGCACCAAGTTCCCAGAATACGGGTGTCTCGCGCTCCCAATCGGGCTCTACATGCTGCACAAGCATACGTCCGGTATATTTCACATCGGCAGCGATTGAGAGTGCCTTGAGCGGATTGTAGGTTAGGATTGCAAAACCATAGGTATCAGGGGTGCGGAACATGCGACGTTGCGGAGCTATGCTGGGGTCACTCGACCACTCAAAGGGGTCGGTGTAACGGCTCTTCTGGAAGGTAAAACCGGCATCGAGCACAACTTTGTTCTGCAAACCTGCCTTCAGCTCGATATTAGCACCCGCAATGGATGCGCCCGAGGCATTAACCCTCTGCATCAGAATATTGCCATCGGCATCGTGTCCCATCTCGCGCAGAGCAAACACATCGTTGAGCTTGGTATAAAAACCCTCAATCAATACATTCATCTCGAATTTTCCGAAACGCTCGTAGAAGTCTACCGAGCCACTCACGCTATGCGAATACTCGGGACGCAGAGCAGGGTCGAGCGAGATGAGCGTAACCTCGCCACCGACTGCCGTAACGTGCAAATCCTCGTCGTAGGCTTGAGGAGCACGATAGCCACTCGCATAGCTCACACGCAGAGCGAGATTCTCGATTGGCGCATAGCGGACATTAGCACGCGGGCTGGCAATCACCTTGCGAATTTTGTTGTGCTTATCGACACGCACTCCGAGCAACACTCCGAGTTTATCGTTTTTCATCTCGTTCTGGAGATAACCTCCCACACAGGTGCTGGTCTGGTCAATTACGCGATTGTAGCCGAGCATGGCGTCGTTGAGATAGTCGTAGGTGTACTCTACTCCACCCGTAAGCTGCGAGGGAAGATACCAATCCTGCAGATAACTCCATGTATATTGTCCGCCCGCAGTTGCAGTAAGTCCTCGTGTTCGGCCAAAGGCGTTGGGGTCTTGCCCTGCACCGAAGTAGCTCTCACGACCGATGTGTTGAGCCGAAGCGTAAAGGCTTGCATGGTGACTCTCGTCCTTGCTCAAGAAGTCGTAGGTGAGTCCTCCTCCGTGAATCTCATGACGTAGTTGCTCGGTAACATCAGCTTCATGGGGTTGGCGGTCGAAATGGCTACCACCACGACGGAACTCGTCGATATAGTGATAGTCGGCCGTGATTTTGGAGTATTTGCCAAAGCGATGATAGGCTCTCATGCCGAGTGTGGCACCTTTGAGTCGTGGCACTTCGCTGAATCCATCACCATTACGGTCGTACTCGTCACGGTTCTTGATTGTACCATATATATATGCGCCACTACGAAAGTCGTTCGACACGACCGAGGCATTGAGTGTGGTATTAACCTCTGCTCCACCCTCTTCGTTGAGGGATGTTTGGTTCGACAGCATTGCACTGCTGCGCAGCGGCTCCTTGGTGATAATATTAACTACACCTCCGATGGCACTCGAGCCAAAGAGCGCAGAGCCACCTCCGCGAATCACCTCCACTCGCTCAATCATACCTGCGGGAAGTTGTTCAAGACCATAGACTCCCGCCAGCGACGAGAATATAGGCCTACTATCCAACAGTATTTGGGAGTATTGTCCCTCCAGACCATTGATGCGTAGCTGTGGCACTCCACAGTTCGAGCAGTTATACTCGACGCGTAGTCCGGGTTGGTAGTTAAGCACCTCGGCGGTGTTGGTTGCTGCGACCTTTTCGAAAAGTTTGGTCGAGACGACATTCACGATGCTGCTTGACTCTTTGCGACTTGTTTCGTTACGCGAGCCAGATACGACAACCTCGTCAATCTCCAACATCGAGGGTGCGAGTTCAAATTTAATTTCAACGGTTTTGTCTTTGAGGATTTCCACTTCGAGACTTTGGCTCTGATAGCCTACTGAAGAAGCGGTGATAGTATGGCGACCAATGGGTACATTATATAGAGAGAAGTGACCCGTGCCATCGGTCAGAGAGGCGAGCTGTGTGCCTTCGACCACGATTGTAATGTAGGGGAGGTGTTGTCCGGTCGAGGAATCTGTAACGTGACCGGTAAGGTGAGAGTCGGTCTTTCGAGCCGTGTGGTGTGTGTGGTTGTGATTGTGAGTGTGACCATGCGAGGGGTCGTGAGAGTGTCCGTGGTCGTGCTCTTGAGCGGCAAGTTCAGCGCCCATGATGGCAAAGGCCAGCACGAGAAAGTGTTTAATTTTTGTCATTTTCATAAAAAAGTGTTATTAAAATACGCATGCAAAGGTACGATTTTTTTTGAAAAACAACCACGCATCAATTTTCACTAACCCAAAAAAATTAGAGAGTCGCCCGACCATTTAGGTCAGACGACTCTCCATTTTATGAGTTATTTCTCATGCTGCACAGGGCAGCGAGCATTTACTCTGCGTTACGGAAGCAACGTACGGGAAGAGCTTTTGCTTGTTGCTCTGCGTAGCTTGCCGAGTTGGTGTTGTTGAAGAACTCACCTTTACGCTCCGCCTTCATGAACAGAGTGCTGAAGCCATACCAATCCGGCTCGCGAACTTGGTTGGTGTGAGCAGTTACGTCAACATTACCATAAGTTTTGTCGCTGTAACCCCAGTTGATGCAACCTTGTGCGGGGAAGAA
>JAZQXR010000071.1:0-26160 GCA_045632975.1 Rikenellaceae bacterium
CGTTCTTTATCTCTATCTTTGCGTGGATAAACCGTCAATTCCATGAAACGCCGAGATATACTCCAACAACTCACCACTGCCGCAGCTACCATCTACGACCCGCGCGAAGCACGCGCCGTGGCCGAGCTGGCCGCCGCCGAGCTGTGGGGCATAACCCGCGAGAAGATGGCCTTCGACGCCGATGCAGAGTGCGTGGCCGAGCGTCTGGATGAGGTGTGCAAGCGACTCTCCACGGGCGAGCCCGTGCAGTACGTCGTGGGACACACCGAGTGGTGCGACATGGAGCTGGAGGTTGCACCGGGCGTGCTCATTCCCCGCCCCGAGACCGAGGTGTTGGTGCGATGGGTTGTGAGCCGCAACCGCACTCGCACGGGGCTTCGCATTGTTGATTTCGGTACGGGTAGCGGTGCGATAGCCATTGCGCTTGCCGAGAAGCTTGTGGGCAGCCACGTTACAGCCTACGACATCTCGGACGAGGCGCTTGCCATTGCCCGCCGCAATGGAGAGCGATATGGCTCGAAGGTAGATTTCCGCAAGGGCGATATACTCTCGCCCGAGGAGCCCGACTGCGCACCCGACATTATCGTCAGCAACCCGCCCTACGTTCCGCAGAGCGACCTCGAGGGGATGGATTGCAACGTGCGCGATTGGGAGCCCCACACAGCCCTATTCGTACCCGACTGTAGACCGCTTCTCTTCTACGAGGCGCTGGTCGATTACGCCGTGCGTCACCTTCGCGTGGGTGGCGAGCTCTACTGCGAGATATACGAACACTATGCCGACCAAATGCTACGTATGGCCGCCGAGCGAGGACTGCCCGACGGCGAGCTACGCAAAGACATGATGGACAAACCGCGAATGATACGATGGACCAAACGATAAAAAAGAGCAAAACACCGGACGAGGCGCTCTCCTCGCTGATGAGCCTCTGTGCACGCCGCGAATACTGCACCGCCGATGCACGCAGGCTAATGGCCCGCTGGGGTGTGGCTGCGAGTGAGCAGGAGCGCGTTATCGAGCGTTTGCAACGCGAGCGATTTATCGACGACGGCCGCTATGCCGACGCCTTTGTGCGCGAGAAGCTCAAGTTGAGCAGTTGGGGCGAGCGCAAGATAACCTCGACCCTACGCGCCAAACGAATCCCCTCGGAGCTTATAGCCGAGGCCCTGGAGCGACACTCCTCGCGCGAGCAGAATGTCGACCGCCTCACCACAGCCCTTACTCGCAAACTGCGCACCGTGCGCTACAAAGATATTTATGACCTTCGCGCCAAGCTGATGCGCTATGGTGCGGGGCTCGGTCACGACTTCGATGCGGTGGCCGAGTGCATTAACCACTTACTCAAGAATTATGATACAGAAGATTAAGATAGCCCTGCTGGCCGCATTAGTTGCGCTGCCCGCCATGCTTCGTGCCCAAGACGACACCTACTGTTCGCCCATAGGCATACCCATCGTGCTGTCGAGCAACTTTGCCGAGATGCGCACCAACCACTTCCACTCGGGCATCGACATCAAGACCGGCGGCCACGAGGGCGAGCCCATCTATGCCATTGCCGACGGCTACATTTCGCGAATCAACATCAGCCCTTATGGCTACGGTCGTGCGCTCTACATCACCCACCCCAACGGCACAATGAGCGTCTACGCCCACCTGAAGAGTTTCGCCCCCGAGGTCGAAGATATGGTACGCTCGTACCGCTATCGCAACCGCAAACACTCGGTCAATATCTACCCCGAGGCCAACCATCTGCCCGTACGCAAGGGTGAGAAGATAGGCCTGTCGGGCAACTCGGGCAACTCCTACGGCCCGCACCTCCACTTCGAGATTCGCCGCAGCTCCAACTCCGCGACACTCAACGTGGTAACACGCGGCCACATCAAGGTCAAGGACACCACCTCGCCCACCATCGTAGCCGTTCACCACATCGAGATAGACACCCTCGACGGCGTGCCCGTGCGCAGCAAGCCCACCAAGCTCAACCTCAAGAGCACCGAGCCCATCGCTATTGGCGAGAGGGGCTACTTCATAGTTGAGACCACCGACCGCATGAACGGCACGACCAATCGCTATGGCCCCTATCGCGTATCGCTGGCTGTGGATGGCGAGGAGTATGTCACATTCCGCAAGGACGAGTATCTGTTTGGCGACACCCGTTGCTGCAACATCACCGCCCACTACGAGCTTCAACGTAGCTCCAAGAACGAGCTGCTCGTCATGGCTCGCCACATGGGCAACCGCGTGGATATGTATCGCAAGTGCAAGGACAACGGCATAGTGGAGATAGCTCCCGGCGAACAACGCACAATCCGCGTGGAGGTCGAGGACGACTCGGGCAACCTTGCGAGCGTAGAGTTTGCTGTAAAGGGCCGAGAGGCCACGCCCCTCACCCGTCCGCAAGGCCGCGCCATCAACCACCTCGAGGAGTTCAGCTACGAGTTTGAGGGTGCGCGTGTGGTAATCCCCGCAGGAGCACTCTACGAGCCCACATTCTACACCCAACGCGTAATCAACCCCACGATCAAGGTGCGCACCGACTCGATTCGCCCCCTATCGAAGATTCACTCCATAGGCGACCGCGACCTGCCTCTGGACAAAGCCTTCAACGTGAGCATCACTCTGCCCGAGGGCGTGGGCACAGGCGGCATGTGTCTGGCCACAGTATCGGACAACGGCACGCTCGGCTATGCGGGCGGACGCTATCGCGCGGGACGAATCTCGGGCGACTTCCGTTCGTTCGGCCACTACTGTGTGGTGCGCGACACCATTCCGCCCACCATCAAACCCTCGTTCCGCTCGGGCGAAGATTTGACCTCGGTCGACCGCATAAGTTTCCGCCTGGGTGACAACTTCTCGGGTGTGAACGACTATCACGCGACCATCGACGGCGCATGGGCCATCCTCGAATATCACCCCGTGGCACGCACCGCAACCATCATTTTCGATACCGAAAGGATGACCACCGACGCCACTCACACACTCCGTTTCACAGCCACCGACGGTGCAGGCAACACCACCACCGAAGAGTATACATTTGTAAAATAGAAAAAAAAGGGCTACATTTGCCGCGTATATACCGAATTTACAATAATCTAACACATACCACCATGAGAGTTATCATCGAAAAAGACGCGAAAAACGTGGGTATCTGGGCTGCACGCTACATCGCTGACAAAATCAACGCACACGCTGCAAAATCGTCGAAACCCTTCGTTCTGGGTCTGCCCACCGGTGGCACCCCTCTGACCACCTACGCCGAGCTGGTTAAGCTCAACAAGGCTGGTGAGGTTTCGTTTGCCAACGTAATCACCTTCAACATGGATGAGTACGTAGGTCTGCCCGAGAGCCACCCCGAGAGCTACCACTCGTTCATGTGGAGCAACTTCTTCAACCACATCGACATCAAGAAGGAGAACGTAAACATCCTGAATGGCAACGCCGAGGATCTCGAGGCCGAGTGCGCTCGCTACGAGAAGAAAATCGCCGAGATGGGTGGTATCGACCTGTTCATGGGTGGTATCGGTCCCGACGGCCACATCGCATTCAACGAGCCTTTCTCGTCGCTCACCTCGCGTACCCGTCTGAAATCGCTCACCACCGACACCATCATCGCAAACTCGCGTTTCTTCGACAACGACGTGAACAAAGTGCCCAAGACCGCACTGACCGTAGGTGTTGGCACCGTTATGGCATCGCGTGAGGTTCTGATTCTCGCTACCGGCCACAACAAGGCTCGTGCACTGCGCCACGGTATCGAGGAGGCTGTTAGCCAACAATGGACCATCTCGTGCCTGCAAATGCACCCCCACAGCATCATCGTATGCGACGAGCTGGCTACCGGCGAGCTGAAGGTTAACACCTACCGCTACTTCAAAGATATCGAGAAAGATAACCTGCTGAAGTAATCCGAGGGGCCCCGATTAGGGCACACTCAAACACAATAAAAAGGCCGTCGGAAAAGTTATCTTCTCGGACGGCCTTCTCTTTAGAGGCCCAAGCAACACGAATACAACACAATGGTTCACAACAGCATTTTAGAGGCAATCGGAAATACTCCGCTGGTACGCATCAACGCGCTCAACCCCAATCCTAACGTCAATATCTACGCCAAGCTCGAGGGATTCAACCCCACGGGCAGTATCAAAGACCGCATCGCCAAACGTATGGTCGAGGCGGCCGAGGCCAAAGGCCTGCTCACCAAAGGCAAGACCATCATCGAACCCACATCGGGCAACACAGGCATCGGCCTTGCCATCGCAGGTATTGTCAAGGGCTATCCCGTCAAGATTGTCATGAGTAGCGCCGTATCGGTCGAGCGACGCAAGATTCTGCGCTCCTATGGCGTGGAGGTGATTCTCACGCCCGCCGAGGAGGGTACCGATGGTGCGATTCGACGTGCGCGTCAGATTGTCGCCGAGAATCCCGACGCCTACTACATGCCCGACCAATTTGCCAACGCCTCCAACTATCTTGCCCACTACGAGCGCACAGCACTCGAGATTTGGCAACAGACCGACGGCAAGATTGACTATCTGGTTTGCGCCCTCGGAACATCGGGCACACTCATGGGACTGACACGCTTTCTGAAAGCCATGAACCCCGAGCTCAAAACCGTATGTGCACACCCCATCAAGGGCCACTACATTCAGGGTCTCAAAAACATGGAGGAGGCCATTGTACCCGAGATTTACGACCCGAGCATCATCGACACGCAGGAGATGATTGAGAGCGAGGAGGCCATCGAGATGGCTCGTCAGCTGATTCGCAAGGAGGGCATCTTCGCCGGCATGAGCAGTGGCGCAGCAATGTTGGCAGCCCTACGCACCGCCGAGCGCATCGAGCGCGGAAACATCGTTGTGGTATTCCCCGATCGCGCCGAGAAGTACCTCTCGACAACCATGTTCGCCGATTGCGAGTAGTTGTTGTGCTCTTTTTTTGAGAGGACTGCGACTTTTATTCGGGTATGTACTTTTTTGAGCCATCAAAAAAGTACCAAAAAAATGGGCCGCAGACCGGCGGGATTAGCCTGAAGGTTAAGTAGTCCCCAGCCTTACGGCGCGGGTGTGTTGGGAGATTGGTTGTCGCGGTGTCTGATTGGGTGCGCCTAAAGGCGCCGTAAAAGCCAAAGGGAGTAGCTGTTTGCAAACAAGCTTGCACAGCTACTCCCTTTAGCTTTTCCCGCCACTAACGTGGCTCCTCTCCCCCATCAAACACCCCACGCCAACAAAGTCAGCATCCACCTTGCCCACTATCACTCCCACATCGAATGGTGCCTTCCACCCCGCGCTCCCGCAGAAGAAAGGGGACATCTAACCGTTTACAACACCCATAGGATTGTGAGTCCCTCTCTGCGCTCCCGCAGAAGGATGGGGACATCTAACCATTTAGGATGGAGCGCAACACCCATAGGATTGTACATGCTCCCACCCCGCGCTCCTGCAAAGGATTCGGGACAGCCACCACCTCACCGTGGAGCGCAACGCCCATAGGATTGCACGTACCCCACCCCGCGCTCCCGCAAAGGATTCGGGACAGCCACCGCCCCACCGTGGAGCGCAACACCCATAGGATTGAGCACCCGCCCAAATTGTGAATCGTGAATCGTGAATTGTGAATTTAAAAAAGTTCGTGCGGCAAGTCTCCCCACCGCACGAAAACGTAAATATTAATTGATATACTCTTGCACAATGCTAACCTGAAATTTAATCTCTGTATTTAATACTAAATGCACCATACCTAACCCAGTTCATTGCTAAATTTCGAGGTTCTGGTTGTGAATCTGACAAATAAATTCTACAACCATTAACTATATCCACATCATGTACACATTTATCATATTCGTCCGGACTTGAGCCTGCTACTACATATTTTCGAGACAATGAGGTGCTTTTCCTAGTCTCTGGCAGCGACATTCCGGTCGTCACACCACTGTATGAAAAGGCTGAAGCGGCGCCGTTGCCGCCAGACGTATGATAACAAGCTTCCGCAATATATGTCACATTTATAGTTTTACTTGCAGGCACATAGAACGTGGGCGAATACAAATTGCCCGAGTCTATGTAATTGGTGAACGCAGATATCCAATAATAATATCTAGTAGCATAGCCTTTGGAATATGTTACTGTCCCCGTAGTTTGCCATCCGGTCAAATCATTTGTTTCACGCCAATTGATACTATACGGAATGCCCGTAACATGTACGGTAATGGGGTTAGAGTAAGATGTCACATTCTTGATAACCGCATAAGCACGAACCACATATTGTCCCCACTCGCCATGAGGAATATCATCAACATTTACACCAAAATCGGAATCCAACGCGACGGGAACTAGGTTATCCGCACCATCTTTTAAAGGAGCTGTTTTGCGCGAGTCACCCCTTGTATATTCTATTCCGGCTTGCTCTACTGCGCCACCTACAATTTCATATCCTTCAGGCATTGTGATACGGATAGAATTCTCTGTATAAATAGCATTACCATCGAGGTTGTTTGCCGTCACAATATCTTTGGGACATCCGTTGATTGCCGCATAGTACGAGTATGATGTAAGCGCTTTATTCAGTATCACTTTCGGTTTCGGGGCATCGAAACGTAGTATATGGACATTACTATGGTTGTATTGTCGGCCGGTAAAATTATAGTTATACTTATAGCCACTAACGGTCGTAACAGTCAGCGTCAACTGCGTCTCGTTGAGGTCTACGGGGTTGATCATTGCCCACACGGGCTTGCCATTCGACAAATCAAGGCCCTTTCCATCTTCACCCAATTTGAGCGTAACAGAGTTGCTACTTTCACCATCAAAAATTACTCTGCGGCCCGCGCTTGTAGCCTCTACAGAGAACTTACCTGTCAAAGCAACACCCTCGGGGGCTGTGAGTGTCAGCTCCGTAATGTTTTCTCCAACCTCATTGGCTTGCAAGTTGAATTGAACGGCCGAAAAAAGGTGCTCAAAACCAAAATTCACTCTCACAGTGGGGTTCAGGATAGTACCCGCTTCGGCACTATTTGTAACCATAAAGTCCAATTTCACGGGGAAATTCTCCCAGCCCGTACCTTCGACCTTCTGAACAGTAGGTAGCTCACATCCAGAAAGTGTATAGACTTTGGTTTGAGTTTGGTATTGAGCCGACACGCCTCCCGTATAGGGGTAATACGCGACGTAGCCATAGGTAGCATCTACCGGCATCTCCTCATCGGTAGATTCATTCCACATACCATCAAATCTGGCTTGTCGGGTTGGCAAATCATTCGGACTATAATATCTCATTTCCTTGTTCTGCATCTTCATATCGCCATTGGCAACATCCACTGCGAACAGGCCAATCATATCATCTGCACTCCAAAGATATTCATTGTTCTTAAACTCTGTTCGGGTGATGATGAAGTCGTTATCGTCGGTGGTGGAGGTCGAGGCGGTTACCGAGATGGGAATGGTATTCTCGACATCGGGCAGGATGCCGTCAGCGGAGCCTTCTGCGCCACCCGTGGGCAGCTCGGCCTTGCGGCAGCCAACCACCGCCGCCGCAACACCAATCATAACTACTATTTTCTGTACTCTTTTCACAAAGCTAATATCTAATCATTTACACAACTCGTTTCTCGGAATCACCTATCCGAGAAAGAGTTACTATCTATACGAAATCTTCAAAGAATAGACCTTAACGTATGGTCCGGCAGCCTCATAACTACTTTGACATTCTATCTTATTGTTACTCGATGTCATTGTACCATTACCCGAAAGGGCCATCCTCCTCTCGTCTTTCGACTCACTTCCTTGAGATATGACATTACTACCGCCAACTTTTACCGTAAATGTCGTATTATACCAAAGTGCGAATTTAAATGCATCTATTAAGAAATCAGTCCATGCCGAGACATCGATATCTGCAGGGATATGGAAAGCGGGCGATGTCACTTTTGCCGTACCAGAGCCAGACACGCCACCAATCTTAACATGATCGCCGTTCCATTCAACATTCCACGAAGCTTTTGTCCAACCTCCTGCCTCTGTTGGCGGAGTTGCAGTGTACGGCAGGCCGGTGATATGTACTGTATTAGATGCGCTCAAGTCAAATGTGCGCTCTCCAATCATCACTGTTGCTTTCGCATTAAAGTCATGTTGACCGAGGGGCTGACCCGTAAGGTCGCCCGGATATACACTTGTGGTGCCTGTCCACAAACCACTATTTACGCCACTTTGGGTAAGGGTGAGCGACGACGATTTAATCCACGCCGCATTTGCTATCGACACCTTGGCGGTGGGGGCGTAGATGGTTTTGGGGTCACGTTTATTGGCGTCCGTAATGCTCTTGGGTTGACCATTTTGGCCCGTATAGTCCGAGTACGAGGTGTATGCCGAGGTGCTAACCGACACAGGGCCGGGGATAAGCACA
The DNA here is from genome assembly GCA_045632975.1 of Rikenellaceae bacterium. Lineage (GTDB taxonomy): Bacteria > Bacteroidota > Bacteroidia > Bacteroidales > Rikenellaceae > UBA940. The sequence goes on from JAZQXR010000071.1 coordinate 8,398, forward strand.
TACTTGGCCTCGGAGGCATGCTCCTTGCCATTGACGGTTGCCACAGCCCAAACATAGCCCTCGTAGGTAGCCGAGCCGAGGTCGACATCGAGAGTTGCGGTACGGTCATTGAGCGTTTGCGAGTAGCCTGTGCCTGTCAGCTCGACTGCGCCCGACTTATCGGCATTACCGGCATAGAACTTAACCGATGCGACATCGCAATTGACATTAGCGACAATCTGCGCACCATTGGGTTTGTCGTGGTATCCATTCACCGACTGCACATAGGTTTTGACGCTTGCAAGCTCGATTTCGTGGAAGCCAACGCCGCCCACGGGAACAACTTTTGCCGCCCCGAAAGTTTTGTTAAGCGTCTTAACAATCTCGTGAGTGGTGCCATCCTCGGCGGTGAGTGCAACGCGCAGCTCGCCGTCGATGGTGCAGGGGATAAAGGGAACGTATGCCTTATCGCCCTCGGCCAAGGCCACGTTCACGTTCACGGTGATGGTATTCGAGCCATCAGCCACACTCGCAATCGAGCCGTCGCCATTCACCACGATTGTACCCGCGATGGTAGTGGGGGCGGTAATCTTGATACTCTTAACCCCTTTTGCCGCGCGGAGCGGAATCTCGAAATAGCTCAACACCTGTTTGAAACCGAATGTGGGTTGCGGTGCGATGGTATTGGTATGTGCAATCGAGCCATTGTTGTTGCTCGCAGCTACCATCAGCGCAAAGGCCTTGCCATTGAGGCTGTTTTTAGTAATTGTATAGTTGTTCGCAAGGGTGAATTGCACCTGCTTGCCCACGGCCACAGCCTTATCTGCGGGGTACCACGACACATAGTCGTAGGTTGCGCCCGACGGAATCTTGGTATCTGCATCGGTTTGGCTAACCACACCCGTAAAGGTTGCGTCGGTGCCCGCGCCCGAGTCATTCGACAGGGCAACGGTGGTGAGCACCTCCGAGCCACCTGCCGCATAAGCAGCTACGGCGATTTGGTCGTCAGCCTCCCAGGTTACGGTATTGGTCTCGGCATCATACTCGGTGCGAGTTCCATCGGCGGTAGTTGCCTCGACACTCACGCGAACACCCGAGGGGCGATTTGCGCCTTCACCATCGGGGTTGTGCGAACAGCCCGCAGCCAACACGGCTACTGCAGCCATCAGTATATTACGAATCTTCATCTCTATGCTCTCTTCTTATTAGATTTCATCCTCACGACCCAATTGGCCTACCGAATTGCGAACCGAAAAATTATCGGCGTTAGCACTTGCTTGGAAACCGCTCTCTACGGCCAGCTCAATAACCTCTACTGCGGGTTGAATGTAGTTCTTTTTCATAGCTTTCTCTCTTTATCCTTTAGTTTCTTGTTTATTGTTCTACATATATATCGTCGTCCGAAATCCACGGAGCGATAGATGCGTCAAGTACACGCTCGCCATCCTCGTAGGTCATGGTAATAACTACCTTGCGCCATTGGCCCACCTTCACGTCCACGATGTCGGTAACAAACCTCTCGGCAGCGCCATCGACCGTGCCCTCAAACACAACATGGAAGCTGCTCGCAGCATCCGACGGGCGGAAATAGATGGGGGCCGAGTCGTCCTTGCCCACGGTCAGTGACACGTCGCCCAGCGATACGGTGGTGGTGCAGTCGTCGCCCAGGGCCTCCACTATCTCGCCACGGAACTCGACCGACACTTTGAGCGATTGCAGTCGGCAGGTGATGGCATCGGGGGTTGTGGTTTTGCCCGACTCGATGGTCACGCTCTGCGAGCCCACGAAGTAGCCCTCGCGCGACACCTCGGCAAAGCGGTCGGCCGAAGCGACCGAAATATTGTATGTTCCCTCGCGAAGCTCGACACTCTCGGGCAGGGAGCCATAGGCCCAGCTACCCACAACACCGCCATCCGCACGGCAAAGCTCGACACTCCACGCCGAGGTATCGACCGAGCGGGTGCTCTCGTCGAGGGTTGCACTAATCTCGCTCAAGCAGAGCGTACCCACGCCCGCAGGCAGCTCGGTGGTATTCTCGCACGCAGTAAAGAGCGAGGTGAGTGCCACGGCAAGGGTCAGGATATATCTTCTCATAGTTGTCATGGTTTAGCGGTATTGGATGGTGATTTGCTTAACGGTAATGTAGTCGGCAATCTGTGCAAAGAAGGTGGTCGAGCCCTCGAACGAGGTGCCGAGGGTTATGCGGTCGCGGGCACCATCGAGCGTAAGGCGATACGAAAGGTTCTTGAACGAGGCTTCGCCATAGAACATCTCCGACGAGGCGAGTTTCTGTCCATTGCTCTTGGATGTATCGCGCGAGCCACTGCTCGGATTCACATAGAGCGTAGCATCGGACGAGGCGGCCATCGCGCGGTAGTGGTAGCAGGTGGCAACGACCTCGACATCGGTATTCTCGTTGAGTGTACGGAACTTGGGCGACACCAGCCAGCCTGTCGCATCAATATTGCCAGCCTTGGCACCATCGCGGTCCAGACGCAGGCACTTGGGTGTATCGCCCGCGCCACCGATATATCCCGCATAGACAATCTTATCTCCCGACCAGCCATCGGGCACAGAGGTCGCGCCATCGAAGCTAATGGTATAGGGGATACCCGTAACCTCGGCGGTAGTTTGGGGCGAGGTGAAGCGCACGCCATTCAGTTCGACATAGGCCGACACCTTGTGCGACGCGAGGCTCATACCCACAATCTCGCCGGCGTTGAATTTAACACCACCAACGGTTGCCGCATAGTCCTTACCATCGACCGTCACACCAACGGCTGTAATCGCATCCGCAAACGAGGGGATAAGGTCGATGCTATTCTCCGAAGTATATATCGAAGTGCCATTCTTGGAGTTTGCCACGGCTGCGCCTTGATATTTGTCGTAGGTATAGGTTGTATTCACCTCGCCGAGGGCGACACTCACATTACCCACCACGCGCACGCCATGAACCATATCGGAGTAGAGGCGTTTGCCGCCCAGCATATCCACAAATCCGCGCATCGAGTAGACACCCGAAGCAAGTCCCGAAGTATAGGCCTCGATAAAGCCATCCTCGACCACAGTTGCGCTACGGCGGTTCTCCACGCGGGTGGTATCGCCATCGGTCGAAATATACTCCAGACCCGAAGCAACGACCGACGAGGCATCACCACCGCCGATATGCATCACAAGTCGAGCCTCGGTGGGGTCTTTGATTGTGCGGGCAGCGTTGTTGTCGATAAGGGTACGGGCCTCGTCGATGATAAGCACCTCGGGCATAGCCACGACCACACGCGAGAGGCGTCCTGCGCGGAACTCACGGCCCGGAATCTCGAACACAGAGGTCTCGCCACCAGCCAGAATCGAGAGGCGAATGGTGCTCTCGGTGCAATCCACGGGGGCGATAAAGGCCCATGCTGTACCGCTCTCGGCCATGCTCTCGGCGCAGTTCACATTGATGCGCGACGAACCGATGACGGTTGTCGCAGCTGCATCGCGAACATCGACGGTAAGCTCACCTGCCACGTTGGTTGCAAAGTCGAGTGTAACGCGCTCGATAGGTCGTCCTTTGCCGTCCACGCCATCCTCGATTTCGATTTTCAGTGCGTGGAGCACATGTTGGTAGGCGAGCCTCAACGCAGCGCCCTTCTGTGTAAGTGCCAACGCTGTTGCGGGCTCGGCGACAAGCACATCGGCTTGACAATCGTACTCGCCCGACTGCGTCACAGGCAGGGCGATGGTTGCCACGGTGCCCAACACCTTGTTCGGAGCGGGATAGATGGAGTAGTAGGTATATTCGCCGCGCTCCATTTGCTGAAGGCGTGCCGAGAAGGTTGCACCCGAAGCGTCCACCTCGGTTGCGGTAAACTCAACGGCCGAGAGTTCCATCTCTCCATTGCGCTCGCCCCACACCTTGACCTTATCGTCCTTATTCCACTTCAGGGTCATGCTCTCCGGGTCAAATGAGGTTCGAGTTGTGCTCTCCACGCCGCGGAACGAAACCACTCCCTCGGGGGCGGAATTCGGCGACTCGGCAAAATCGTTCGTACAGCCGAACAACACGGCCAACGACGCTATCAACAACAGACTCTTTTTCATATTGTTATATCTTTCTTGCTTCAAAAGGTTTATTCGTATATCAGTGAGAAGTCATCGACACACATCCAGCTTGAGGTCGAGCCGGTGAAGTAGTCACCATAGGAGCTCGCCGAGACAACTATAATAATATGTGTGGGTCGAACATCGGGCTTCACATAGCGCAAAGGCAGGGTAAACTCCGTCCAATCAGCCACCGACTCTGTGCCCAGAATCTCGCCCCAAGCCACAACCTTGCTATGGGTTTTGCAGTCGAAGAAGGTCGATGGGTCGGCGGTGTTCACGGCATGAGTATCGGTAGTAAGGCATATCATGATTTGGTAGCGGTCGGGGCCCGATGTTACGGGAGCGCCACTGCCTACCTTGTCGATTTGGCCCACGTTACACTTGAACCATCCGTGCAGCGCGGTGGGGCGTCCTGTGAAGGGTTGGCCGAAGTTGACCGTTCCGTTCATGCCGTCGAGTCCCGCAAAGCGACCTGTATAGATATTACCCGCAGCAAACTTGCCCACAGGACCCATACCCGGGAATGCCGACTGCATACGAGCGCACAGTTTGCCCGACGAGCCGGGACGGGGGTCTTCGCTACTTGTGGTGATATTCCACTTGTCGCCCAGTGTGGTAGCACCCATATTGCCACTATCCCACCACGGCTGACCAGCGGCATAGGGGTACCAGATTTTGCCATCCTTGTGCCAATCCTCGAAGCCACCATTCTGCAGTTCGGGAGCCGACTCGGTGGTAAACTCAACCACAGCGCTCACCTCGCTACCCGACAGTACACGGCACTCATAGGTGGTTTCGGGCTCAAGACCTCTGATTTTGGTCGAGAAGTCACCTCCGTTATCCTTGTCGATGGGGGCTTGGAGCCACTCGGGCGCATCTTTGACGCGGTACTCGATAGCGTGGTTCTCGCCCGGATTACCCATAGCGGCTACATCGGCGCTCTTGGCCCACGGCTCAATTGAGCTGATGCCCGTCGAGCCCTCTTGGATAATCACACGCCATGTTTGAGCCACATCGCGGTAGCTCACACGAACGATTTTGATATGGTCGTCGCCCGTGGACGAGGTGAAGTCGGTAATGCCACTGATATTGGGTTCGAGGGTGGTCTCTCCCTCGGGACCGAGTTTGAGGCGGAGCACGTTGATACTCGAGAAGTCTGTGCCGGCGGGGACATTAACCATAGCGATACGGTTCTCGATATTACCCTCGACACTCTGCTCGAAGTAGGCCTCGCCCATCTGTCCCTCCACACTAAAGTCGAGCGAAATGGTCTGCTCGCCGACAAACTTATAGATGGTACGGTAGCCATATATCTCGACCGCCACAACTACGCCACCGCGCAAGTTCCACTTGTCGCCCAGCGTTACGTCACTTGCCGTTTTGTCGGCATATTTGACGGTTGCTTTGTCTTGATTGGCAAAGGTCGCGGCATTGAAGCCCACGCTACGCAGATCGACACTCTCGTCGATGGTGAGCACAACAAGGGTGGTATCACCCACGGCCGTAACCTCGTACTCCTTGAGACCCTCGGTCGAGATGCTCTGAAGCGAGCAGTCCAAACGGGGATAGGGTACGGTATTGTCGATGCAGGAGGCGACTCCGAGAGCCACCGCCACAATCATCGTATATTTCAGAATGGTGTGTTTCATACGCACTGAATTCTACAAGTAGAACGACAAACCGAGTCCGAGCGACAGCAGGTTAATTTTGCAGTTGAGAGAGCTTGACGAGCGGTGACCGGTCGACACCTGATTGGAGACTTGCTCCACATCGCTATACTTCAGACCGAGCAGATTGACCGACACCTCGAGTGCCACATTGTTGGTGATAAAGGCCATGATACCGGGCGAAAGACCGAGCGCCGCATCGAACGAGGTCTCATACACGCCATCCGTTGCGCTCAAGGTTTGTTGTGCCTGCGAGCCGCCCAAGCCGAGTTGCACCTCGGTAAAGAAGGCGAAGCGCTGGGTACGACCCAGACCCATATAGTAGCGATAGAAGAGGATTCCCGAGTAGGAGTGCTTAATCAGACCTACGTTGGTGAGGTTGGTATTGAGCAAATCACCCAAGACGAGGCTTGCATTACCCACATCGGCGCTGGTACGGTCATAGCTGAAGCGTGCACCGAGCATCATATTGTCGCGGAAGACATAGCCCAAGTGCAGACCCATATCGAGGGTGTAGCCCTTCAGACCAATATCATCCACAATCACAAACTTATACTCATCCATATTGAGTTGCGAGTGGGACAACATCAGACCTGTATTCCACAATCCCTTCTTGACAAATGCCGCCGAGGGAATATCAAGTCCACGGTCATACTTCACACCGCGTTTGAGCTTGGGTGCGGAGGTTGATACAGCAGGAGTGGTTTCGGTAGTTGTGGTAGTTTGTTGTGCCGAGGCTTGTGCGGTGGCTACAAGGGCGGCGGCTACAAACAGCAGAATACTCTTTTTCATATTGTGGTTTCTCTCTTTTTCGGTTTACTAATAAATCAATTCGAAGTCATCGACACACATCCAGCTGCTTGTCGAGCCGGTGAAATAGTCGCCATAGGAGCTTGCCGTGGCAACAATAATAATATGTGTGGGTCGAACATCGGGTTTCACATAATTCAGCGGCAGAGTGAACTCCGTCCAATCGGGAACCGACTCGGTGCCCAAAATCTCGCCCCAAGCCACAACCTTGCTATGGGTTTTGCAGTCGAAGAAGGTCGATTTATCGGCTGTGTTCACAGAGTGGGCGCCCGTGGTAAGGCAAATCATGATTTGGTAGCGGTCGGGGCCCGATGTTACGGGTGCGCCACTGCCTGTCTTGTCGATTTGTCCCACATTACACTTGAACCATCCGTGCAGCGCGGTGGGGCGTCCTATGAAGGGTTGGCCGAAATCGACAACACCATTCATACCATCCAGCTCCGCGAAGCGACCTGTATAGATATTGCCCGCAGCGAACTTACCCATACCCGCAAGGCTCGGGAATGCCGACTGCATGCGAGCACACAGTTTGCCCGACGAGCCGGGGCGGGGGTCCTCGCTACTTGTGGTGAGGTTCCACTTATCGCCCAGCGTGGTAGCGCCCTTATTTCCACTATCCCAGAAGGCTTCACCCTCGGCATAGGGGTACCAAATCTTGCCGCTTTTGTGCCAATTCTCGAAGCCTCCATTGCTAATTTGGGGTGCAACGTCGGTTGTGAACTGCACGGCATCTCCCGATGAAACGCCATCAATAAAGAGTTGGGCGGTGTATGTTGTCTCGGGGTTCAGGCCCGAAATCTCTGCACGGTATGCGCCATCGCTATAAGCAGCCTCGGCATAGTTCCATTCGCCCTCGCCTGCGCGGTAGCCGAACTTAACCACGCCATCCAATTGGGGCATTTCGGCGGTAAGCGGTGCGCGAGTAGCCCACACGGCATTGTGGTTCACGGCATTCATACCCGCCTTCAGGAAGCGGACTGCCGTTGCGGCGGTATTGCCCTTCTCGTCCTTGACGGTGAGGTTGATGGTAGAAAGACCTCCGGGGAGCGACGCCACAAACACGCTATCGAGTGCAATGGTGTACTCCATATCGCTCACTTTGGTGACAGTCACACCGCCACCTGCGCTCCAGCCCACGAGCTCAACAGGCTCCTCGCCATATATCTCGGAGCGGGCTGCGATAGAGGTAATCTTGTTGGGAGCAGTTGCACGCAGGGTAAAGGGCTCGGGGCGGGCTTGTTGCACCTCGCCTACCTCGAAGTCCAGTGCCTTAAGCTCCACGCGACCATAGATGTCGAACACATCCTCGATAGTCTCAGAGCTATCCACCACGCGAATCGAGATAACGGCCTCGCCCAGCGGTTTGCGGTTGTACGAAATATTGAGGGTGTACTCGGTGCGGGGTTTGAGGCCTCGCACAGTGCCGCTACCCTTGATACTCTTACCTTCGGCATCGGTGGCGCTGAACGACCACTCGAAGTCGGTATCTCCCACAGCGGGGGTGAGGTAGCCAATGGCGTCGGCATTGTCAGCCGCAAAGCTGATGGAGTTAGCCCCGTCAACGGCAACCTTAACCGAGTAGTCGGTAAGTTGCGAGGTCACACTCTCGGTAAAGTTCACGCCCACCAGCGAGTTGTCGATGGTACATACCACCTCGACCTGCTCCGACGAACCTGCCGAAACTGTAAACTCTTTAACGCCCGAGTAGTGGGGGCCATTCCAACCTGCACGCTCGGCGGTACCAGCATCGACGCTGATGGTATAGGTTCCGCTGGTGAGTACCAGCTCGGCGGGAATCTCGTCGAGCGAGCTCCACGAGCGAATCACGCCCTTGCTGTTTGCCACCTCGATAGAGTTAATCTCGGGGGCCTCGGCGCGGGTCAGCAGCGAGCCATCGAAGCCCACAGCGAAGCTAACCACGCCCTCGCCCGAGCGGTTCTCCTCGGGGGTATCGGTACATGCACCAAGCAGCACTGCCACGGCAGCACCGAGGGCGATTGTTCCTAACTTTATATTGTGAAATACTCTTCTCATGGCCGATTAGTTTAGATTTACGTTGAGTTTGAGACTTTTAACCAGCTGGTGGCCAAACGCATCGTTGAGCGTAATGCAGAACTCCACCCTCTTGCCCTGCGCCACAACCATCAGCGGCATGAACTCCGAGATGTCGAACACAAGCTCGGTTTTGCCAACCACATTCTCGGCAACGGGGAATCCAAGACCCTCGATAGGGCCACGCAAATCACCGGGGTTGCTCAAATCGAGGTGTGTATCGAGTCCGACACCCTTCAGCGCATCGGGCTGGAAGGCTGAAGCGTCGGAGATAATATCGACGGTCATGGTCGAAATGGTGTTGGGCACGGTGATATTGAGCGCAACGGCCACACTGCTGTCCGTAAGCTCAAACCACTCGTCGAGGTTGTGACCCTCCCATACGATTGTGGGCTCACCCAAGTCGGTCGGGCCTTGAGGAGGAGTGGGCTCATCGCCACCATCTTCACCACCTTCGTTGCCACCATTGTCGCCACCCTCGCCATTATCGGGCTCTTGGTCGTTCTCATCGACAATGATATTGCCATTCACATCGACATCCTTCACAGTAACATCCACCTTGAAGTCGAGGTTCACATTACCGTCCTCGGGAACAACGGGCACATCGGGCTCATCGCCGGGATTGTCGCCACCTGTGTTGTCACCTCCGGTGTTGTCACCGCCCGTATTGTCGCCACCCGTGTTGTCACCACCGGTATTATCGCCGCCGGTATTATCACCACCGGTATTATCGCCGGGATTCTCACTCTCTTTGATGTCATAGACAATCTGCTTGCGGTCGCCGGGGTGCACGTCCTTGATGATGCGTTGCTCCTTGACACTCTTGCCATCGAGCGTACCCGACAGTTCGGCAGTCAGCAGCATATTCGAGCCCGTTGCGCGGAAGTAGCCCGTACGGCTCTCGTTCTTGGTGTAGGTGAGTTGTCCCACGCCGAGCACAACGCTAACCTTGCAGTCGTCACCCATAACCGCCTTGAAGCGGTCGGTGAACACCACCTGCACGCCCACATTTTTCAGCTCGGCGACCATACGGCCCACAGCCGAGGTAGTCTCTTTCTCGACCGTAATCGAGCTCTCGGCAACATAGTAGGGGCGCTCCCAATCGGCTACGGGGGCAGCCACAGCCGAGCTAACGCTTATCTTGTACTCGCCCTCGGGCAGCGACACCTCCGACAGGTTTGCCAACGTACCACGAGCCACGACCTCGCCCGAAGCGGAAGTCACGGTAACTTGGTAGTCGTCGGTAATCTGCGAAGTACCATCCTCGAAGCCAACCTCGATAGTGGCAAGGTCGATAGTGCCTTTCGTTGTGACGGGGGTAGTACCTCCGCCCTCGCCTTTGTTACCTCCGCGAATACAGCCCACAAACGCGGCGCAAGCCACAACAGCAATCGCAAACAAAGAGTTTAATCTTCTCATTATTGTTCGTTTATTTCAATTTCAACACTCTCCTTCTCGGTCTCGCCGTCGAAGGTTACAACAATCTTGGCCGCACCAACCTCGCCGCCATTAACATCGAGCTTCACACGGTAGAGCGTACGTGCATCAACCTCCGCTACGGCGATGGTCTTGCGACCCTCGGTGCCGTTAGGCTTGGTATAGCCAACCTCAATATCGAAGGGCTCGGGGGCTACAAATGCCACACGCGACTCCCCCTCCACAAAGGGGATACGAGCACCCGCAGCGCTCACCAGCTCCACGCTCCACTCGGCAAAGTATTTGAGGAACGCCTCCGAGAAGCTCACCTGCACTCCGCTGTTAGCCAGCGTAGCCGTCATGTTGACGACGGTGGTTTGGTTAGGCATAATACGGCAACCGCTCTCGGCCTCGAAGCAGGGTTTGTCGAAGCCCTCTTCGTCGAGAGTGCCATAGGTAGCCTTCACGCGGTACTCGCCAACATCAAAGCGGGTCTCACCCGTAAGCTCGGTAAGACTCTCCCAGCGGTTCGAGTAGTCGCCCTCGGTAGCCGAAACCTCAAGCGCAAAAGCCGAAGCCTCGGGAGCCACAATACCCACATCGGCACGGGTCAGCATAGATGCATCAGCCGAGAGCTTAACACGCATCACACCACCCTCCTCGCGCTCCACATCGCTACACGATGCGAAAGCCGTGGTCAGCGCCACCGCAAGGCCGATAAAGGTCGATCGGAATAGTTGTTTCATATCTTCGTTTTTTGTTTGTTCAACGTTCTGTAGGTCATGCGCAGTATGCAGCCCTCGCCACACGAGCCTATTACGCACAATATTCAACGTTGCAAAAATAGTAATATTTCTCAAATATTACAATTTATCGGGCGATTTGTCGATAAATTTCGCACTTTCGTCGATAAATTCATCGACTTTGCGGGGAATTCACAGCTCACAGAGAGCAGGCACAAAAAGAGGGCGCATCCAAACAGCTGTTTGGACGCGCCCTCTCTATCAGATTATCACGATATTACATCATGCCATCCATGCCCATTGCGGGGTTGCCGGGCATTGCGGGTACGGGCTCTTTTTTCTCGGCCAACACACACTCGGTAGTCAGGAACATCGAGGCAATCGAAGCTGCGTTCTCGAGAGCTACACGGCTCACCTTGGTGGGGTCGATGATACCAGCCTCAAGCATGTCACCATACTTGTCGGCACGAGCGTCGTAACCGAACGAACCGCTACCCTCGCGCACCTTGTTCACTACTACGCTACCCTCGCCACCGGCATTGGCAACGATTTGACGCAGAGGCTCCTCGATAGCACGGCGAACGATTTGGATACCGGTATTCTCGTCCTCGTTGTCACCTTTGAGGTTATCCAGAGCCTCGGTTGCGCGGATGTATGCTACACCGCCACCGGGAACGATACCCTCCTCAACCGCAGCACGAGTTGCAGCAAGTGCATCATCCACACGGTCTTTCTTCTCTTTCATCTCAACCTCCGAGGGAGCACCTACGTAGAGAACTGCTACGCCACCTGCCAACTTGGCAAGACGCTCTTGGAGTTTCTCGCGGTCGTAGTCCGAGTTGGTAGTCTCGATTTGTTTGCGAATCTGCATGATACGAGCGTCGATAGCCGCTTTGTCACCCAGACCGTTTACGATGGTGGTGTTCTCTTTGGCGATGGTAATCTTCTCGGCCGAACCCAGCATATCTACGGTTGCTTGGTCGAGCTTAAGACCTTTATCCTCCGAGATAACCATACCGCCGGTGAGGATTGCGATATCCTCGAGCATCTCCTTACGACGATCGCCAAAACCGGGAGCCTTTACGGCAGCGATTTTGAGCGCACCGCGCATCTTGTTCACAACCAGAGCTGCGAGAGCCTCGCCATCAACATCCTCGGCGATAACTACCAGAGCGCGACCTTGTTGAGCTGCGGGCTCGAGTACGCTCATAATCTCCTTCATGCTCGAGATTTTCTTGTCGGTAATCAGAATCAGAGGACGCTCCATTACAGCCTCCATCTTCTCTGCATCGGTCATGAAGTAAGCCGAGATGTAACCACGGTCGAACTGCATACCCTCAACCACATCAACGTAAGTATCAGTACCTTTAGCCTCCTCAACGGTGATAACACCCTCTTTGTTTACTTTGCCCATAGCCTCGGCGATAAGAGCACCGATAGCACGGTCGTTATTTGCCGAGATGGTAGCCACTTGCTCGATTTTGTCGATGTTGCCACCCACCTCGCTCGATTGCTCGCGCAGGTTCTCAACTACAGCTGCAACAGCCTTGTCGATACCACGTTTGAGGTCCATGGGGTTTGCGCCTGCGGTCACGTTCTTCAGACCTACGCCAATGATTGATTGAGCCAGCACGGTTGCGGTGGTGGTACCGTCACCTGCATCGTCGTTGGTGCGCGAAGCCACCTCTTTAACCATCTGTGCGCCCATGTTGGCGAATTTATCCTCGAGCTCAATCTCTTTAGCCACGCTGACACCGTCTTTGGTGATTACGGGCGAGCCGAATTTCTTGTCGATGATGACGTTACGACCTTTGGGGCCGAGGGTCACTTTCACAGCGTTGCTGAGTGCGTCAACGCCTTGTTTGAGAAGCTCACGGGCCTCTACGTTGTATTTAATCTCTTTTGCCATTGTTTCGGGTGATGATTAGATGATTGCCAGAATATCGTTTTGACGCATGATGAGGTAGTCTTTGCCCTCAACATTGATTTCGGTGCCGGCATACTTGCCATAGAGCACTTGGTCGCCAACCTTAACCTCCATAGTAACCTCGGCGGTACCGGGGCCTACGGCCACAACTTTACCTGCAAGGGGTTTCTCTTTGGCTGTGTCGGGGATAAACAATCCACCGGCGGTCTTCTCTTCGGCGGGATTGGGCTCGATGAGCACGCGATCCGAAAGCGGTTTAATGTTCATAGTTTTCTGTTGTTTTATGGTTATTAAATAATTCTTTTCGATGTTGTGTCACCCACGATGGGCGGACGATAGGAGGTAGTGGCAAAGCGTATGCCAAACCCATTTTTATGATAGTTTGTCAGCCCGGCACTGCCAAAATGACATGCCCGACTGACAAACATACAACCTTTCAAGCAGTTATGCTCGACTATTTGGCGTAGCTTACGGCGCGAGTTTCGCGGATAACCGTAATCTTGACTTGACCCGGATAGGTCATCTCGTCTTGAATCTTCTTGGCTATATCGCGCGAGAGTTGTTCGCTCTCGGCATCGCCCAGCTTGTCGGCACCCACAATCACGCGCAGCTCACGACCCGCTTGGATAGCATAGGTCTTCATTACGCCGGGATACGACAGTGCGATATCCTCCATCTCTTTGAGTCGTTTGATGTACGACTCGACAACCTCGCGGCGAGCGCCGGGACGGGCACCCGAGATAGCGTCACACACCTGAACGATGGGGGCGATGAGCGAGGTCATCTCGGCCTCGTCGTGGTGCGAGCCGATGGCGTTGCACACCTCGGGACGCTCTTTGTACTTCTCGGCGAGCTTCATACCGATAATTGCGTGTGGCAGTTCGGGCTCATCATCGGGCACCTTGCCAATATCGTGGAGCAGACCTGCACGACGTGCTGTTTTGGCGTTCAGTCCCAGCTCCGAAGCCATGATACCACACAGATTTGCGGTCTCGCGGGCGTGTTGGAGCAGGTTTTGGCCATACGACGAACGGTATTTCATCTTACCTACCAGACGAATCAAATCGGGGTGCAGGTTGTGGATTCCGAGGTCGATGGCGGTACGTTTACCCACCTCTGCAATCTCGTCCTCAATCTGTTTCTCGACCTTGGCAACCACCTCCTCGATACGTGCGGGGTGGATACGGCCATCCGACACGAGTTGGTGCAGTGCCAGACGGGCAATCTCCCTACGAACGGGGTCGAAACCCGACAGGATAATAGCCTCGGGGGTGTCATCAACGATAATCTCGACACCGGTTGCAGCCTCCAGAGCGCGGATATTACGACCCTCACGACCGATGATACGACCTTTGACCTCGTCGTTGTCGATATTGAACACCGTAACGGCATTCTCCACAGCGGTCTCGGTAGCCACACGTTGGATGGTTTGGATAACGATACGTTTAGCCTCCTTGCCGGCGGTCATCTTGGCCTCCTCGATAGTGTCATTGACATAGGTCGCAGCCTCGGCACGTGCCTCTGCCTTCATGTTCTCTACCAACAGGTTCTTGGCTTGCTCACTGCTCATGCCGCTAATTTGCTCAAGCAGAGCATTTTGCTCTTTGGTGATGCGAGCCAGCTCCTCTTTGCGTTTCTCGACTTGTGCGAGTTGTTGGCCAAGTCCCTCTTTTTGTTTGTCGAGCTCGGCGTTTTTGCGCTCCAGCTCGCGTTGTTGGTTTTGGAGATTGCTCTCCATTTGGCGTGCGCGTTGCTCGCTTTGAGCCACCTTTTGGTTGCGCTCATTGACGGTGCGGTCGTGCTCGCTCTTCATTTGGATGAACTTCTCCTTTGCTTGGAGAATCTTCTCCTTCTTTATCATCTCACCTTCGGCCTCGGCCTCTTTGAGAATCGCAGCGCGTTTGGAGGCTGTGGCTTTGCGTACTCCCAGGTTGGAGAGTATGCCGACCACCACTGCCGACAAAGCTGCCGCTAAAACTATCCATAATGTTGTCATAAGTTTTGTTTTAAGTGTTTGGTTTTGGTATTGTATTTTTTAGGTTAAACTTGTGGTTTTCAAACAAAAAAAACCGCATGGACGCTACCTTGTTTGGTTTGACGAATCTCCGATAAGTCAATGTGTGAGGCCTCCTGCGAATGCCGCAAACGTCCAATGGTGCAACCTGTGCACACCACGCGCGGGCGTGGTTAAGGCCTGTTTTTGGCATACAGAGCGAACCTCAAGAGTGTTTAATTTGTTAAGTTTCGCAAAGCTGTAAGGTAATCCATGCGGGTAATTATAGTTATGTAAGAACCTCCGAGCGACCCAGCGCGGCCTGCTCATTATATCTTTCGAAGTAGGCCGCTCCGTTCCCGAAACGCCCATCTCCATCGAGGTAACTCCTCTCTATATCTGTCTTGTCACCCCACTCCTCTATATCTACGCTCCCTCGGCCCTCTGTCGGCTATTTGCCGGACAGGTAGTCGTCGAGCATGGTGTCCAATTCGCCCAATCTATCCAGATCTTCGCCCAGCGAGCGGCTCTGTTTGAGTCGCAGATTCTCCATGCTGATAGCCAATGCGGCCAGCGCGAGTTGATCCTTTTGTGGCAGGTTTATTCTATTGAACGAGGCCATCTGCTCACCAACCTGACGCTCTGCCTTGCGATAGAGTTCCTCCTCGGCTGCGTCAATGGTGAACGGATAGTTTCCGCCTGCTATCTTGAGTGTTATGGATAACTTCGACATATCTATCTCGCGTGTTACTCCTGTTCTGCGGCAAGCATTGCTATGCACGAATCAACCTCCCGCATGAGCCGATTGATACGCGCTTTGGCAGCACGCTTGTCCGATTTGTCGCCCGCCAGCGCGGCGTTGAGCTTCAGGTGCGAGAGCTCCTTTTCGAGCTCACTCACACGCTTTTGCAGCTCACGGTTGCTACTGCGCAGGGCATCCCGTTGGCGCACCAGCTCCGAGCACTCGCTACGCAGGGCACGGTTATCGTCAATGATACGCGCGACCTTGCTTTCGATGCCGGATATTATAGGATTCACTGCCATACGGACACATTTTCTACTATACAATTCTACACAAAGGTACAAAAAATATCCTACTGTGCAACTTTCGCCTCTAAAAAATTAGGCAGCGCCTCTCCCCTAAAATTGCATAACGGGAGGAATTTCAAGGCTCGCGCAGTACGCAATACCACAGCATACAGGGCGTATGTGAGGATATTGCAGACAAGCACAACGCCGAAAATACCTCGTTAGGCGATTTTAAACGAGTTCGGCGACCAAATCATACTCGTCGGCCTCGATGATGCGGACATCATAGAACGCTCCTCGGCGCAGACGCTTATCGGTCAGAATCTCGATTTCGGTATCGACCTCGGGCGAGTCGTACTGCGAACGGGCAACCCAACGGCCATCCACAAAGCCATCGACAATCACTCGCTCCACGCCACCCACGCGGCGCTCATTGCAGCCATACGAGATTGCGCTCTGCAACTCCATCAGGCGGTCTGCACGCTCGCGCTTAACCTCCTCGGGGACATCATCGGTGAGCTTGTCTGCGGAGTACGTTCCCTCCTCGGCCGAGTAGGTGAACACACCCAGACGCTCGAACTTGGCCTCGCGCACAAAGTCGCACAACTCGGCAAAATCCTCGTCCGTCTCGCCGGGGTAGCCCACGAGCATCGTGGTACGAATCGCAAGGTCGGGGATAGCGGCACGCAGGTCGCGGATGAGCTTCTCGGTTCCGGCCTTGTCGATAGAGCGCTTCATACTACGCAGCTGACTATCAGAGATATGTTGCAGAGGTATATCGAGATATTTACATATTTTGGGCTCGTCGCGCATCACCTCAATCACATCGGCAGGGAACGACGCCGGGTAGGCATAGTGGAGGCGAATCCACTCGATACCCTCGACCTTGCACAGCTCGCGCAGAAGGTCGGCAAGGCGGCGTTTGCCATAGAGGTCGATGCCGTAGAAGGTGGTATCTTGGGCAATGACCATCAGCTCCTTGACCCCTTGCGAAGCCAACCACTCGGCCTCACGCACAAGCTGTTCAATAGGCACCGAAACGTGGCCGCCACGAATCAGCGGAATAGCACAATAGCCACAACGACGGACGCAACCTTCGGCAATTTTGAGGTAGGCATAGTGTTTGGGCGTTGTCAGCACGCGTTCGGTCTCCTTGTCGGCCTGACGCTCCACACCCAGAGCCTCGAGCACGCCATCGAAGGTACGCACACCGAAGAACTCATCCACCTCGGGAATCTCCTCACGCAGCTCGTCGGCATAGCGCTCCGACAGACAGCCCATAACGAAGAGTCGCTCGATGCGGCCCGCATCCTTGGCAGCGGCAAACGAGAGTATGGTGTCGATACTCTCCTGTTTGGCGTCATTGATAAAGCCACAAGTATTGATAACCACTATTTTGGCGCGTGTGGAGTTGCTGTCGAACGTAACTCGATAGCCCGCGGCCGCAGCCTGTGCCATCATATGCTCCGAGTCCACAACATTCTTCGAACATCCGAGCGTAACCACATTGATTGTCTTGATTGCCTTTTCCATATCCAACCCTCCTTGCGATTAGTCGAACAGTGCTTTGACAAACTCCTCGCGGTCGAAGATGCGCAGTTGGTCGATACCCTCGCCGATACCGATGTAGTGCACGGGCACCTTGAAACGGTCGCTGATACCAATCACAACGCCTCCCTTGGCCGTACCATCGAGCTTGGTGATAGCCAGCGAGTTAACCTTCGTAGCCGAGGTAAACTGCTTGGCCTGCTCAAAGGCGTTCTGACCGGTACTGCCATCGAGCACCAGCATAACCTCGTGTGGCGCGTCGGGGATAATCTTGCCCATCACGTTGCGAATCTTCGAGAGCTCGTTCATCAGTCCAACCTTGTTGTGCAGACGACCCGCAGTGTCAATCAACACCACGTCCGCGCCATTGGCAACGGCACTCTTGAGCGTATCATAAGCCACACTCGCAGGGTCGGAGCCCATCTCTTGGCGAATCATGGTTGCACCCGCGCGCTCGGCCCACACAGCAAGCTGGTCGATAGCCGCAGCACGGAAGGTGTCGGCAGCACCGAT
>JAZQXR010000072.1:0-12615 GCA_045632975.1 Rikenellaceae bacterium
ACTATGGGTCGTTTCGATTGTCGCCATGTGCCTGGGCGTATGGTACTTTCGGAATATCGTACTCTATATGCTCGTGGCGGCGGTTATCAATATCGTTGTCAGCCCCATCACTACACGCTTGTGTAAAATTCACATCCGCCAGCACTATCTGCCTCGTTGGGCAGCCTCGCTTATCAGTCTGCTTCTGTTCGGATGTGTGGTCGGGGGTATCTTCTTCTCGCTGATTCCGCTCGTATTCCTGAAGCTCAACGAGCTCTCCAACATCGACATCAAACAGCTCGCCGCAAGTATCGACCAACCGGTGCGCCACCTTCAAGAGATTGCCATCAGCAAGCTTGGTCTCCATGCCGACTTCTCGATTACGGCGGCTCTGCTCACTACACTCAAAGAGGTGCTCAACCTCGGTACGCTCAACCAAGTGCTATCGAGCGCAGTCTCGATGGTGGGTGGCACCATGATTGCAGCCTTCTCCATCGCGTTCATTTCGTTCTTCTTCATTAAGGAGGAGAACCTCTTCCGCAATATTGTATTGGTGCTCTCGCCCCGCAAATATGAGGAGAATATCCGACGTGCACTCGAATCCATCAGCACCCTGCTGAAACGCTACTTTACGGGAATACTGATTGAATCGTCCATCATGTTCACATTCGTATCGGTGGTATTGCTACTATTCGGCATGAGCTCGTCCAACGCCCTGTTCACGGGCACGGTGGTCGGTGTGCTCAACGTAATTCCCTATATCGGCCCGATGATTGGATGGTTTATCGGTGTGATTATGGGTGTACTCTCCCCCATCGACGCCATGACTACCATCGAGATGATTGCCATCGTGGGCGGAACAATCATGACAGCACAACTCGTAGACAACATAGTATTGCAACCCGTGCTCTACTCCAACAGCGTACATGCCCACCCGCTCGAGATATTCCTCGTGATTCTTATTGCAGGCAACTTGGGTGGCGTGCTCGGTATGCTCTTCGCCATCCCGATGTATAACGTGGCGAGGGTGTTTGCCAAAGAGTTTTTCAATAATATCCGAGTCGTGCAGAAGCTGACCGAGAACATGTAACCCCGAGGCACACATGACAACCATCGAAGGCATAGTAGTCGCGGGCAACCGCATAGGACGCAAACTTGGAGTCCCCACAGCCAACATCACTCTGGGAAAAGATGCAGAGGTTGCTGACGGCGTATATGCCGCATGGGTCGAGCTTGAGGGTGTTCGCTACCTTGCAGTGGCAAATATCGGCCGCAAACCGACTATCGGGAGTGAATTTCAACGTGGTGCAGAGATTCATATAATCGGCTTTGAGGGCGACCTCTACGGAGTGCACATAGCCGTAACGCTCGGAGCAAAGGTGCGCGACGAACGCCGATTCGAGTCGCTCGACGCCCTGCGCGAACAGATACAAACCGACATAGAGATAGTTAAGAATTTAGAACAATAAACCAAAAAGAATTATGTTTTTAGACACTACAATGCCCTACAAGGTGGCCGATATCTCGCTTGCCGAGTGGGGTCGCAAGGAGATTGAAATTTCGGAGCACGAGATGCCCGGCCTGATGGCACTCCGCCGCAAATATGGCAAAGAGAAACCGCTCAAAGGTGCTCGCATCATGGGCTCGCTGCACATGACTATCCAAACCGCCGTTCTGATTGAGACCCTCGTGGAGCTCGGAGCCGAGGTACGCTGGTGCAGCTGCAACATCTTCTCGACTCAAGACCACGCCGCAGCCGCAATCGCAAAGGCTGGCGTACCCGTATTCGCATGGAAAGGCGAGACCCTGCCCGAGTATTGGTGGTGTACCGCCATGGCGCTCTCGTTCCCCGGTGGTAAAGGTCCCAATCTGATTGTTGACGATGGTGGCGACGCTACCCTGCTGATTCACAAAGGATATGCAGCCGAGAAAGATGCTTCAACACTCGACTACGAACCCTCGAGCTACGAGGAGTCGGTGATTCTCGACACCCTGCGCACGCTGCTCAAAGAGGAGCATGGTAAATGGCATACTACCGTTGCCGAGCTGAAAGGTGTATCGGAGGAGACCACTACCGGTGTTCACCGCCTCTACCAAATGAAGGAGCGTGGCGAACTGCTTATCCCCGCCATCAATGTGAACGACTCGGTTACCAAGAGCAAATTCGACAACCTGTATGGCTGCCGTGAGTCGTTGGCCGACGGTATCAAACGTGCAACCGATGTGATGATTGCAGGTAAGGTCGCTGTGGTTTGTGGCTATGGCGATGTGGGTAAAGGTTGCGCCCGCTCGCTCAAGAGCTATGGCGCTCGCGTGATTGTCACCGAGATTGACCCCATCTGCGCGCTGCAAGCTGCAATGGAGGGCTTCGAGGTTAAGACCATCGAGGAGGCTCTGCCCGAGGGTAACATCTACGTCACCTGTACCGGCAACTGCGACATCATCACCCTGGAGCACATGAAAGGCATGCGCGACCAAGCCATCGTCTGCAACATCGGTCACTTCGACAACGAGATTCAGATGGCCGAGCTGGAGTCGTGCGAGGGCGTGGTTAAGACAAATATCAAACCCCAAGTCGATAAGTTCACCTTTGCCGATGGCCACTCGATTTTCGTTCTGGCCGAGGGTCGTCTGGTGAACCTCGGTTGCGCTACGGGCCACCCGTCGTTTGTTATGAGCAACTCGTTCACCAACCAAACTCTGGCACAAATGGAGCTGTGGGCAAAACAGGGCCAAATGGAGGTTGACGTATACCGCCTGCCCAAACACCTCGACGAGGAGGTTGCCCGCCTGCACCTCGAGAACATCGGCGTACACCTCACCCGCCTGACCAAGAAACAAGCTGACTATATCGGCGTTACGGTCGACGGCCCCTACAAAGCGGAGCACTACCGCTACTAACAGGGCGGAGGCGCAGTTGGTTGCCGACCCCAAAATAGGAATAATCCGTTGTGGGACACTTGCCACAACGGATTATTTTTTATATATATCATGGCAAGACCCCGCAGGAGTGTTGTCATTTGCGAAAAAAGTTTCTATTTTTGTGGCGTCGCAGAGTGCGACGTTACATATTGTTGATGAAAGTGTTTTCGCTTTTATCCTTGGTAAGAAAATCTGACAGTTTTCACGAAAAGAGGATACGACAACACTCATCATCTGTATTGGTATGTGGTCACCCCCATGCCCGATACAGGTGTGGGGTCTTGTAATCGTTTATTCTTTTCAAGGTTTTGTCAGAGCCTCTTACCAGATAAACGAAGTCAGCTCCACACTTTCTGTTTTTACGGAGCGGCATATCCCCGCCACAATAACCCCACCATAGAGGAGCGTATGGTTTTGAGCTGAACAAATTTTAACTCAAAACATTATACAAACATGAAAAACACGAAAGAGACCTACCTCGCACCCGCAGTCGAGGTAATGGAGGTCGCAGTCGAGTGCGGCTTTGACGGTAGCAACACACCCACAATCGGTGGCGAGAACGAAGAACTCCCTTGGTAAACCGCTAAAACAATGAGAATGATGAAGAGATTTTCGATTTTGGCGGCGCTGGCTATGATTATGGTCGGCTGTTCGCAGTTTGAGGAGCCCGAACTCCCCGCGACAGAGCCCGCAAAGGGTCAAACCGAGTTCTTCGCATCTATCAACGATTGCGATACTCGTGCTTACGTAGAGAACAACCTCTACATTCGTTGGAATGCCAATGATAGAATCTCGGTATTCAACGGCAACACTCTCAACACACTTTGGCAATTCGACGGCGCGGATGGCGCCAATAGCGGACGCTTCCTCGAGGTTAAAGAGGACGGCTTTGGCGTAGGCAACTCCACCACTACCCAAGCCTACTACGCCATCTACCCCAGCGACAAGAACATTACCATCACCGAGACAGGCGTTGTTTCGCTCACCCTGCCCGCCGTTCAACCCTACAACCACAAGTACCCGAACTCGTTTGGCTCGGGCGCGAACGTAATGATGGCCGTAACCAGTGGTCCCAATGACAATACCCTTTTGTTCAAAAACCTTTGCGGTTTCTTGAAGCTGAAATTCTGGAGCGAGGAAGATGTAACCGTTAAGAGCATCACCGTCAAGGGTAACAACGGTGAGACGATTGCCGGCCCCGCAACCGTTACTATGGAATACGGCGGCAAGCCCTCTATCAATATGGGCGCTGACGCAACCGACGTAATCACCATCGATTGCGGCGAGGGTGTCAAGTTGAGCGACGACAAGGACAACCCCACCATCTTCTGGGTTGTTATTCCCGAGATTTCGTTCGAGGGCGGTATCACCATCGAGGTTACCGACATCAACGACCAAATCTTCTCGAAACAGACCATGAACAAAGTGCCTATCGAGAACAACCTTATCCAACCCATGGCAACCCTGGGCGTAGCCACCGCTCCCGCCGCTCCCGCAGTTCCTGCTAACAACGAGATTTGGTATACTACAAAAAATGGTCAGAAATCCAACAACATCTCTACAGATGCAGAGATTGTATCTCATGAGTATGCTAATGGCAAAGGTGTGATAACCTATAAAAATGACATTACTGTATTGCAGGTTTATGATGGCGCTGGACAAATCGAGACACTCTCGATTCCCGATGGTGTGTCATTCAACACTTTGAGATTTAATGCATCCGCCATAACCAAGCTCATCGGAAACAATGTTTCGGCCGATGGTCGTTGTATTGTTATTGACGGCGTTGCTCGTTTGTATGCAACAGCCGGTATCTCCGAATACACATACCCCGAAGGTGTAACAAAAATCGAAGGTGATGGAATGTGGTGTGCTGCATCTTACAACATTAGTAAAATTGTCATTCCCGAGGGCGTTACCTGCATTGGTAGCTATACATGTGCAGAAAGATACGATGGTGGCGACAGTCCTGCGCCTTTGACTGTAGTTCTTCCTAGCACATTGGAAACCATAGAGAGGGATGCGTTTATTAATGCTGCCATCGAAAGTATCAACCTCCCCGAAGGCTTGAAAACAATTGACACTGGTGCACTTTCGGGAAATCTATTTTCGGCTATAACTATACCCTCGAGCGTAACGTATATTGGTAGTTACGCTATTTGTCATGTTGAAGAAGGCGCTAATATGGTTATCAATATCTCGGCAACTACTCCGTGCACTATAGCCCCGGATGCATTCAATGATGATTATAATAATTATGTGATAAACCTTCCAGCATCAAATTGGCAAGCATATATAGATAATGAGAATTGGAGCCGTTATGATTACGCCTTTAGAGTTAATGGAGAGGCTCCCGAGTTCAAGTCTATCCCCAGCCACCAAATCTGGTACACTTCTACTGACCAAAAGATTGTGGAATTGATGAATGACAAGGGCTTGATAAGCGTTGTATCAAATGTATATGACAAAGAAAATGACAAGGGTGTAATTACTTGTGCTGGTCGCATCGAAACGATAGGACAAAGTGTTTTTTATGATGTAGACAATCTTAAAACTGTCATACTTCCCAAACACGTTCGTACTATCATGACTACTGCTTTTGCAAATATTCCCACATTGGAGAGTGTCACACTGCCCCAAAATCTTAAAACCATTTATCCCGGTGCTTTCGCAGGAAATAAAAGCGCTCTGAAGACTGTTTTTTGCGATATAGCCACACCTCCTACCGGATCATCAGGCATGTTTGACGCTACATTCGCCGGCACTATTTACGTTCCCCTGGGATCTGTAAGCCTATACCAAAGTGCTGACTATTGGAAAAAATGCAACATTCAAGGCTACGAATTCTAACAATTAAACATTCTAAAATGCTGGCGTATACGGTATGTGTACGCCAGTTTTTTTTACCTTACATCAATAATCTTACATTGGGAAGATATAAGCTCAAAAAGAGAGGCTGCACAACCGGTGGTTGTGCAGCCTCTTGCGTTATCCGTTCGTAAAAACGTGCCTATTTACGCTCTTTAAGCAGGTCACGAATCTCGGTCAACAGAACCTCCTCTTTGCTGGGTGCAGGGGGTGCAGGAGGAGTTGCGGGAGCAGCCTCCTCTTTCTTCTTGGCCATATTGATAACCTTAATGAACATGAAGATTGCCCATGCAATAATCAAAAAGTCGAATACTTGTTGCAAGAAGTTACCATAGTTGAGTGTAACGGCCGCAGTATCCTCGGTTGCCTTCTTCAGAACAATGCTCAAGTCGGTGAAGTTCACGTTACCCACCAGCAGACCGATAGGGGGCATAATAACGTCAGCCACCAGCGAGCTAACAATCTTACCAAAAGCACCACCGATGATAACACCGACTGCCATGTCAATCACGTTGCCACGCATGGCGAACTGTTTGAACTCTTGTAGAATCTTTGCCATAATTTCAGTTGTTTATTAGTTAGTTGAGTATTATCGAAAGTTATTCCGTAGTGGCGGCCGTGCCTCCACTACGGAATGCAAAATTATTTAGCCTCGTACCAGGTACCCATCTTCGCAAGCTCGTCGAAGGGGATATCGGGGGGATTGTTGCCGCTGGGCTCACGACGGAACTTGGTGCCGGGTTTCATCCACTCGTTGATATAACCGATATTGGTCAGGTAGAAGCAGTTACGCTCCTTATCAACACCACCGGCGAAGTCCTTACGCATACCCTCGCCACCGGTACCATCTACGCCAAGTTGTGCCTCAAGCACCTCGTGCCATACGCCATCCTTATCGCGCATCCATTGGTTGGTGAAGTTCACCTTACGGGGAATCCAGCCACGGTCGGGCGAGAAGTTCTCGCAGAACGAGTGAGCGCCACGGTAGTAAACCACCTCGTGAGGACGACGATACTCGGCAACAAGCTGCCAGCCATCGGCCTCGCTCCAGAAGTAGCCCGTATAGAGGGTCGAGCCGGTTTGTTTGCCATCAGCATCAACCTCGGGGCGAACGTGAACCAGAGTAGCATAGGTCTTCTCGGCCTCCCACTCATATTTGAGGAAGGTTTGTTTACCCGAGCCCTCGTGGCCGAAGCTATTGGGTTTGTTCTTACCATAGCGGACAACCTCGGCGTGCCAGCCCAAGTCGGTATCGGTATCCCATGCCGAGAAGAGCACCACACGACCATTGTCGCTGGGTTGCAGACCCATATAGAACGCGCTACCACCGGTAGTCATATAGTACGAACCGCTGATGTCGTAACCTTTATCCACATAAATCTCGTTGTAGAACCACTCGGTATTCGCAGGTTGGGGATAGCCCAAGTTGCCCGACGGACCACGGCGAATCCAGTGGGGATCCGAGCGTTGGGTCTCCTCGTAAGTTACATAGGTAATATCGCCTTTGCGTTTGTTCACCGCATTGTTGATACCCTCGCCACCGACAAGGAAGTTGCTGATATAAGGCAAGTAGCGACCGGTAGCCTCAATCGGGATGATGTTCACGCGGATGTAGCCGGGCTCCTTGATATTGAACGTACCTACGTGGTGGTAGTGGAGGCGGTTGTTGGTAATCATGGTTTTGATACGCTCCTCGCCAATCTCAATCTCGAGGTATGCGGTATCGGCAATAGCCTCTTTATCCCACGCGAGCAGGGTCTCCATACCGAAGTTGATGGGGCCGGTATGCTCGGTGCGGAAGAAGAACGAGAGTTGGTGAGGGGTTTTGATTTGCGAGGTCATCCATGCGCGTTGCGAAAGCATGGTACCACCCAGCTTCTTCGAGCCATCGGGTTGCACGCTCAAATCTTGGATGATTCGGTTGTGGAACGAGGGCGAGCTCTTGATAGTGGGATCTTGGGGAGTAACATAGGTGTTACATTGGAAGGGGATAGCCACAGTATAGAGGCGAGGTTGGCTAACGGGAACAACACCCACAACTACGGTCGAATCCTTGGCCAAAGTCATGGTAATATTGCCCGAGCGAGCCTCCATCGATGCATTTGCATCAACGCTATATTTACCATTCTCACCCTTAATCCACTCGGCATCGGTGGTATAAACCACATCCAGAGCGGGCGAAATGGTAAGACCAAGGTCAATATCCTCAACATCACCTGTAAGCTCGAACGACTCGGCGAAGTTAGCCTCAAAGTACGATTGCTCGAAGGTAACGGTGCGGGTAATGGTCTCGCCTTTGTATTTACCCTTGACGGTCATAACGCCCGTACGGGGAGCTCCCGAGTTGTTGAACGGGAGGGTGAAGGTCACCTCACCATCGCCCGTTTGAGCAAGGTTATTGGCAGTCTCAATGAAGGGCTCAACACCGGTATAGTCAACGGTTGCATCCCAGATAACGCTCGACGAGGGGGCTCCTACAACCATTTTGTAGGTTGCACCGAAGATGTCGGTGGTGATGGTCTCGGTCTCGGCGTTGTAGGCCTCGGTATCAAACATCAGAATGAAGTTGGTACTCGACATTTTGGCTTGAGTAACCTTGATGGTAGCACTCTCGCCTTTGGTGCGAATCTCAATATCGGCGCTACGGCTTTGGAGGGTGTTGTTTGCCTCGGCGGTGATGGTCAGGGGGCGAATCTCGCCGGCCTTGGGCTCATAGTCGAGGGTCAGCCACTCGGCATCGGTCTCGGCACTCCAAGTATTAACCGAGAACACATCGATGCTCTGGCTTGCACCTTCGTAGGTAAACTCTACACTCTTTACGTCCACACGGAAGGTGGCTGTACTTTGTGTTATGATGCAGCATGCGGTAAGCTCGCCCGACACAACGTCGATTTGAGCCTCACGAGCCTCGGTGCCATTATTCTCGGCTACTGCAAAGTCAATAATACCGCTACCAGAGCCACTCATGACATCGAGAGTAATCCAATCAGCAGTGGTGGTGGCAACCCAATCGCCATTGCACTCAACACCGACACAGTTAGTCTGTGCAGCACAATCGAGCTCAAGAAGCGCGGGCGACACCTCGAGCGTAGGAACGGTTTGCTCCTGTCCGCTGTCGGGCACACAACCTACGCTCATCAGCACAACGGCCATAGCGCAGAGTGTTGCAAAAAGTTTTGTTTTCATAAGCATTTATTATTATTTTAAGTGTAATTTCGACCTCCAAAGGTAGTGATTTTATCGAAATACACCCTAAAAAAAGGCCATATTTTTTTGTCTTTTCCGACAGGTTTCGTAGCTTTGCAGATACGAACAAAAATACAAACAACATAATACAGCCATGAGCAATATCAAATTCACCACAGCCGAAGAGGCCGTGAAAGCTATCAAAAACGGTGATCACATCCACTTGAGCAGCGTTGCCAGCGCCCCCCAATGTCTTATCAAAGCCATGTGCGAGAGAGGTCGCGCGGGTGAGTTGAAGGATGTTCGCATCCACCACCTCCACACCGAGGGCCCTGCGCCCTACTCCGAGGCGGAGTTCGAGGGTGTATTCCAACTCGACTCATTCTTTGTGGGCAGCAACGTCCGCAAGACCACCCAAGCCGGATTTGCCGACTACATTCCCATCTTCTTGAGCGAGACACAGAAACTCTATCGTTCGGGCACCCTGCCCTGCGACGTGGCGATGATTCAGGTATCGGAGCCCGACGCTCACGGATACGTATCGCTCGGCACCTCGGTTGACGCTACGCTGGCTGCTGTGGAGCGGGCAAAGACCGTTATCGCCGTTGTGAACAAATATGTACCCCGCGCATTTGGTGACGCGATGATTCCCTCGTCGCTCATCGACATCTTCGTCAAAGATGACCAACCCCTCGAGGAGGCTCACTTCGCTCAACCCAACGAGATTGAGACCGCTATCGGCAAGAACTGCGCAGCGCTGATTGAGGATGGTGCATGTCTGCAAATGGGTATCGGCGCTATTCCCAACGCCGTACTCGCACAGCTCGGCGGCCACAAGCACCTCGGCATCCACACCGAGATGTTTGCCGACGGAGTATTACCGCTGGTTGAGTCGGGCGTTATCGATGGTCAGAACAAGGTTCTCGACAAGGGCAAGATGGTTTCGACCTTCTTGATGGGTTCTCAAAAGGTATACGACTTTATCGACAACAACCCCATGGTGCTCATGATGGACGTAGGTTACACCAACGACCCCTTCATCATCGCTCAACAGCCCAAGATGACAGCCATCAACTCGGCACTCCAAATTGACCTCACGGGTCAAGTTTGCGCTGACTCGCTCGGAACCAAGTTCTACTCGGGCGTGGGCGGACAGATTGACTTCATCTACGGCGCATCGCGTGCCGAGGGCGGAAAGGCCATTATCGCCATGCCGTCGGTAACCAACAAAGGTATCAGCAAGATTGCCCCCACCCTCACCCCGGGCGCAGGTGTCGTAACAACCCGCAACCACATCCACTGGTTCGTAACCGAGTATGGTGCTGTAAACCTCTATGGTAAGAGCATGCAGGAGCGTGCCCGTCTGCTGATTTCGGTGGCTCACCCCGACAGCCGCGAGGAGCTCGACCGAGCTGCATTCGAGCGCTTCGGTTCGCATCATCACTATATTAAGTGTTGCATGGAGAAATAGCGATTTCTTCATATAATCACAAAGACCTTCCGAATGAGAAGGTCTTTGTTGCTCAATTCAAACGACTAAAAACACAACAGAATGAACGAGATTACCAAATGCCCGAAGTGTGGTGGTGAATATGTCTATTTTGATGGTTCGCTATATGTGTGTCCCGACTGCGCACACGAGTTCGATGGCGCCGAGACAGCCGAAGAGAGCTCTGTGGCCGTACCCAAAGACAGCAATGGCGCCGAACTGTTGGATGGCGATGCAGTGACCGTCATCAAAGACCTCAAGGTTAAAGGATCCTCGATGGTCATCAAACGTGGAACAAAAGTAAAGAGCATTCGCCTTACGGAGAACCCAGAGGAGGTTGATTGCAAAATCGACGGCAGCAGCATTGTACTAAAGACCTGCTTCCTGAAGAAATAAAGACCTGCTCAACAACACGCCCTCCCCTCTATTCGAAGGGAGGGCTTTTTTAAGCATTATGCAAAACCTTCCCCCTTACGTCCAATGTTCCAAAATAACCAATCGCGTATAAACGGAGGGATTTTAAGGCTTGCGAGGCGGACTTCCCGCAGTGTACTGATGTACATGAGGACAAGGACGACGAGCGTAACGCCAAAATCACCCGCACTCTCACTCTAATGTTCCAAAACAACTAATCGCGTATAAACGGAGGGATTTTAAGGCTTGCGAAGCGGACTTCCCGCAGTGTACTGACGTACATGAGGATAAGGCCGACGAGCGTAACACAAAATCACCCGCACTCTCACTCTAATGTTCCAAAATAACTAATCGCGTATAAACGGAGGGATTTTAAGGCTTGCGAGGAGGACTTCCCGCAGTGTACTGATGTACATGAGGACAAGGCCGACGAGCGTAACGCAAAAATCACCCGTTTATACGCGATTAGACACAAAAAAAATCCGAATGACAATATCATTCGGACTATGGGAGCTCCTCAGCCAGGACTTGAACCTGGGACCCCCTGATTAACAGTCAGGTGCTCTAACCAACTGAGCTACTGAGGAATATGTCTTTTGTTCTCAAGCACCCTCGCCATCACTACGGCGGTTGTTTTCTTGATTACGGGTGCAAAGATACGGCAAATTTTGTAATCTCCAAACTTTTCGAGAGATTTTTTTATTTTTTTTCGATATTTTTGCAGCTCAAACCAAACGCCAAACAGCACTATGGAACGCAAACAAATTGTATATCAATACTTAAACGCTCTCGGGATAGAATATACCACCTACGACCATCCCGAAGCCCCAACTATCGAGATTGCTCGCCAATATTGGCACAACGATGGCTCGAAACACTGCAAGAACCTCTTTTTCCGCAACCACAAAGGCAATCGCCACTACCTTGTGGTGTTCGACTGCGACCAAAATATCGCCATCCACGACCTCGAAAAGCGACTTCATCAGGGAAAATTGTCGTTTGCATCCGAGAAACGCATGGAGAAATACCTCGGCCTGCGCCCCGGTTCGGTATCGCCATTCGGACTTATTAACGATACGGAGAACCACACCCATCTGTTCCTCGACATAAACCTCAAAAAGTACGAGGCACTGAGTTTCCACCCCAACGACAACACCTCGACTGTGAGAATCGGCTTTGAGGATTTCTTGCGCTACCTCGAAAATTGCGGTAACAGCTACGAATTTTTGGAACTTTATTAGGTTGTTAAAAAAATTTAATTTACATTTGTGGAAAATTTAACATTTTGTTGAATTTCGACAATGCGTAGATACCTATATATATTGACGATGATGGTTCTGATGGTCGGCAAGGCCAACGGACAGCTGCTCACGTTCGACAGCCGCGTATGGGACTTTGGCACCATACGAGAGGTTGATGGCAAGGTGTGCCACACATTCACCGCCACGAGCAGCGCCACCGAGCCCATCGTCATAGAGCGTGTCTACACATCGTGCGGATGCACCACGACCGACTACCCGACTAAACCCATTGCACCGAACGGTAAAATCGAGATTAAAGCCTGCTTTGACCCGACAGGGCGCCCGGGCGAGTTCTGCAAGAACATCGACATAGTGCTGAACGGCAGTCGCCGCGAGACCATCGCCATCAAGGGCACGGTTGAGCCACGCCCACGAAGCGTCGAGGACGACTATCCGTTCTACATGGCGGGCGGACTTCGCATCGACCGCAACTCCTTCGGACTCGGCACAGTACAG
>JAZQXR010000073.1:0-16529 GCA_045632975.1 Rikenellaceae bacterium
GATGGTCATGGGGCCTACGCCACCGGGTACGGGGGTGATATACTCGCACTTGGGTGCTACCTCGGCGTAATCGACGTCACCTACGACCTTCCATCCGCGTGCGTTGTCGGCGGCTACGCGTGTGATGCCCACGTCGATAACGGTTGCGCCCTCTTTGACCATGTCGCCCTTGACGAATCCGGGGATGCCGAGTGCTGCAACTACGATGTCGGCTTCGCGTACCACTTCGGCGAGGTTGGCGGTGCGGCTGTGGCAGAGGGTTACGGTTGCGTCCCAGCCCTTCTGCGAGAGGAGGATAGACATGGGGCGACCTACGATGTTGCTACGACCAATCACGGCGCACTTCTTGCCCGATGTGGGTACGTTGTAACGTTTGAGCAGCTCGAGGATACCTGCGGGAGTCGCGGGTACGAAGCACTCCAGACCGAGCACCATGGCGCCTACGTTGATGGGGGTGAAGCCGTCTACATCCTTCTTGGGCGATATGGCTTCGATTACACGTTGCTCGTCGATGTGGCGGGGCAGGGGCAGCTGTACGATGAAGCCGTCAACCTCGGGGTCGTTATTGAGCTCCTCGACTTTGGCGAGCAGTTCGGCCTCGGTGGTCTCCTCGGGCATGCGCAGCACGGTGGAGCGGAATCCACACTCGCCACACATCTTCTCTTTGTTGGCAACATAGGTTTGGCTTGCACCGTCGTTACCTACGAGGATGGCTACCAGGTGGGGTGCAGCTTGACCCGCTGCTACCATCTCGGCTACCTCGGCCGCAATCTCGGCACGAAGCTGTTGGGCAGTAAGTTTACCGTCAATAATTGTCATAATGGGGTAATGTTTTATTGTTTGTTGTAGTAATCGCGATAGTAGATGGTCTGCTCGATGGCGGGAATCGACATGCAGTCCTTGAGCAGCACGGTCTTGTCCTTGTCGAGTAGATAGAGGGTGGGGATGGCGCGAAGGTCGTAGAGCTCCTTGTCGCGCATCGCCAGCTCCTTGTCGTAGGAGTTAATCCAGTTGTCGGGCATGTTGGGTTGGTAGTCGTACCACTCTTTGAGGTCCTCGTCGGGATAGAGGGCGAGTACGCGGATTATGCCCTGATTTATGAGGTCGGTGAGCATGGCCGAGGCCGAAATCTGCTCGCGAACCTCCTTGCAGGCGTTGCAACCGGGGTTGTTGATGAATAGCAGTGTGTAGGGTGCACGAATCGCATAGAGTGAGCCGCGCTTGTTCTCTTTGGTTACGTAGCGGAAGTCGTTGGCGCGTGTTCCTACGCGGTTTTTCAGCGCGAGGGTGAGTTGCGATTGCGGGCGTATGCGCTCCCACTCATCGTAGAGCGAGGTGGTGGTCATCACCTCGAGTGCGCCGATGTAGGCCTCCTCGTTCTTGACGGGCGAGTTGGGGTCGTAGAGATACTTCTCGCACAATCCGGCAAAGTGGTCGAACATGGGTTTGCTCTTCTGGGCGGCGGTCATGGTGCGACGTAGCGACGAGTTTGCGAGTTTAGGCTCAACGCTGCCCACCAGCTGGCAGTATTGGCCGAAGGCTATCTCGATGGATTGCAGTGTGTCGATGTAGGTGGTGTCCGCAAAGTCGAAGCGGTCCCAGAAGTGCTCGGCCATATACTCCATGGCTTGTTGCTCGTTGTCGATGAAGCCGGGCAGGTCGGGCATGGGTATCTTGCGGGGCTGGGGCGCGGTTTGGGCGCTCTCGGCGGTTGCTTTGTTCTCTTTGCGGTTGTTCGAGCCGCATGCGCAGAGGGTGAGCGCAAGCAGGGCTATGAGGATGTGTTGTGTTTTCATTTTGGTTGCTATTTCCCACAAAGATACAAAAACTTTTGCGATTCTCAAGCGGCCGTGCGGAGTTGTTTTTGTGTGTTGGGTGCAAAATATGGCTTGCGCGGGGTGCGTTATGGTGCTAAATTAGGAATTGTGGAAATTCAATCGTATATTTGTGGGCTATGAGAAACATTTTTAATATCCTTTCGAAGGGGTGCCTCTTTGTGGTGGCGCTTCTCTCGCTTGTTTCGTGTGCCGACTTGGAGTATGTGCACGAGAAGAGCTATGTGCTCTATTGGCGTAAGGCTAATCCCGAACTCGTATATCGCCGTCCGGCAAACCTATCGACCTTTACAACATACATCAAACTCATGTTCTGGGGACGTGAGCCGCAGTTTGCTGCAACCTACGACAGCAACGTGGCTCGCTACGACGAGCTGTGTGCCAAGTATGGCGACACCAAGTATCGAGGTACGCGCAAGGTGCTTACCGAGCACCCCGCCTATGAGTACACCTCGACCGACCTCTCGTTTGTGGCGGTGGATGTGGTTATAAACAAGGATGTCACGTATAGCGGCAAGACCTACAAGGCGGGCGAATCTCTCGCCGAGGTTGCTCAAATCACCTATACGACCCTCGCTCGTTACATCGCCAACGGATACAAACAACTCCCCGAGGCGGACTACTCGGCCATAACCGAGGTTGACGACCGTATGTTCCTGTATGGCTATGAGAAGGTTACCAAACGCCTTATGGATATTACCCCCGAGGACCTGCGTATGGTGGGCCCCTATGCTATGATTTCGTGGGTGCCCAAGGTCAAGGCCCCCTCGATTTAT
Source organism: Rikenellaceae bacterium (assembly GCA_045632975.1). Classification (GTDB taxonomy): domain Bacteria; phylum Bacteroidota; class Bacteroidia; order Bacteroidales; family Rikenellaceae; genus UBA940. The sequence goes on from JAZQXR010000073.1 coordinate 2,612, forward strand.
ACCATGACCCTCACGCTGACCGACGAGTATGGCGCACAACACGTCTGCACACTGAATGTAGACCCCTACAATATCGAATCCTAACACCGTGGCCGAGTGGCCGCATAACCAATAGAACAGATGAAAAAACTGCTTACTGCACTTGTGATGCTTGCCGTGGGGCTGGTGGCTATGGCACAGACCGACCCCGTTAAATGGAGTGCATCCATCGCCCGACATAACGACTCGCTCTACCGTGTGACCATTGACGCGACTATCGCCCGCTCGTGGCATATCTACGATATGGGCCCCTATAATGATGTTACCGCAACCTCGTTTGAGTTTGCTCCGTCGCAGGGCTACGAGTTGGTGGGTGAGATTACCCCCAATCGCCCCTCGAAGGTGGCCTTTGACGAGATTTTCGGCCACAATATCGGCACGTGGGAGGGCCGAGTGAGCTTCGAACAGATGGTGCGCCCCCGTAATAACTGCGACGTGGAGCTGACCGTGGAGTGGATGGCATGCAACGAGGGTAGCTGTACACCCCCCTCGGAGCGTAGCTTCACCCTCACTATTAGTGACTTTGTGCCCTCGGTCAATGTAGTCCCCGCCGAGCCGATCAAGATGCGTAAGGGCGTAGGTAAGATTCTGAAAGCCGAGCCCAAAGCCGAGCCCGAGACCCAAGCCGAGGTTGTCGAGGCGATGACACTCGAGCCCGCAACCGCCGCCACAACTGCCGAGGAGAATGCCACCGAGCAGAGTGTTGAGGCTGTTCCTATGACACCCCTTGTGCCTGCAACCCCTGTCGAGGTTTCGACCCCCGCCCCTGCGCCCAAGTCGGGTCACTCGCTCTGGGTGATTATCCTCGAGGCTGTGTTGTGGGGCTTTGCCGCACTGCTCACTCCGTGTGTATTCCCGATGGTGCCGATGACCGTGTCGTTCTTCATCAAGGGCTCGGAGAATAAACGTGCCGGAAGGTTCAAAGCGCTCATGTACGGCGTGTTTATCGTGCTGCTCTATACGCTCCCCATTGCTGCTATTATCCTCGCTACGAGGGTGATAGGCGGTGAAGCTGTGACATCCGATATATTCAATTGGCTTGCAACGCATTGGCTGCCCAACTTGGTCTTCTTTGTGGTCTTTATGATATTCGCGGCATCGTTCTTCGGTGCGTTCGAGATTGTGATGCCCGGCTCGCTTGTCAATAAGGCCGACCGCGGTAGCGAACGTGGCGGATTGGGTGGTCTGTTCTTTATGGCACTTACTCTGGTGCTGGTGTCGTTCTCGTGTACGGGTCCCATTGTCGGTACGGTTATCGTCAAGGCTACCTCGGGCGAGTTCTGGGAGCCGATTGTTACCATGCTTGCCTTCTCGACAGCCTTTGCCCTGCCCTTCACGCTGCTCGCACTCTTCCCCTCGCTGCTCAAAAACCTGCCCAAAAGCGGTGGTTGGCTCAACTCGGTGAAGGTGGTGCTCGGCTTTGTGGAGGTGGCTCACGGACTCAAGTTCCTCAGCGTTGCCGACCAAACCTACCATTGGGGACTGCTCGACCGCGAGGTCTATCTTGCCATCTGGATTGTGGTCTTCACGCTGATGGGCTTCTACCTGCTCGGCAAATTGCGCTTCGCCCACGACTCCGAGCTCAAACATATCACCGTGACACGCTTGGCGCTGGCTATTGCCGTGTTCTCGTTTGTGGTTTACATGATTCCGGGTATGTGGGGTGCGCCCCTTAAGGCTCTGTCGGGCTATCTGCCCCCCATCTCGACCCAGGACTTTGTGATGAACGCTACTACCGCGCCCACCGCCGAAGCCCCCCGCGCAACCACGGCCAAATACTCCGATGTGCTCCACCTGCCCCACGGCTTGGAGGGTTACTTCGACTTGGAGGAGGGTCTCGCCGCAGCACGCCGCGAGGGTAAACCCCTGTTCCTCGACTATACGGGTCACGGATGTGTGAACTGTCGTGAGATGGAGGCGCGTGTATGGTCGGACGAGAGGGTGCTGGAGCGTCTGCGCCGCGACTATGTGGTGGTGGCTCTCTACTCCGACGACAAGATGGCCCTGCCCGAGAGCGAGTGGCTCACAACCGCCGGTGGCAAAACACTAAAAAGCCTCGGCAAGAAGAACGCCTATATCGTCGGCACCCGCTACGGTATCAGCTCCCAACCCGCCTATCTGCTACTTGATGCCGAGGGCGAGGAACTTGTTCCCTCGGGTGGATACGACCTTGATGTTCAGCACTTTGTGGATTTTCTACAAACGGGCGTTGATGCCTACAAAAACCGATAGACCATGGCTCGCAAGGTAACCATACTCGGCCCGGCATACCCCTATCGCGGAGGCCTGGCCTCCATTATGGAGATGCTGGCACGCACCTTCACCCGCCGCGGCGACAAGGCCGAGGTGCTCACCTTCACGGTGCAGTACCCCTCGCTGCTCTTCCCCGGCAAAAGCCAATATCGCTCGGGCGACGCACCCGAAGATGTCACCATAACACGCTGTGTGAGCACCGTCAATCCACTTAATTGGATTAAGGTCGGACAGCTCATCCAGCGAGAGGCCCCCGATATGCTCATCATGAAGTATTGGACGCCCTTCATGGCTCCCTGCTTCGGAACGATAGCACGCATCGCACGCCGTAATGGCCGCACCCGAGCCGTGTGCCAAATCGACAATGTCGTCCCCCATGAACACCACTTTTTTGACCGCGCTCTGACCAGCTACTTTGTCGGTAGCATGGACGGCTTTGTGTATATGTCGCACGAGGTGGGCCGCGAGCTTGCGGAGTTCACCCGCGAGCAGAAGTGTGTCTATTCGCCCCACCCGCTGTTCGAGAACTTTGGCGCGAGAGTGGAGCGCCGCGAGGCGTGCAACCGTCTGGGTATCAATCCCGAGGTTAGATATATGCTCTTCTTTGGCCTTATCCGCGACTACAAGGGACTCGATATGCTGCTCGATGCTTGGGCAAAGCTCAAGGCCGAGGGCAAGACTGACGGTCGAAGGCTGATTGTTGCAGGCGAGTTCTATACCGACAAACGCCCCTATACCGACCAAATCGAGCGCTTGGGGCTTGCCGACGACGTTATCCTGCACGATTGGTTTGTTCCCGACGAGCAGGTGCCCCTCTACTTCTCGGCGGCCGATGCGCTGGTGTTGCCCTACCGCACAGCGACCCAGAGCGGAGTGACGCAAATCGCCTACAACTACGACCTGCCGATGATTGCAACCGATGTGGGTGGCTTGGGCGAGATTGTTATCGATGGCTGCACGGGTATTGTCTGTGACCCCGATGTGGACTCCATTGCCGATGCCCTTGAGACGTTCTATACCCCCGGTCTGCGCGAGAGCTTTGTGGATGCAATGCCCGAGGAGAAGAAGCGATTTAGTTGGGATGCGGCGGTTGATGCGCTAATCAGTGCAGTCGAAAAATAGGAATCCCTCTAATTATACGACTTCATTGGGCAAATTAGATGCAAAATACAAATCTTGGCCCCAAAAGTTCTTTTATAAGAACTTTTGGGGCTTTGCTGTTTTTGAAGTTTCAATAATTATTCGTACTTTTGCATATTATATGGTGTGTAAATCATAACCGAAAACAAACAACAATTCCTAAATAATCAAAAAACTATGCTTAAACGAATTTCTAAAGCGCTGCTTGGTCTTATGCTTTGCTGCGCTACCGCAAGCGTTTCGGCCGGCCCTCGAGTGGTCTTCATGGGTGACTCGATTTTCCAAGGCTGGGGCGAAATGATGTCGAGTTTCTTCTCGGACAACAACTTTGTGAACAAGGGCGTTAGCGGCAACACCACTGCCGATATGCTCCTTCGCTACGATGCCGACGTTATTGGCTCGGGTGCATCGGCAGTTGTTATTCTCGCAGGTATCAATGACATCGCACAAAACGATGGTTACCTGGTTCCCGTTGAGGATATCGCAATGAACATCGCCAATATGGCAAAGAAGAGCGCCGATGCTGGTCAAAAAGTTATCATCTGCACCGTGCTCCCTTCGTCGAACCTGTGGGGCGTTACCGCTAACCCCGAGGTTTATGTAAGCCGCCTGAATGCGCTTCTGACCGAGCTCGCTCTGGAGAACGGTTATGGCCTGTGCGACTTCTACTCGGCCTTCGTTATGAAGAACGGTACTCTGGACTTCGACCTGCTCTCTGACGGTGAGCGCGAGGGCGCTATGAACGGTGGTACCAACGTACACCCCGGTCTGCGCGGATACTATGTAATGGCACAAACTCTGCTGCCCGTTGTGAACGAAATTGTCGCTGCAGAGTAACACAATTTAATATCTTAAAGCAAGGATTCATACTATGAAAAGATACTTTTTGATGGCGGCTGCCCTCGTATTGGGCTTCACCGCATGTACACCCGACGGCCCGGAGAAAGTAACCCCCGAGCTGGCTGTCGATGCTACCGAAATCACTGCCATTACGGCTGATGCTTTCTCCAGCAAATTCAATGTAACCGCCAACACCACTTGGTTTGCCGAGGCAGACGTGGATTGGATTATTATCGACCCCTCGACCGGCAATACCAACGCTCTGGTAACCGTTGAGATTGAGGCTAACGATACCTACGAGGATCGTACCGCAACCATCACCGTTTCGATGGACGGCACCGAGAGCAAAACTATCGCTGTGAGCCAAGCTGCTGCCAAAGGTTGCAACATCTCGCAAAACACCTTTGCGGTTGGCGCCGAGGGTGGTGAGGTTGTTGTTGATGTTACTGCTAACGTTGGCTACACCGTAACCATCGCCGAGGAGTGCAAAGAGTGGATTAGCCAAGTTGAGGCTACCCGCGCTATGGAGACCAAAACCCTCACCTTTGCCGTTGCTGCAAACGAGGGCTATGAGGCTCGCGAGGGTAAAATCACCGTTTCGAGCGAGCTGGGCGAGGATGTTATCACCATCACCCAAAGCGAGGCCGGCCTTGTAGCTGTTTCGAAAGAGGTTGAGCCCGTTGCTGCCGAGGGTGGCGAGTTTGCTATCAGCGTACGCCACAACATGGAGTATAGCGTTGCTATCGAGGAGGGTTGCGATTGGATTACCCGTCCCGCTACTCGTGCCGTTGTTGATACCGAGGAGCGCTTCGTAGTAGCTGCTAACGAGGCTGCCGAGAGCCGTACCGCAACCATCACCTTCGCAAGCGAGCTGGGTGAGGATGTTATCACCGTTACCCAACTTGGCAACACTAATGCTGTTGTTACCATCCCCGATGCACGTTTCTCGAAATTCATCATGGGTCGCTACGACGCTAACGGCGACGAGCAACTGACCGTTGCCGAGCTGCAAGCTATCACCTCGCTCGAGTTGTGGGGCTACGGCGCTGCCAACATGAAGATTAACGCTCTGCGTATCGCTGACCTGACCGGTATCGAGTATATGACTAACCTCGAGTACCTCGATGCTCGTGGCCTGACTTCGCTCACCGCAGCTGACTTCAGCAAAAATACCAAACTTGCTCACCTCGACCTGTCGAACAGCGCACTCGCTTCGATTGATGTATCGGCTCTCTCGGAGCTCGCTTACCTCAATCTGGGTGGCACCAAAGTTTCGGCTCTCGATGTAACCAAGAACGCAAAACTCGAGAAACTCTATATCGGTGGCACCACCATCTCGGAGATTGACCTCTCGGCTTCGACCGCTCTGCGCGTGCTGAACGCTTCGTTCGCAGCTCTTGCCAAAGTTGAGCTGGCTGGTTGCACCGCTCTGGAGCAAGTATATGTAAACGGTAACAAACTTACCGAGATTAACACCGAGGCTCTGGCTAACCTCAAAGCACTGAACGTTGAGGTGAACAACATCACCGCGCTCGACGTTACCAAAAATACCAAACTCGAGTACCTGAACGCAGGTCGCAACGCCCTCACCTCGATTAACGCTGCGGGCCTTTCGAACCTCAAAAACCTTACCGTAAGCAACAACGACGCTCTGGCCGAGCTGTCGCTCAGCGGTCTTACCGCACTGGAGAACCTGTGGGCTGGTTGGACTGCCCTCACTTCGGTGGATATTGCAGCTAACACTAATCTGGCAACCGTTGCTTTGAACGATACCAAAGTTACCGCTCTGAACACCGCTGCTAATAGCGAAAAACTGCGTGGTGTACGTATCGACAATAGCGCCGTTACTACCTACGATATGTCGGCTAACTCGAACCTCGCTTACATCTTCGCTGATGGTAACCCCCAAATGACTACCTTCAAAGTATGGGACGAGTTCAACCAACTGACTCCCCCGACCAACATCTTCAAGGATGAGACCACCGCATGGGAAGGCGGTTACATGCCCGAGGGCGCTACCGGTATCAACCTCAGCGAGAAAGGCAATGCTAACTGCTACATCGTAAACAAACCTTTCACCAAATACTACTTCGATGGCTCGGTTAAGGGTAATGGCGTAGAGCAAACCATCTACACCGCTCGTGATAGCCAAGATGCTTCGTGGAAATTTGCCAAAGGTCAAGAGGGTGAGAATATCACCAACCTGTCGATTACTCCCGACCGTGCAGAGGTTCTCTGGTTCTCGGCTTGGTCGCCCGGCTACCTGCAATATACCACTACTTGCCCCATCGACCCCAACTCGGTAACCATCTTCTCGGATTACAGCATCGAGTTTGAGACCGTTGAGCCCTTCGTAAATGGTAACGTTGTGATTGCCGCTTACCAAGGTGATGAGATTGTATGGAGCTGGCACATCTGGTGCTGCGAGGATTACGATCCCGAGACCACCAAGAAGAAACTCGGTACCACCGACACCGGCTATGTAATGGACCGTAACATCGGTGCAGGTCTCGAGACCGCTGATGGCGCTGTTGACACTTGGGCAGGTGCTGCTGCCGTAGGTATGTTCTACCAATGGGGTCGTAAAGATCCGTTCACCGGCCCGCTCGATATTGACGCATCTGATGGTCACCGTGGTGGTGTAGGTCTGGGTGTTATGGACAAGAACGGTAGCCTGATGTATGGTTCGAATGCTGGTGGTGACGCTTACATTAAGATTGTAAACGAGTACACCCTCGGTCTGTCGAATATCCTCTCGTCGCCCTGGACTCACTACGACGCAGTTGAGGTTTCGGTTGCTAATCCCCAATACCTTATCCACAACAACAAACCCGGTAACTTGTCCGGTGGTCAAGGTTATGCTTACGAGTGGTGGGGCGACCGTGCAAACGATATGAACTTCTTCCACCTCTGGGGTCACCCCTACTGGAAGGGCGAGTGCGCGAAGACCCAAAAGACTATCTATGACCCCTGTCCCGCAGGTTGGATGGTTCCCTCGTACGACTATACCGAGGCTATTGAGGCTGGTACTCTCGAGGCAACAGGTCTGGGTTGGAACGTTACTGCCGCTTCGGGCGACGTTATCCACTTCCCCCGTACCGGTGTTCGTTGGGCTAACAACCCCCAAGTACAAGACGTAACCAAGGTTGGTACCATGTGGACCAACATGGCTGGCGATAAGGGTGTGGCATCGTATGCGTTCACCAACGAGGAGAGCGGTGCAACCTTCTTCGCAGTAGGTGCAAACGAGAAACCCACTGTTGAGTCTGCTCAAGTTATCAAGTGGAGTGTTTGTCCTCGTGCGGTACGTTGTGTACAAGAGAACTACAAATAGCGAAGCCGCCTAATTAGGCGACCTCAAAAAAACGAGAAGTCTGCTCGGTCGTATGGCCGGGCAGGCTTTTTTTTGTTTTGGTCTTTCGGGTTTCGTTTCCCGTCGCGCGCGTGCGCGATATATAATTATAGTGCGTCGTGGGGTAATCTTTCGTTTTTTGCACATTTTGAATGGATAAGTATTACTTTTTTCAACAAGCGAGAGCCGGTTTTAAAAAAGTGCGTAAAAAAAATGGCAGTAATGCAAATTTATTCGAAAAAAGATATATCTTTGTGCTATGATGTGTGTGTAGCGTGCCCACGTATAGGCCCCGCACATCACCGAAAAGAGCAACAATTTTTTATTAACTAACTTTAATTATTTAAAACCATGAAACGCTTTACAATGGCACTTTTGGCGCTGGTACTCACTCTGGGTGTAGCGCAATCGTCTGCCGCAGTTCGCGTTGTGTTTATGGGTGACTCCATTACACGACTCTTTGGTTCGAACCGTCCTAAATTCTTCTCCGAGAATGAGTTCTCGTGCAAGGGTACCGATGGTCAAACTACCAAAACTATGCTTGGTCGCTTCCAAAACGATGTGATCAACGCTAAACCCGAGGTTGTCGTTATTGGTGCTGGTACCAACGACATCGCTAAAAACGACGGTACTTATGTGCTGGTTGAGCAAATCTATGCCAACATCGTTAAGATGGCAGAGATGGCTAAAGAGGCCGGTATCAAAGTCGTTCTGACTACCACCATGCCCGCCGAGGCTTATTGGTTCGGTAAGGATGGTTACACCAAACCCACCATCGCTGTTCCCCGTCTGAACAACATGCTGATGGAGTACGCCGCTAACAACGACTGTGGTTGGATTGACTACTACTCGATGTTTGCTACTCCTACCGGTAAATTCGACGAGCGCTGGTCGTACGATGATTGCCACCCCCAAGAGTGGACCTATGATGTTATCATCGAGACCATTATGTCGGTTCTTGAGCCTATGTTGAACGAATAAATCTGTTTGCTACTATGAAAAAGTTTTCCTTTATAGCTGTTGCGTTGGCAATGTTCGCCGTTGTAGCTTGCCAACCCACTCCCGGTGAGCAGGTTACTCCCGAATTTGCGATCAACGCAGTTGAATCGTATGAAATCAGTGCCGAGGGTGAGGAGATCTCCTTCGACATCAATGCAAATGTTGCATGGACCGTTACCAGCGACGCAGAGTGGTTGGATATCGCTCCCGCATCGGGCGAGGGTGAGTCGACCGTTCTTATCGCTGTTGCAGAGAACGAAACTTATGACGAGCGTGAGGCTACCGTTACCGTAGCTGTTAGCAGCAAGGAGTTTGCTGCATCGCTCCCCGCACAAACCTTCACCGTAACCCAAGCTGCTGCTAAAGCTCTGGTTGTAGGCGAGGGTAGCTACACTGTTGGCGCTCAAGCGTCGACTATCGACATCCAACTCTCGACCAACGTTGCTTACGAGGTTACCACCACCGAGGAGTGGCTGACCGTAGCCGAGGCTACTCGTGGTCTTGAGGAGAAAACCGTTTCTATCGCTGTTGCTGCTAACGAGACCGGCGAGGAGCGTGTTGGTTATGTTGAGATTAAGAGTGAGCTGGGTACCGACAAAGTTAAAGTTACCCAAACCGAGTCTGCAGTTCTGACCGTAGACGAGACCGAGAAGAGCGTTAAAGCTGCTGCTGGTAGCGTAAGCATCACCCTGACTACCAACGTTGACTATACTCTGTCGACTAACGCTGATTGGCTGACCCTTCCCGCAACTCGCGCCGTGAAGACCAAAACCATCATCATCGGTGTTGCCGAGAACGAGTCGTATGACAGCCGTACCGGTGTTGTTACCATCACCAGCGAGGATGCTTCGGTTGATGTAACCATCACCCAAGAGCCCGTTCGCGCTATCGTTATTGATGAGCTCAACTACGAGGTAGGTATGAATGGTGGTGAGATCACCGTTAACCTCCAAGCAAACGTTGAGTACGAGGTTGAGACTTCGGCTGACTGGATTGCAAAAGCTGGTACTCGTGGTCTTGAGGCTTATAGCGAGACCTTCACCATCGCAGCTAACAATGACGCTGCACGCGAGGGTACTATCACCTTCACCACCGAGCTGGGCAAAGATGTTGTTACCGTTAAACAATCTGGTACCGACACCGTTATCGAGTTCCCCGACGCTCGTATGAAGACCCTGATGAAGAACGCTTGCGATACCGACAAGAGCGGTGATGTAAGTGTTGCAGAGGCTCTGGCCGTTACTAAACTTGCTTTCAGCAAACAAAACTCGAACTTCGTATGGACTTCGGAGACCGCACTTAAAGATGTTACCGGTCTGGAGTACTTCACCAACCTCGAGGAGCTCGACCTGTCGACCGCTCGTATCACTTCGGTTGACCTTTCGACTCTTACCAAACTGAAAAAACTTACTATCTGCTACACCGGTATCACCGAGATCGACCTGTCGAAGAACACCGAGCTTGAGTACCTGAACCTGGGTGACTCGAAAATCACTGCTATCGACCTGTCGAACAATACCAAGCTGACCGAGCTCCAAATCAGTGGCGCTAAACTTGCTGCTCTTGATGTAACTGCTCTTACCAACCTGAAAGTTCTGAACTGTGCATACAACCAAATCGCTGCTCTCGACCTGTCGAAGAACACCGCACTTGAGGCTGTATATTGCAACGGTAACAAGATTACCGAGCTCAGCGTGAAAGGCCTTGCAGGTCTGAAACGTCTGCAATGTGAGCACAACCAAATCGCTTCGCTCGATGTAACCGGCAATAGCGCTCTTACCGCTGTTCACTGCGGTCGCAACGCCCTCACCGAGCTGAAAGTGGCTGGCCTTGCTAACCTGGTTTACCTGTCGGCTTACCACAATAGCAACCTCGCTGCTGTTGATATGAGCGGTCTTGCAAAACTTAACTACTTGAGCGTTGCAGGTACCGGTATTTCGAGCCTGTCGACTCCCGATAGCCCCGAGCTGTGGGTTGTTTCGGCTGACCGTTCGAAAGTTGCAGCTGCTGACTTCTCGGCTAACGCAGCACTCCGTTGCCTCGTTATTGAGAAGAGCTACCTGAAAGATGACTTGAGCCTGACCGGTAACTTGGCACTCGGCTGTCTGTTCGCAGACAACGCAGAGCTGAAGACCATCACCCTGCCCGAGACCATCAACCTGAACAAAGTTCCTACCTCGTTCTACAAGAACGACGCTACTGCATGGGCTGGTGGTAACACCGAGAGCGCCGAGCGCAAAACTTATGACTTGAGCGCTGCTGGTACTGCTAACTGCTACGTGATTGCACACGAGAACTCGTTCTATACCTTCAAAGCAAATGTTAAAGGTAACGGTATGCCTACCCTGTCGGGTGACAAAGCTGCTCTGAAACCTGCAAAAGCACGTATCCTCTGGGCACAAGCTCAACCTACCGTTGACCCCATTACTCCCGGTTGGCCTCTGAACTATGGTGTTACCGGCGCTGATAGCATGGTAGTTGCTTCGTCGGTAACCCTCGAGAATGGTGTTGTTACCTTCCGTACCGGTGAGGATATGCCTAACGGTAACGCAGGTATCGTTGTGACTGACAAGAATGACAACATCCTTTGGAGCTGGCACTTGTGGTTTGTAAAAGGCTACGATCCCGCAGCTCACGATGTACTTGTAACTGCTAAAGACGTTAACACCACATTTATGGACCGTAACCTCGGTGCTACCGTAGATCCTTGCGATCGCAAGAAAGCCGATGCTAACGACTACACCAGCGCTCGTGGTCTCTACTACCAATGGGGCCGTAAAGACCCGTTCCCCGGTCACGTTCACTCGCGTGGTTACGCTTCGACATGTCTGCTCTATGCAGCTGACGGTTCTGTTACCAAACCTTACTCTTGCTATAGCGATGGTCGTGCATTCAAGGTTACTACCGCTGACCTGACTGCTGCTACCAACGACATCAACGATATCGTAGCTTACACCGCAGCTCACCCCATGGAGTTCATCGGTGGTACCGGTGGCTCGTACTACCAATGGGTATCGAACACCGCTTGGGTTAACAGTGCTGACGGTGAGTGGTCGAAACTCTGGGGTAACGCAGAGCACGATGGCAACGCATTCAATAAGGGTGGTATCAAGACCATGTACGACCCCTGCCCCGTAGGCTATCGCGTTCCTTCGACCGGTGACTTCACATTCATCACCTCGCACGGCGACCAATCGTCGAACGGCTATGGCAACAACATGCGTGAGTGGCAATACAACTGCGTCGAGACTATCTGGACCGACGAGGGTGTTGCTGATGGTGGCGATGCTAACAAAGACGGTTTCGGTTACAAGAATAGCTACGGTCTGCACTTCTACGTTAAGGGCGTGAAAACCGCTACCGAGGGCGTAGACGCAAGCGCACAAAACCGTGGTACCGCTCCCGAGGACGAGACTACTCTCTACTTCCCCGGTCAAGGTTTCTTGAACTACACCTATAGCAACAACCCCAACGGTGGTGACGTGATTGTTCACTGTAACGCTGCTGTTCCCAATAGCGCCAACGCTTACCGTATGAAAGCTACCCAAGATGGTAACTTCTACTACGCTTGGACCGCTATCGACTGGGGTCAATCGCAAGGTATCCCCGTACGTTGTATCCTTGATACTACTACTCCCGAGGTTCCCCCTGTAACTCCCGACGACGAGCCCGTAGAGGGTGGCGTTGACTTCGGTGGTAACACCGGTGGCTTCGGCGACATCAACAACATTGGCTTTGGTGGTTCGACCAACAACTAATCTCCAAATCAATGTGATAATAAGAACGGCGTCCCAATGCGGGGCGCCGTTCTCTTTTTTTGTAAGGGTGGCGGGGTCGTGTCCTGACTCGCCCCTCTTTGTGAGGAGTGTGGACTGATTGAAGATGAATTCCAACACTTTGATGAACTCTTTTTTGGCGGTTTGTGAGCCGTTATGCCCGATTTTTGTGCGGGACGTGGCTGAAAATCGGGCGAAAAAAGTTTTTTCTGTTAGTCTTATCACACAAAATTGCTCCGAGGGTTGTTTATTGTTCAAAAATTCGTAATTTTGTGGAATCATCCGTATTATTTTCAAAAAGATAGTAAAATATGTCGTGGAGTAACCGTGATCTGGCTCAAATCAGCGAGCGCGATATGAAGCCTGCCGAAGTAGAGAAACAACTCAAATATTTTGTTGATGGATTCGATTTCCTGCCTGTGGTGGCTGCCGCTACCGTGGGCCATGGCATCGTAGCACCCTCTCCCGAACAGTGCGAGTATTATGCCGAGGTCTATCGCAAAGGACTCGCAGATCGCAAAGTGGTTAAGTTTGTGCCCGCATCGGGTGCCGCAACCCGTATGTTCAAAGAGCTCTTCGCATTTGTTGGCGAGGGTCAACAGTCGGAGGCTGTTAATACCCTGCTCGCACGTATCGACGATTTCGCTTTCGCCGGCGAACTGTTCAAATGCGTTTCGCGCAACGCCGACGACAAAGCTATCGTGAGCGCAATCATCGGTAAGGGCCTCGAGTATGGCGTTAAGCCCAAAGGCATGGTTCTCTTCCACAAATACGAGAACGAGGTTCGCACAGCGCTCGAGGAGCACCTTGTGGAGGGCGCAATGTATGGCGCTTCGCAAGGCAAGGTTAATATCCACTTCACCGTGTCGCCCGAGCATATCGCAGGATTCAAACACCTGCTCGATAGCGTGGTTGGCAAGTATGAGAAACGTTTCGGTGTGAAGTACAATATCGACTTCTCGGTCCAAAAACAGAGCACCGATACCATCGCCGTTAATCCCGACAACACCCCCTTCCGTAATGCCGATGGCTCGCTGCTGTTCCGCCCCGCAGGACACGGCGCACTTATCGAGAACCTTGCAGCCATCGACGCCGACATCGTATTTGTCAAAAATATCGACAACGTAACCGTAGACTCGCGCAAAGCCACCACCGTAGAGTATAAACAAGTGCTGGCCGGTCTGCTGATTGACGTTCAAACCAAAGCTTTCAAATATATCGAGGATATCGACCGCGGCTGTGCTGACGAGGCTGCCATCAAGGAGTTCGTCGAGCAAGGCTTGAGCGTGGAGCTGCCCGAGGAGTGCAACCTGGCTCAACTGCGCACCATCCTGAACCGTCCTATCCGTGTGTGCGGTATGGTTCGCAACGAGGGTGAGCCCGGTGGAGGCCCCTTCTGGGTTAAGGCCGCTGACGGTAGCGTGTCGCTCCAAATCGCCGAGTCGTCGCAAATCGCTCCCGAGGACAAGCACCTGATGAGCGAGGCTACCCACTTCAACCCCGTAGACCTCGTGTGCGG
>JAZQXR010000074.1:0-2639 GCA_045632975.1 Rikenellaceae bacterium
AGCCCGTCCGACAGACTTTTGTCGGACGGGCTTCATCTTTTTAGACCATTTTGTTGTGTATTTTAAATAAAAATTGTTAATTTTGGGGTAGAAAGTTGTTCGATTGGGCGCTTCCCGAATGTGCAAAATCAGTATTAACCAATAAAAACACATCTATCATGAAGAAATTTATTCTTTCGTTGGCAGTGGCTATGTGCGCCGTAGTTAGCGCATCGGCACAAGATTGGACCGTCGGTGGTCGTATTGGCGGTGGTCTTCAAGCAGTAGCAGAATATTCGCCCGAGACAGGTCGTTATTGGGAGGGTCGTTTGGGCCTTTCTATTCTTAATGGTGCTTTGGCAGATTTTACTGCACTTCACAACTGGAATGTCGCAACCATGGATTGGACTCCCTCGGCAGGTGAGTGGTTCTTTGATGCCGGTGTTGGTGTTGGAATCGGTGGTGCCGCCCAATATGCATTCGTAGGTGTTGCAGGTTGTGCAAAACTTGGTATTAAGTTCAACAATGCACCTCTGAAACTCTCGCTCGATTATGCTCCCGTTATTGGTCCTTGCTTCGCCGATGGAGTAGGTCTTAATAATTATGGCTTCGCAAACCTCGGTTTGTCGCTGGTTTACTGCTTCTAAAGCGGAAACTTTATAAAAACGGAGAGGGTGTCCAACAACATTGTTGGACACCCTCTCTATTTGTGGGAATGAATTCGGACTACTTGAGGATGTACTTCTCCATACCGGGGCTGACGTAGGTGCGGGTAACACCATTCTCGTCGGAGTAGACAACCATAATATCACCCAGATTACCAATGCGGTTGCCCCAGCGAGTGAGGTCTGCCTCGTCAGCTTTGGCTGCGGTCATAATCATAGTCGCAAAGGCGTCAGCACGAACGCACATGGGGTGAACCACGGTCACCGAAAGGATGCCGGTCGGGTGGGGACGGCCGGTGAGGGCGTTCAGGGTGTGAGCAACGCGCTGACCGCTCTCGGTGGTATAGTAGTTGCGGTAGTTGCCCGAGGTTGCCACCGACATCTCCGAGGGGATTTGGAGTGTCACCAGAGTCTGCTCGGCGTTGGGTCTAACTCGATAGTCGGGGTTGTCGATGCCAACGCGCCAGAAACGGTCGCTGGGACTGATACCCTTGCAACGTACCTCGCCGCCAATCTCTACCAGATAGTTCTCGATACCCAGACGGTTGAGCATTTTGCTCATCATGTCCACGGTGTAGCCCTTTGCTACCGAGCTCAAATCGAGTTGCACGCGGGGGTCGTCCTTGAAGATGCGGCCGTATGCGAACTTGATTTGGTGCAGACCTACGAACTCGAGCACCGAGTCAATCTGTTGTTGGGTGGGCTCCACGGCGGGCTTGCCTGCGGGACCAAAACCCCACATATTTACCAGCGGGCCAACGGTGATGTCGTAGCTGCCCTTCGAGAATACATATGCTGCCTCGGCATGGGTCAGACAGCTGCCAATCTCGGGGCCTGCGGTCATATCCTCGCCTCGGTTGATGCGGCTCACCTGTGAGTTGGGGTTGAAAATCGACATTGTCGAGTCGGCATGGTGGAACACCGAGTCAATCTTCACCTGCAAATCGCTTGGCGCACCATCCACGATGATATGGTAGGTGGTGCCCTGTGCATGACCGTTGAAGATTTCGTAATCATTGCCGCACGAAGCGCACACGAGAGCTGCTGCGGCGATCAATAGAAGTTTTCTCATATAATTCAAAATTTCGGTTACAAATAGAACGCACAAAAATAAGTTTTTTTGTGTTGATAGACAAATTTTTAAAATAAAGTGACAAACTTTTGTTTTCCCGAATAAAACTACTAACTTTGCGCCACGCTTTGGCGTAATTCGGTAAGGCGGATACGTCGTAAAGTGGAACCATAATCAAAACATTTATTATGAGCTATTTATCAGCAGAGAAAAAGCAAGAGCTTTTCGGTCAGTACGGAAAGTCTAACACCGACACCGGTTCGCCTGAGAGCCAAATCGCGCTGTTTACCTACCGTATCAGCCACCTTACACAACACCTCAAATCGAACCGCAAGGACTTCGGTACTCAACGTGCCCTGCTCCGTCTGGTTGGTAAACGTCGCCAACTGTTGGAGTACCTCAAAGAGGTTGATATTGAGCGTTACCGTGCAATTATCAAGGCTCTGAACCTCCGTAAGTAAGGTTCGACTGATTCGAGTTTCCCGTCCGCGAGGACAAATACTCGAGCAAAGATTGGGGTTGTTAAATCAATTTTGACAACCCTTTTTTGTGAAAACACAAGTAGGATAAAAGATAAAAACGTAATTCAAGATGTACAACGCAACACAGAAGGTGATTAAACTCGACGACAATCGAGAAATCATCATCGAAACCGGCAAACTTGCCAAACAAGCCGACGGTGCCGTTGTGGTAAAACAGGGCGATACCATGCTGCTCGCTACTGTTGTGGCCGCAAAAGACGCAAAACCCGACACCGACTTCATGCCGCTCCAAGTAGACTACAAAGAGAAATACGCTTCGTGCGGTCGCTTCCCCGGAGGCTTCCTCAAACGCGAGGCTCGTCCCGGCGACAACGAGATTCTGGTAGCACGTCTTATCGACCGTGCACTCCGTCCCCTGTTCCCTTCGGACTACCACGCCGA
>JAZQXR010000075.1:0-14122 GCA_045632975.1 Rikenellaceae bacterium
GGTCTCGTTGAACATCTTCATCTCCTCCTTGGTATAGCCGTTGTCGGTGAATACGTCGATGTGGGGGATTACGTTGTAAGCCAGACGGTGAGCAAACTTCTTGACGGTAGGCTCCTCGCCGCGACCCATCTGTGCATATTGCTCAACCAGCTCGTCCATAGCGGCTGCACCTGCGCCACTTGCCGATTGGTAAGTCGATACATAGGCGCGTTTGATATGGCTCAAATCCTCGATGGCCTTCAGTGCAACCACCATTTGGATAGTTGTGCAGTTGGGGTTGGCGATTACTCGGCGGGGGGTGTTGCGTGCATCCTCGCCATTCACTTCGGGCACCACCAGAGGCACATCCTCATCCATGCGGAAAGCGCTCGAGTTGTCAATCATCAGCGTTCCATGTTTGGTGATGGTCTTCTCGAACTCCTTGGAGGTTGAGCCGCCAGCGCTCACAAACGCAACGTCGATACCTTTGAAGTCGTCGTTGTGTTGCAACAGTTTGACGGTATAGGGTTTGCCCTTGAACTCATATACGCGGCCGGCACTACGCTCCGAACCGAACAGGGTGAGAGTGTCGATGGGGAACTCTCTTTCGGCAAGAAGTCGCAAGAACTCTTGACCTACGGCGCCACTTGCGCCTACGATTGCTACATTCATTGTTGATAATTTTATGTTTCTAATTCACTTATTTTGTTTTGGGTTTTAATCGAAGAACTCGTCCGACTCGTGAACATCGTTCGAGGTTGCTTGTTGCAGCTCCTCTTCGCAGTTGTGGTAGAGCTGTGTGGGCGATATTCCGAATGAGTCGGTCTCGTAGATGCCGAGTCGCGGGTTGGCATACACACGTTTCATGAACTCGCCGAAGATGGGGAGTGCACGTTGTGAGCCCTCACCTCCGCGGGTGAGGTGGACACTTTGGTCCTCGGCGCCGACCCACACACCTGCCACGAGCTTGGGCGTAACGCCCATAAACCATGCATCGCGGTTCTCCTGCGAGGTGCCTGTCTTGCCACCAATCTCGCCCTTGAATCCATATTGCCAGCGCAGACGACCGCCCGTACCGGCGTTGATTACGTTCTGCAACATGCCGAGCATGACGGCTGCGGTCTCCTCGCTGATAGCGTCGTTGCTTGTAGGTACGAACTGCGCAAGGAGGTTGCCTTGGCGGTCTTCGATGCGGGTTACGAAGATAGGCTCGATATTTACGCCGTGGTTGGCGAAGGTTGCGAATGCGCCGGTCATCTCAAAGAGCGAAACCTCGCTCGAACCGAGGCACAGTGCATATACGGGGTCGATGAACGAACGTACACCCATGTTGTGGATGAAGTCGGCCACAGCCTCGGGCTGTTTGGCCTGTTTCATAATCCACGCCGAGTAGTTGTTACGACTATTGGCCAGTCCCCACTTCAGCGGTTTGGGTTCGCCGGTGTACTCTACTTTGCCTGCCTCTTTGGGTGTCCACGGCTCGCCGGTGTAGGTCTCGATAGTTACGGGCAGGTTGGGCACCATGGTGCAGGGGGTGAATCCGAGGTGGTCGATGGCAAATGTATAGATGAAGGGTTTGATGGTTGAGCCGGGCTGACGCTTGCTCTGCTTTGCCATGTCGTACTTGAAGTAGCGATAGTTGGGGCCGCCGACATAGGCCTTAACATGGCCTGTTTGCGGCTCAATGGCCATGAACGAGCCACGCATGATTCGCTTGTGGTGCAGAATCGAGTCGTGCGGTGTCATGACGGTATCTTTGATGCCTTTGTAGGTGAAGATGCGCATTTTGCACGGCACCTTGAACGAGGCTGTGATTTGGTCAGTGGTAAAACCATCGTTTTTCATCTCACGCCAACGGTCGCTGGTGCGCATGGCGTTGTTGATAATCTTCTCGCGTTGCTCGGGTGTGGTATCCACAAAGAGCTGACGTGTGGCGCGCACCTGTGCATCCATTGCGGCTTGGGTCTTGCGGAGTTCGCTTACCACAGCCTCCTCGGCATAGGTCTGCATCACAGAGTTGATGGTGGTATAGATTTTAAGTCCGTCGACATCGAGGTTGTAGTTCGAGCCGTCGGGCTTTTGGTTTTTGTGACACCAGCCGTACAGAGGATTGTTGTGCCAACGCTCCAGCTCGTATTTGTAGTCGTACTCGCTCCAATAGTTGCGACGTTGGGGCTCGCGTGCGGTCATCACCTGACGAATCATGCCGCGGAAATATTGGGCCATACCCTCGTTTTGGGATATGGGGCGATAGTTCAGCTCGATGGGCATTGCCGAGATGGAGTCGCACTGCTGACGAGTGAGAGAGCCTTGGGTGCACATACGGCCGAGCACAAGGTTGCGTCGTTTGATGGCGTTGTCGTAGTTGCGTACGGGGCTATAGCGGGTGGTTGCATTGAGCACGCCGACCAACATGGCCGACTCCTGAATCGAGAGCTCCGAGGGGTGTTTGCCGAAGAAGGTTTGTGCTGCCGACTTGATACCCACGGCGTTGCTTCCGTAGTCCATTGTGTTGAAGTACATGGCTACAATCTCCTCCTTGGTGTAGTTGTGCTCGAGCTTAACGGCCACAATCCACTCCTTGAATTTGGAGCGGACAAGTTTCAGTTTGCGACCGATAGAGGTGTTTGCCGAGTTTATGCCACGCGGGAAGAGGTTTTTGGCCAGCTGTTGAGTGATGGTACTACCGCCACCTTGTGACGAGTCGCCACCCACGAGGGTCTTGACTGCAACGCGGGCCAATGAGATAAAGTCGATGCCCGAGTGTGTGTAGAAACGAGCGTCCTCCGTAGCGACGAGCGCCGCAACAAGTGCGGGTGCAAGTTCGTCATACTCGACGTTCGAGCGGTTCTCGATAAAGAACGAGCCGAGCAGTTTTCCATCTTCGGAGTATATTTCGGTGGCGAGAGCGCTCTTGGGGTTCTCGAGCTCTTCGAATGTAGGCAATTTGCCGAATGCGCCAATGGCGGTGAGCAGTAGGACGATGCCGAGCAGTACAAATGGCAGGAATGTGAGTGTCCATATCCATTTGATAACTCTTTTGCGTTTGCGTCCCAATTTGCGGTTGTTGCTATTTTTGGTAGCGTTTTTAGCCATACTATACCCTATAATTTGTGCAAAGATAGTGAAAAAGTCGAAACTTTAGGCTAAAAAAAACGAAAATTTTGCGGTGAAAATAAGAATACTTTTCCCGAGCGATTACAGGGGTATTCCGAGCGAGGCGTAGGCGACCACTCCTTTGCGGTCGGAGGGCTTGGCGATGGTGACGGTGATGGAGGTGTTGCTCGATGCCGGCAGGCGAATCGGAATAACGTCGAACGACACACTACCGCCATACGAGAAGAGCTGGTACCAGCGTGTGTTAAAGGTTTGATACTGTGCGAAGTCGATAAATGCGCCCACGCGGATTCGACGGATGAACAGAATCGACGGAATACCCCAATCGGGATAGGCTACGGGTGCCTGATACTCCAGCGACGAGGCCAGATAGCGCTTGGGTGTGAAATCGTATTTCGCACCGCGAGGGAAGAGCTCCTTGCCGCGGAAGCCGAATGAGCGGTTGCCGAGCGAGGCTTGGTAGGCGAGTTGGAGTTGGGTGCTGTGGTGGGGTGCGGCGCCGGGCATGTAGCCCATGGCGTAGGTCATCAGTGTAGTTCGGAAGTTGTGGTTGAACGGGTTGGCGAGTAGCGACATACGCACATTATAACCCCAGCGCGGCGCAAAATCGCGGTGGGCGAGGCGGGCATACTCCGAGTAGTTCAGCGAGCCCGTCAGCAGGCACACTCCCGTGCGGGCGGTGGTGCCCTCATAGAATAGGTCGTTGGTGTATTTCAGTCCAACCGAGGGGGTAAGACGACGCATGTAGTGTCCCGTAGCGAGCCATAGTGGTTGTGATATCACCATCGAGAGGTCGATGGCTCGTTTGGATGCGGGGAGCTCGGTACCAACCACGGGGCGGTTGTAGACCATGCGGTTGCCGCCACCATAGGTTCCCGAGAACGAAATTTTGGGTCCCCAACCCGAGTAGTCGAAGCCGATACGGTAGCGCGAGCCCATCACTCGCGACCAGCCCCAACTTGCATAGCAAACCATCGACGAGAGTAGGTTTTGGGACATGACCGTTGCACCCAGATTCAAGTCGGGGTCGTTGCTGCTCATCAGCGTCAGCGGGTTCATCTCGAGGGGTGCCCAGCTGTGTAGATTTATGCCTGCAAGACCTTTGCGGTAGCGTTTGGCGGGCGTGGCTGCAATGCGCGCGGAATCAACCACTTGTGCAAGGTTTATGTCGTCGAGATTGATTACATCCCAACGCTCCAATGGTGGGTTTACAAGGTTGGTCGGAAGCTCCTGATAGGGCTGTATAGTGGGGCTCTCCACGCGTTGCAGTGCGGGCTTGTATCCGAGCGAGTCGTAGGTGGTTACTGCCACCATGTCGCCCGAGCGGTTAGGCGCGGGTTGGAATGAGCCGTAGGTCGAGGTCGTAAGGCGATACTCCGTGCCACTCGAAAGTTCTATGGCGTGGGCCTCGTCTTTGCCCGAAACAATCGAGCCGAAGTATAGCCAGCCGCCCTGTGCTCGCAGCTCGCTGATGGTGATAAAGCGAGGGGTGGTAATCTCCTCGACACCGCTCCAATCCTCGCGCAGAGCGCCTATCCATGCGCCCCTCTGGTCGAGTGCTATGAAGTATAGTCGGCGGGTTGCGTCGTCCCATGCAAGCCCTTTAATCTCAACGTCATCCGCAAATTTGTAGCACTGCTCCTCGAAGTCGAATCCGCGGCGAATGGCAAAGCCCCCCGAGTAGTCCCACGTGACGTAGCATAGCGCATCGTTGCCCGTAGGGGTGGGGAGGAATACCTGATAGTCGGAGCGCGAACATTGCAGTTGTCGGCATCCGAAATCGTAGAAGCAGAGTTGGGAGTTCACGCGCTCCTCCCACACGGTCGATTGGCGATACTCCGTCCAATAGAGGCGGTTGCCACATAGCGCAGGGCGTGAGCTGACACGACCGATACGTCTGACGAGCCGTTCGCGACCCGAGTGGAGGTCGATGGTGTAGATGGCTGTCTCGTTATCCAAATCCTCCTTGAGTACCACGAGGGTCGAGTCGTTCAGCCACTGCGGATGCGAGTAGGTGGTGTAGGAGTGTATCGGGGTGTCGATTTTGCGGGCCGAATCGTCTACTTTTGGGAGTGCGTCCCACATATCTGCAAGGTCGCCAAAGGTGCGGCGGAAAATCTCGGCGCAGGTGATGTTGTAGTGGCGCTTCAGGTAGATGTATCTCGGTACTATAAAGAACGGATAATCAACGCTATACTTTAGTATCTCGTCCCAAATGTCCTCGCCAAGGTGGGCGCGACTCCAACGGGCCATCTGGTAGCCCATTTTGTAGTGGTCGGGGATGTGGTATTTGTATGAGCCGCCAAACCATCGGTCGATTTGCCATGTGCGTGGGTTGATGCGTCCCATGGCGCGATACTCCATTGTGAAAGATGGTTGCAGCGCACGGCCATAGGTGGTCATTTGGGTCTCGGTCATCACTGCGTCACCCTCCATAAACCACGACGGCAAGAGTAGCGAACCAATCAGCGTTCCCTGTTGTCCGATGATGGTCGAAAATGCCTTGATTGTCGAGCGATTTATGTTGTTGAACTGCACGCTGTGGCGATACTCGTGGGCTATGAGCTGTTTCATCCACGGCTCGGCAAAACCATCAATGCCGGGGAAGGTAATCAGCTCGATGCGCTTTGGTGCATAGGTCACAACTCCGTTCGAGACCATGTTCTGCGTCTGCATGATAACGGGCGTTCGTGCGGGACCATAGCTGTATCCGTGGCTGATGTAGGGGCGGATGGTGTCGAATAGAAATAGTGCCTTGTGTGCCCCCGCTTGCCAATAGTCGGGGTAGATGAGCTTAATGCTGTCGGTGCGCAGTCTGCGCCACTTGATGGACGAGGGAGATGCGCCCCAGCTGTAATATTGGGCGTGCACCGTGCCGAGCGAGGCGCAGAGCATCGCTACAAGAATCACTATTTTTGTCCATCTGCCCATTGGTTGGCTACTTGGTGCGGGTGTAACCCTCCTTAATTAGAACATCAACGAGGCGGTCGCGTACCTCACCCTGAATAATAATCATGCCATCTTTGGCCGAGCCACCCGTGCCGAGTTTGCTTTTGAGTTTTTTGGCAAGAGCCTCCAAGTCGTCGTCCGAGCCTACGAAGCCCGAAACTATGGTTACGGTTTTGCCACCGCGGCCCTTGCGCTCGATGCGTACGCGCAGGTTTTGTCGTGCAGCGTCGAGGGTCTCCACCTCGGGGGCGGAATCTTCGGTGGTGTATGCAAAGTCGGGGTTGGTCGAGAATACCACTCCGAGGCGTGCTTTCCAGTCGTTGTTGCTCATGGGTTTATAATACGAATTCTATATTTTCTATTAGTTGTGTATCTCTGACGGCAAAAGTATCAAAACTTTTCGAGACTCGCAACGTGGTACACACTTTGTAATGAAGTTGGGTGACAGAAATATTTTTTTGTAGAACTCTTCAAAACACTATCATTATGAAAAAATCTCTATTTGGAGCGGCATTGTTGCTGATGGCAGCCGTGGTTACCTCGTGCAAAGACAGACATTGGACACCCGAACAACGTGCCCGACTGCATGACCAGATTCGCGCCTACCGCGAGTGGAGCTACATCCAGAATATGAACGATGCCGAGTTTCTGATGCTCGCCGATGATGTGGCTGCAACCGTTGAAGCAAACTATGCCAACCTCAATGCCTTCAACGGCACTCCCGGAGCCTCGGACTCACTAACGACCTCGGTTGTGGGTGTTATGGCAACCTACATCACCACCGATGCACGCAACATGCGCTATCTGTTTCCCTATCACCACCTCGTGCGCGAGAAGGTGCTCCCCTCGGGACTCGGACGCGACCAGCTCAAGCAGTTCTATCAATGTATGGCCGACAAGATTAACAATGGCTATGTCTCTATGGAGAACTTCCTGTGGAATGCCATGAGCAACAACGTCAGCGCAACGGTTGTGGGTGCCATTCAGCAGGAGTGCGCCTCGCAGCTCAACCTCGCGGCTGTGGAGGAGAAGCACGACCATCATCACGACAAGGATAAAGATAAAACCAAAACCGGGATGTAAGAGTCCGCGTAGCGCCCCCGCGGTGCGGGATTTTTGCAAAACCGAAGATAATAACTATTTTTGTTGAACCATTTAAAGCCTGAAAACCATGAAAGGTATTGAATGTGTGGGCGCTATCCTCGGAGGAGCTCTCCTTGGAGGTGCCGTGGCACTGCTCTTTGCGCCGAAGTCCGGCGAGAGAACCAGAGCCGATATTAAACACTATTTTGACGACGAGGTCGAGAAGTACCGCGACAAGTGCAAGTGCATCACCGACCGTTTCAAAAAAGAGGTCGACGACCTTCGTATGAGCGTCGAACAAGAACTTAACAAGTAGACCAAAGACAACACTATGGCGAAGATGAACAAAAGCAAATCCAAAAACAACGAACCCGCATCCCTCATAAGCGACGATGTCAAAGAGTATATCTCGCTGCGAATCAAACGACTCAAACTCACGGCAGTCGAAAATCTTTCGACCTTTACCAGTGGTGTGTTCGGCGTGTTTGTCTTTCTTTTGGTGCTGTTCATCTCGCTGTTGTTGTTGAGCTTCGGAGCTGCCTTTTGGCTGGGCGACGTGCTGGGTAGCATGGCATTGGCCTTTGCTATTGTGGGTGGCGCTGTCGGGGTTGTGGCTGTGGTTATGTACGCCCTGCGCAACCGCCTGATTGCCGACTCTATGGTGCGTAAGTTCAGCCAAATGTTTTTCTCTACCAACCTAAACTCCGACCAAGATGAATAAAGACCGTTTTAGCAATAGCCGATTGTCCCAAATAGGCTCACTGAAGGAGCTGCAAGCCACCGAGCGTAAAGTTGCGACCCGTATTGAGATTCTCGAAGATAAGTTCGAGCACGGCTCGTGGTCGCTGTTCAATGTGGACTCAATGCTCTATGGTTTGGCTCGCAAGGCTGCGGGTATCAAACAGGCGTGGGACGGTGCAAAGGAGATATTCGTAAACCTGCGCTCGAAGACCAAAGGCACCGAGCGTAAAGCCGAGGTCAAGACCGAGAGTCTGCCCGAAAAACAGTCCGCCAAACCGACCGAGCCCAAGGGCGAGAAGCGTGGCGATAAGGCCAAAGAGAGCAAGAGCCGCCGTAGTAAAAACGCCAAAAAGGAGAAAAATGCCGAGGTGACGGAGATTAAAGAAGTACCTGTGGTGGAGAGTGCCGAGGTGGTGGTTGAGACCCCCGAAGTTGTGGAGAGCGTAGCGCCTGCAGTCGAGGTTGCCGAGGTGGTTGAGGTTGCTGCCGAGCCCGCTGCCGAGGGTGCAAAACCGAAGTCGTCGCGCCGCAGACGTGGTGGTCGCCGCCGCAAGAAGGCTCCTGCCGAGAGTAGTGCCGAGGCCTAAAAGTGTAACTTTTGATTCTAATAAGGGTGCTATGACCACAAGGTTGTAGTACCCTTGTTTTTTTTGTGTGTCTATCTGCCTCAAAAGTTGTGAAAATAAAATATTTTTTGTAAATTGCGGACGAGAATCAGCTCTAAAACCATAAGCCTATGAAACGAATATTTTATTTATGTATCTTGCTGGCGGTATTCTCGTGTACCCCGCAAGACGCCTCCAGAGGTGATTACGACCCAATGGAGGGATGGTCGCAAATGGAGGTTGAAGCAATGTTGTTAGACAAATCGGAGTTCTACTCGCTGGAGTTTGATAAACCGTATCTGTTTACAAGCTATGATGATTTCTACACCAAAGTCATAGGTTCGGTGCAATACTCGCAGTATATGATACCTTTTGACGATATTGAGGTTGTCAAGGGTGTTGATTTTGCGGAAAATACACTTGTCGCAATGACGGGTCTTGCGTCATCGTACATTAGCTCGATTGAACCGAAATTTTACATGAAGGGAGAGAATGTGCACATTGATTTGATGGTGAATGTTGCGGATAGTTGTAGAGCAGCCCGCAAATGGAATCTGCTTTTGAAAGTTCCGTTTGTGATGAGCGGTGATGAAAAAGTATCGTGCAATATCTCGACCAATCAGCCTATAAAGCCCGTGCATCCCGATTATATATTTGACAGCCACACCATCGTTAGGTCTGATGAGGGTGAGTTTGTTGGATATAAGCCAGTAGACCGTATTTTGGGCGTTGGTTACAAACCCTCGGGTGGAGTTAGTTTTTATGGGGACGCTTACGCTTATGAAATGAAAGTGGCGCCCTATCTTATAGCGTATGAGCCCAAAAATCATCAAAAAGTTCTCGAGATTGTTAATGGGCACCCCTCTGCGGCATTGTCAAAGGAGAGTTTTACAACCTTTGTATATGCGCCATACAGCCGATATGCAGGAATGGCGATAAATGTGTTGTCGGGTTGTGAGTATGCAGATGTAGTGGCACCCAATAGCAACATAATCAAAGTGCCTTATGAGAGTTGGAAAATAAGCGGCCCCTATGGAGATAAGGTTATCGCATTGGTGGACGATGCTTTGAGAGTTAAGGAGGATCAAGCGACCACCGACGCAATGAGATACTTGGCAATGTATCTCAACTGCAAGGCTTATGTGGAAGATGGCGATGAGGCTCTATCTACATCGAGAAATGATTATATGTATGACAAAACTAAAATTGGTTTCTGGGACTTCTTGTCGATATACGCACGACATTATAGCAGAAATGGCATAAATACTCCGCTTAACAGGGTCTATCTTGAGGGCTTTGAATTGTCGGAGCCGAGAGTCAAGAAATTCTATGATTTCAGTATAGAAACCGACCTTGAAATTAAGCCCTTGTCGGAGTATCAGCAATTGTATTAGGTAATAAACAAGTATCCTCCGTCCTGTCGCAAAGATACTTGAGTGGCAATTAAAAAACAGCGTGTCCAAAAACTTGTTGGACACGCTGTTTGGTTGGTTACTCCTCCGGATGGGTGATATGGAGCGATGCGCCACCCCATTGGTTTACTGTATGCTTTGCGGATAGGTTGATGCCCGAGCCTCGGGCCTTGATGCGAATCTCGAAAGGCGGAGATTGGCGCACGGCGCTGTCGATGGGCATGGTGTTGGGTATTACATATATAAACAGCTCCAGACTCTCGGCCTCGGCAATCTCCAGCGAGAGTGGGCGACGTGGGTCGTACCCCGCAGGGCGCAGACGCACCTCCGAGCCGTTGCCGGTCGGGTAGACTACATCCGAGAGGCTCTGATAGTCGACTCTCTCGCCGCCACGGAAGGTGGCCGCCGTGATGTAGACGTTGTAACGCCACCACTCGCTGTATCCACACTCCACGGATATGGTTATGTTGCTCTTTTTTGCCATCGTTAGGTTGCGCGTGAGGGCCGTTTGGGCCGTTTTGCGAGCTCAAAGTTATAAACATTTATCGAAAACTTTGCAATTTTTCGTTTTTTATGTAACTTTGCACCCCATTGTGTAGTGTTAGTAATTATGAACAACGACTATACCATACCTTATAAATCACTGCCCGCAGGCACTCACACCTACGAATTCCGCATCGACGGAGCTATGTTCGCAGAGTGGCCCGAGTGCGATATTGTGGGTGCTGATGTCGCTGTGACTGCTACATTTGGTAAGTCGACCGGCGCCATGGTGCTCGACCTCGAGCTGGTGGGTAGCGTGCAGACACCCTGCGACCGTTGCCTCGAGGAGTGCACAATTCCCGTTGAGTATCGCGGCCATGTGGCTGTGCGTATCAGCGAGGAGGAGATGGAGAGCGACGACGAGGTGATTTGGCTCAACCCGGGCGATGATGTGCTCGACTTGGCGGACTATCTGCGCGAGAGCGTCGTTTTGAGCCTGCCGTATCAGCGCGTTCACCCGTGTGACGTCCACGGCAATCCGCTGTGCAACCCCGCAATGCTCAACCGATTCCGTATCGTGTCGGGCGAGGAGTTCGACAGCCTTACCGCAGCCGAAGAGGTGCAGACTCTCGAGTCGAACCCCGAAATGCAGAAACTCAAAAACCTCAAATTAGAGGACTAAATAGTAAAACGAAGTATAACTAATAATAAACAAGTAAAATGGCACATCCTAAACACAAAGTCTCGTCGACTCGCCGAGACAAACGTAGAACTCACTACAAAGCAGAAGTTCCCACTGTATCGACCTGCTCGAACTGCGGTTCGGCTGTTCTCTACCACCGTGTTTGCCCCGAGTGCGGTTTCTACCGTGGCAAACTCGCTATCGAGAAAAAAGCCGAGTAATTTAGACTCTTTCCCCCGATAGATTCGGAATACAAACCTTTAAAGAAGCTTACACTATGTTGAGACTCGGACTTGATGCGATGGGTGGCGATTACGCCCCCGAAGCGGCTGTGTTGGGTGCTATCAAAGCACTTGACCGTGTGGGAGATGATGTGCGTATCGTGATGTTTGGAGACCAACCCGCCATCGAGGCTATCCTCGCAAGAGAGGGTTGTGCTGCTGACAAGTTCGACATCGTACACACCACCGAGGTTATCGAGATGGGTGACCATCCCGCACAAGCGTTCAAAAGTAAGCCCAACAGCAGTATTGTTGTCGGTTATGGCTATCTCAAAGCGGGCAAGATTGATGGTTTTGCCAGCGCAGGTAGCACCGGTGCAATGATGGTTGGTGCAATGTTCGTAACCAAAGCTATTGAGGGTGTCATTCGCCCCTCGATTTCGTCGCCCATTCCCGTTGTGGATGGCCGCACGGCACTGCTTTTGGATGTGGGTCTTAATGTGGACTGCCGCCCCGACGTTTTGCAGCAGTATGGTCTGCTCGGTAGCGTTTATGCCGAGACCGTGCTGGGCATCGAGAATCCTCGTGTCGCACTGCTCAACATCGGTGAGGAGAGCACCAAGGGTAACCTTACCAGCCGTGAGGCTCACGAACTGATGAAAAACTCGTCGTACAACTTCGTGGGTAACATCGAGGGTAAACATGTATTCTCGGGTCGCGTGGCGGACGTTATTGTCTGTGACGGTTTCGTGGGTAACATCCTGCTGAAAGCCGCCGAGAGCTTCTATCCCATCACCCAAGCTATGGGTATGGGCTCGAATCCCTTCTTCGATAAACTTAACTATGAGTTCTTCGGAGGTACTCCGGTGCTGGGTGTCAACTCGCCCATCATCATCGGCCACGGTTGTTCGACACCCGAGGCCATTGCGGCAATGATTAAGCAAACCGAGACTACGGTTAGGGCTAACTTCATTGACCACTTGCGCGAGGCCTTCAAGTAATAGAGTATTCGGGGAGGCGTGACTTTCGCATAGGCAAATCCGGGGCTCTATAGTTCAAGGGATAGAACGAAGGTTTCCTAAACCTTAAATACAGGTTCGAGTCCTGTTGGGGCTACTAAAGAGGACAAATCGCAAGATTCGTCCTTTTTTTGTGCGATTTCGTTTTTGTAATTATCTGATACACTGAACATTAAATCAAAGAACAAATTTCCGAAGTCGGTTAGATAAGCCCTATTTTCTTTGTCCCATCTAACCCCATTAGGAAAGACCATTTTTTGTATCTTTTGGTTGGTTTCAAAGTCGCCCATATTCCAATAACTGCTTAAATTACAAGCAATTCTGATTGCGTCCTCAATGTAAGATGCAAGGTTCGAGAGGTTCACCGAGATTTTTTCCAACTCCGCCTCCGTAGAGCGTTTTTCAGCCTCCAAATCGGCGATGGCACTGCTGTACGCATCTTCGTCCACTTTGCCGATTGCGAAGTTCTTTTTAGCTGTCTTAATATAGGTATTGATGGTTGCCAAATGCTTCTTCACTGCGTTGATGTCATCTTCCTGCGTGTTCTCCTTCTCGGCAAACTTTTGCTTCAACACATTAACGAGTATCGGGATAAGTTCCATAGGCACATTGAAACGGTCGAGCAATTCGGAATACTTTGCGTGTAGTTCTTTCGCCGATACATTGACCGAACCGTCCTTACCGCTATATTTATAATAGTCCAGATTCTTCTTTTTGACCGTGTAGCCCGTCAGCATATGACCGTTGTAATAGATGTGTCCTTTCAATGGGAATTGAGGGGTAATGGCGGCTTGTTCATAGCCGCCGTGATTACCGTCAAGAATTTGTTGCACCCTATCGAACAATGCCTCGGAAATTAATTTCTCCTGCTTGCCTTTGATAACATTACCGTTGAGGAATTTATGCTCCAATCGCCCGCAATAGAACGGATTTCGCAAACACTCTGATAGGCGTTGTTTCTTAATATCCAGTCCTCGCGCTCGTAGGCGTTCCACAACCATTGCTTGGGTTATGTCGGGTTCATTGGCAATCCACTCCCAAGCATTTTTAAGTATGCGCCCATCGTCATTGATAGTTAGTTGGTGTTCTTTGTTCACCTTCTTTGAATTGTAGCCAAGTGGCGGGCGACCATACCACTCGCCTCGGTTGATACACGCCACCATTCCCTCGTAGCACTTATGCCTACGCATAGCGTTGTCGATGTCGGCAACGATAAGCAAGATAGCCTCGATGTGTTCTGCCAACAAATTGCTCTTATCTACGGGTTGATTGACGGCAATGATGGTGATGCCGCTACGGTTCAACTGACCCTTATAGGTCAAACCTTCGGTCATATTACGACTGAAACGGTCGTAATCATATACTACGATAGTGTCTATTTCGGGGTCGTTGAGGACTATGCCAATCATCTCCAAGAATTTATCTCCAGCCTTCTTTGCGCTCTCGAATGTGCCGCCGAAATCGTACTTAACCTCCTTGTTGTTATTTTCGCAATATCTGTGGCACGCATCCAACTGCGTGTCAATTGAATTATTGCTCTTAAATTGCTCCTCCGACGATACTCGTGTCCAAGTCGCCGATTTACCCTTACCACTCGCTGTAAGTGCCTTTCTTCTGCTGATAATCTGGTCTATGCCATATTTCTTTTTCTTTTTAATCATTAGTATTCAGTTTATTAGCCTTATTATTCACATACCACGCATAACCGATTTCAGCAATATTGTCCAATCCGTTAAGAATGGTAATTATGTCATTTTCGTTGGTAACGCCCAACGCTGCGAATTGTTTGATGTACTTTTCATCGATTTGTCCTTTTACGAACATATTAAAT